>JBEKNW010000138.1:0-12245 GCA_049522435.1 Xanthobacteraceae bacterium
GTTTGGACTAAAGCGCCTGCCGGCGTTCCGCTTCCCTTTTGTTTGTAGTTTGTAGCCCGGGTTGAACGAAGTGAAACCCGGGAGCGGCATCCGAGCCGGACATTCGTTCCCGGATTTCGCTGCCGCTCAATCCGGGCTACTTGTTAGCAGAGCATGATCGAGCCGAAAGCCGGTCCCACCGCCGGTTCAGGCGTGACGCGATCCTGCTCCGCGGGACGATTTTGTGAATGGCGTTGGCAAAGCTCGGGCGCGCATGCGTCGCGAGAACGGGCTTCTATTTCACCTCTCCCCGCCGCGCGGGGAGAGGTCGTCCGCGCGGAGCGCGGCGGGTGAGGGGGCCTCTCAGCGAGTCTGAGCGCCGAAATTCTGAACCCAGCGGAGAGGTCCCCTCACCCCACCTTCTCCCCGCGCGCGGGGCGAGGGAGTCACGAGCGTCGCGAGAACGATAGTGTCACGCGGCGTGGTCGGTGAGGGCGTCGACGATGTTGTCGACGATTTCTTCCACCAGCGCCTTATCGTCGCCTTCACCCATGACGCGGATCACCGGCTCGGTTCCCGACGGCCGCACCACCAGCCGGCCGTGACCGTCAAGGCGCTGTTCCGCATCTTCGATTGCCGAGCGCACTTTTGAATTTTCCAGCGGCTTGCCGCTGCGATAGCGCACGTTCTTGAGCACCTGCGGCAAGGCGGCGAAGCGGTGACACACTTGCGACACCGGCTTATTCTGCTTCTTCACCACCGCCAGCACCTGCAGCGCGGCGACGAAGCCGTCGCCGGTCGTGGTGTAATCGGAAAGGATGATGTGGCCCGACGGCTCGCCGCCGACATTGTAACCATGCTCGCGCATGTATTCGAGCACGTAGCGGTCGCCGACCGGCGTCCGCGTGAGGGAAAGCTTGAGCGATTTCAGATGCCGTTCGAGACCGAGGTTCGACATCACGGTAGCGACGATCCCCGGCTTGGTGAGCAGCCCATCATCGCGCCAGCTTTCCGCGATCACCGCCAGAAGTTGGTCGCCATCGATCAGGTGGCCTTGCTCGTCGGCGATGACGACGCGGTCGCCGTCGCCGTCGAGCGCGATGCCGATATCGGCGCGCATCTCGCGCACCTTGCGGCAGAGCGCGTCCGGCGCCGTCGAACCGCATTCGCGGTTGATGTTGAAGCCGTCCGGCTCGACCCCGATGGAGACGACCTCGGCGCCGAGTTCCCAGAGCGCGTCGGGCGCCACCCGATAGGCGGCGCCGTGGGCGCAGTCGATGACGACGCGCAGGCCTTCGAGCGAAAGATTACGCGGCAGCGTGCGCTTGGCGAATTCGATATAGCGGTCGTTCACGCCATCGATACGTTTGGCGCGCCCGAGGTCCTTGCTCTTCGCCAGGCGCTTGGTGATGTCGGCGTCGATCAGTTGCTCGATGCCCTGCTCGACCTCGTCCGAAAGCTTGTAGCCGTCCGGCCCGAACAGCTTGATGCCGTTGTCGTCGAACGGGTTGTGGGACGCCGATATCATAACGCCGAGGTCGGCTCGCATCGAGCGCGTGAGCATGGCGACGGCCGGGGTCGGCATCGGTCCGAGCAACAGCACGTCCATGCCGACCGAGGTGAAGCCGGCGACGAGCGCCGTCTCGATCATATAGCCGGAGAGCCGGGTATCCTTGCCGATCACCACGCGATGGCGATGTTCGCCGCGACGGAAGACGAGGCCGGTGGCTTGCCCCGTCTTGAGCGCCAATTCCGCGGTGATCACGTCGTTAGCGCGGCCGCGAATGCCGTCGGTGCCGAAATATTTGCGAACCATGTTGCCCCACCGCCTGCCGTCACAAACGGCGATATTAGCCGGTTTCGAGTGACATCTGCCTCAAAAAATATTCCGTAATCTTACTTCCCGCAGTAAGGCTTTCTGCATCATACGACCGCCAAATAGCAAGGCGAATCAATGGCTTGCGCCGAGGCCAGAGGGCGGGTTCCGCATGGAACCCGAAAAAGGTGTCCTCCACGGTCGAGCGTCAGCCGGGAGATGCGCGCCGCATTGTGCTATCGAGGCGTGTGGAACTCGGGGAATTGCCAGCCATGCGAACCATGACCTGCATCGAGGACCTGCGGCAGACCGCCCGTCGCCGGGTGCCGCGCATGTTCTTCGACTATGCCGAGGCGGGCTCCTATGCCGAGCAGACGCTCAACGCCAACCGCGCCGATCTCGAGCGCATCAAGCTGCGCCAGCGCATTCTCGTCGATGTGTCCAATCGCAGCACCCGCACCACGATTCTCGGCGAGCCGGTGGCGCTGCCGCTCGCTCTGGCGCCGATCGGGCTTTGCGGCATGCAGCGCGGCGACGGCGAGATTTTGGCGTGCCGCGCCGCGCAGGAAGCGGGCATCCCGTTCTGCCTTTCGACCATGTCGATCTGCTCGATCGAGGATGTCGCGGCCGCCGTCGACAAACCGTTTTGGTTCCAGCTCTACGTCATGAAGGACCGCGGCTTTGTGCGCGCGCTGATCGAGCGGGCGGCGGCGGCCAAATGCAGCGCGCTGGTGCTCACCGTCGATCTGCAAGTCTTCGGCCAGCGCCACCGCGATATCAAGAACGGCATGGCCGTGCCGCCGGAGCTGCGCATCAAGAATCTCTTTGATATCGCGACCAAGCCGAGTTGGGCGCTGAGCGTCGCCCGCGGCAAGCGCAGGACCTTCGGCAATATCGCCGGCCATATCAGCGGCATGGAGAATGTCAATTCATTGTCGCGCTGGATCGCCGGCCAGTTCGATGCGGCGCTGAGCTGGAAGGACGTCGAGTGGATCGCCGGACTTTGGCCCGGCAAGCTTATCCTCAAAGGCATCCTCGATGTCGAGGACGCGCGCATCGCGGCGAAGACCGGCGCGGCGGCGCTGGTGGTGTCGAACCATGGCGGCCGCCAGCTCGACGGCGCGCCGTCCTCGATCGCGGCGCTGCCGCCGATCGTCGAGGCGGTCGGATCGTCGATCGAGATCTTGTTCGACGGCGGCATCCGCTCCGGCCAGGATATTATGCGCGCGCTGGCGCTCGGCGCGCGCGCCTGCCTGAGCGGCCGCGCCTATATCTACGGGCTCGGCGCCGGCGGACAGGCCGGCGCCGCGCGCGCCATCGAGATCATGCGCAACGAGCTCGACGTCAGCATGGCGCTGACCGGCGTCACCAGCATCGAAGAAATCGATCGCCGCGTGATCGCGGCGGGGTAAGTCCGCCGCTCATTCCTCCTTATAGCCATACGCCTGCGCGTTGCCGGTCGCGCCGTAGTATTTGTAGGGCAGGAATTTCCCCGACATCGTGAGCTTCACGCGGTCGCCCTTGGGGTCGGCTTGGCGCTCTATCTGCAGGTCGAAATCGATTGCCGACATGATGCCGTCGCCGAACTCCTCTTCGATCAGCGCCTTCAATGCCGGGCCGTTGACCATCACCAATTCGTAGAAACGGTAGATCAGCGGGTCGGTCGGCGGCATCGCCGTGCCGCGGTACGGCACCTCGTTGAGCAGCGCCTGTTCGCTCTTGCTCAGGGCGAACAATTCGGCGGCTTTCGCCGCCTGCGGCTTCGTCAGCTTCATCTGGCCGAGCACTGCGCCGGTGATCAAGAGCGGCGACATGCCGCCGATCTCGCCGCAGATATGTTTCCAGCTCCATCCGTTTTCGCGCTTGATGCCGAGCATTTTCTCAGTGAGTTCGGCTCGCGTCATGGACGACCTCCTGCCGCTTGCGTGCGGCAGCAATGAACGAGCAATTGCCGTGCCATAAGGCAGGCCCGCCCGGATCGACGCTCACATCGGCGGACTGACGCCGTCGCGGCCGACGGTGATGTTCGGCGCTTCCAACGAGCCGTCGGGCAGCTTCTTCGCCGCGGCGACGAAGACCTTTTCGCCCGGCTTGAGGTCGGACGTGGTCGCCGGAGCGAACTCAACGACCTCGACGTTCGCCGGCACAATAAACTTCTTCTCACCGTCTTTGTATTTCAAAACCAGCACCTGGCCGTCGGCGCTGACGACCACGCTGTCGACGTTGGCGTTGGTCATGGTGCTGTCCGGCATGAGGTCCCAAGGCCGGTGGCCCTCGCCGGTGCCGCGCATGGCTTCGGGGAAGATGTGAATTTCCACGGCCTTCTGGGTGCCGTCGGGCTGCGGGATAGCGGTGATGCCGACGAAGCTGCCCTGTTTGACATCGGCGAGCGCCATCCTGATCACGGTGCGCACCGGCGCGTTTTCGGCGAGCCTCACATTCATGGAGGCGCCATCGCGCCCTTTCACGCTCAGGAGTTGGCCGTCGACACTTTCGATCGTGCCGCGCAAGCGCACCGTCTGCGGCTGCTGCGCCGCCGCCATCGAAGCTGCGGACATCAAGGCAAAGGCGATCGCGCCTACCGCCCTTCGCATCATCGTTGCCATCATCGTGTCACCGAGCTTTGCCCGCGGGCCACGCCCTGGCGGACCGTATCGAAGCCCCCAGGCTAGGTTATTCTGCCCGGCTTCGCGGCGGAAGGGCCGAGATCGGCTTCGACCAATTGACGTAAGTCCGGCGTCACGGTGGGTTTTTTTCCGAACCACAGCGTAAAACCGCGCACGGCTTGATGCAGCAGCATGCCGAGCCCATCGGCCGTGCGCAGATCGCGGGCCTTTGCCGCCGCGATGAGCGGCGTCTCAACCGGCACATAGACGAGATCGGCGACGACGGCGTCGCCGGGCAGGGGCGCGAGATCGACGACGAGATCAGGCTGTCCCTGCATGCCGAGCGTCGTGGTGTTGACCAAGAGTGCCGCATCGGCGAGCGTGGCGTTCAACTCTTCCCAGCGCGCTACCAGCACGGGCGCGCCGAATTTTTGCTGCAAAATCTCGGCCCGGCCGAGGCTGCGGTTGACGAGGACGAGCCGCTCGACGCCGCGCGTCATCAGGCCGTAGATCACGGCGCGCGCCGCGCCTCCTGCGCCGAGCACCACCGCTTTGCCCAAGCCCTGATCCCAATGCGCCGCGCCGGCGTCGAGATTGTGCAAAAAACCCTCGACGTCGGTGTTGGTCGAGCGCAGCCCGCCGTCGAGCCACAGCGTGTTGGCGGCGCCGACCGCGCGGGCGCGCTCATCGGGCTCTGACAGCGCCAGCGCCGCCTCTTTGTGCGGCAAGGTGACGTTGGCGCCGACATAGCCGCGCGCGGCGAGCGATCCGATGAATGCGGCGAACTCTTCCGGCGGCACCGCCTCGCGCCGGTATTCGCCGGCGATCCCGTAGCGCCTGAGCCAATAATTGTGGATCAGCGGCGAACGCGAATGTTCGACCGGCCAGCCGATGACGCAAGCCGCGCGGACGGTCCTGGTCACGCCTCGCCACCACGGAATTGCACAGCACGCCGATGTCGGGGCATTCGACCTCGATGGTATCGCCGGGTTTGAGCCAACCCCCCTCCCTACCCTCCCCCGCGGGGGGGGAGGGTAGGGAGGGGGATTCGGTCGCTTCTTGACCGGCGGCGCCCGGCGGTCTTTCGCCCTCCGCGCCACGTGTTAGAAGTCGGCGCCGCAACCGTCAACGGCGACCGACCATGCCGATCCGCGACCCGCCTCGCTCGCGGCGCATTCGCTCCGCGGAGGAGGATTCCCCGCGCCTACCCGGCGCGATCGCGGTGGGAGATTTCGACAACGCGGGCGCGCGTGGCGAGCGCCTCGACCAGCGCCTCGGCCTTGGCCTTGTTCGCGGCGTCGAGGTTGGCGTCCCATTCGTCGAGCAGATAGACCTGCGCAGCGGTCGAGTTGACGATTTCCTCGAGCGATTTGAGCTGCCGTTCGCCCGTGGAGAAGCCGAGCTTCTTGTCCATCGATTCCGAGACCACGATCACCTCGTCGTCGTGATCGCCTTCGACATCGACCGGCACCACGTCGCCGGTGAACTTGAAGGCGAGCCGGTCCGACGGCGGCCAATAAAAGGCGCGCCTTCGCAACTCGGTCTTCAGGCTCGCCAGCAGCGACGATTTGCCGGTGCCGTTGGCGCCGCGGATGTTGATGCGGCCGGTCCGCCGCGCCTGCACGATGCGCAGCGCATCGTTCACCGAGGAGACGACGTTGGCGTCCTCGCCCTCGCGCAGCACCAGCCGATCGAACTTGATGCGGTTGTCGAAATCCTCCTCGGGCTGCGGCAGCATGTTGGCGGCGACGCCGCCGAATCGCGTCCAGATGGCGATGAAATCGTTCCAGCCGGTGGCGAGCAGATGCAGCTCGTAGGTCATCTCGATCTGCCGCGGCAGCGTCGTCGCCAGCGCGATCAGCAACACCGTGTTGCCCGCATTGTGCACGGCCACCACCGTGATGGTGGCGAAGACGATGGCGAGACTGACGATGCCGCTCATCGCGCTCATGCCCTCGCGCGCCATGATGGCGCGGACTTGCGCGGTCAGCGCTTCGCGCAGCCGGCTCTTGAAGTCGGCGAGCCAGAGCCGCAGATTGTAACCGTTGCCGCTGAAGATGTTGTCCCACGCGGTATAGCCCTGCGCGGTGACGCGGTTGTTCATGCGCTGGTTTTCCAGATAAGTACGGGTAATCGGTTTCTGCAGCGCCCATTGCATCAACAACAAAGCGGCGAACGCGCCGACATAGGCGAACGGCAGGCTGAAGTCGATTTCGGCGCCCAGCACGATGGCGTTGAAAACGAGCCCGAGCAGGAGCTTCAGCGTAAATTCAAGCTCGTATATCAGGTTGAAGAAGCACTGAAACGTCTCCCCGGTCAGAAACGGTTCGACCTGTTCCCGCGCCGGCTTGTCGTTGAACAGCTTGACCTTGCCGCGGTTCTCGCGCGCGAAGCGCAGCATGAATTTGCCGAAGCCGCGATAGCCGGCGCGCTCGGCGAAGATCCAGCTGATGACGCCGGCCACATAGGAAGTGGATTGCGCCGTCAGGATCCAGACCAGATCGGTGAGCAGGAATTGGCCGATGGCGACCTTGCGCGCGGCATTGATGACGAGCCAGGTCGTGGCGGCCGCGAGCATCGCCTCGGCCACCATCAGGATCAGCATCCCGAACAGCGAGGGAGAGAGCAGATAGCTCGCCAGCTCCACGCGTGAAATCTGCTTCTGCTGCATGGCGTTCCGGGAAAGAAGGGTTTCGCGCGCAGTACCGATTCGTTGGTCAACGGCCATCCTAGTGCGGCAGATTCCAAGTTCCTACAACCCGGCGACAAACCGCACAGGAATGGCACGGCGGCTGATCGGCCGGCCGTCGGGGAATTTCGACTGGTGATGCGAACTCCGACCGCGTAATTTATCATGCATACGGGCTCAGGACTGCAACTTCCGCCGGCGGCGAGGCACGCGTAATGTGGAAAGGCGCGCACTCCAATCTTGCGCATTATACCGCACCGTTTCGCCGCTTCGGGGCCTCATCGCTTGCGCGTTACCTGGTCATCGCCGTCGGTCTGGTGGCGATGACGGCGTTCACCGAGCCGAATCTGCGGAACTCCGCCGGCATCTGGCTGAGCGCCTGTCTGTGGTGCTGTCTGGCGTATTTTGCGATCGAGGGCGCGGTCCGCGTCCGCATCGCACTGCGCGCCGGAACGGCGATGAGCCATTTTCTCTCGCCATCGGGGATTAGCGACATTTTCGGTGTATTCCCGGTTCCGATTGCGCTTCTTTGCGGGGCGGCCCCGGCAACCGCTTGGCTCTTTGCCTCATTATGGGTCCTCAAGCTCGCGCAGAACTCGCCCGGCTTCGCCCAGCTTGGACGCGTATTCGTGCTCGAAGCAAAGCCGCTCGCGAGCGTGTTGGCGCTGTTCCTGATCGTGCTCTTCCTGGCGTCGGCCCTCATGCATGTGCTCGAGCGCAACGGCCAGCCGGCGGCGTTCGGCACGCTGCCGGCGGCTTTGTGGTGGGCGGTGGTCACGCTGACGACCACCGGCTATGGCGATGAGGTGCCGCAGACGCATCTCGGCCATCTGCTCGGCGCCGCCGTGATGATCTGCGGCATCGCGACCTTCGGATTGTGGACCGGCATCCTCGCCACCGGTTTTGCCGCCGAAAGCCGGCGACGCAATTTCATCCAGACCTGGGACCTGGTCAGCAAGGTGCCGTTTTTCCAGACCCTCGATCCTTCGGCGATCACCGAAATCACCCACATGCTGCGCCGCGTCGAGGTGCCGGAGCGAACCGCCGTCATTCGCCGCGGCAAGGTCGGCGACTGCATGTACTTCATCGCCGACGGGGAAGTGCAGGTCGACGTGCAGCCCGTACCCCTTCGCCTTGGCGCGAGCGCGTTTTTCGGCGAACTCGCCTTGCTCGGCGATTCGATTCGCACCGCGAACGTCTCCACCACGAAGCCGTCGACCCTGCTCGTCCTCGACTTTGCCAACTTTCGTACCGTGATGGCGCATCATCCCGAGCTTGCCCGCGCCATCGATGCCGAGGGCAAGCGACGCCTCGGCGATGACCAGCGCCGGCGCGAGCCGCATCTGCATGGCGGCGCAGCGCCGTCGTGACCGGCGGCCGCGTCGTTCGACGGCCTCGAACCCATGCGGGCGTCCTCTCTCGGAGGCAGCCGTGACGACGCTTGTCCCTATTTCGCGGCGTGAGCCTTTAGTCCGAGGATGGCCCGGGCCTCGTCGGGCGTCGCCGGAACGCAATCAAGCGCACGAACAACCCTGATCGATTTCTCCACCAATTCGGCGTTGTTCTTCGCAAACACTCCGCGCTCGATATAGAGATTGTCTTCCAGACCGACCCGGACATGTCCGCCGAGCAGAATCGCTTGCGCAAGCATGGGAAATTCCTGTCCGCCGATGGCAAAGCCGGTCCAGAATGCGCCCTGCGGAAGCATGTCGCGCAGCAAAATCATCGCCTCGACCGTGGCCGGCGCGCCCCAGGGGACGCCGAGACAAAGTTGGAACATGGCCGGCGTTTTCAACACGCCTTCCTCGATCAGCCGCAGCGCCAAGCGGACGTTGCCGGTATCGAACAGTTCGAGTTCCGGCAGCGCCCCCGCCGCATAGATGCGCTTGGCCATGACGCGAAGATGCGCCGGTGTGTTCACGAAGGTGAATTCGCCGAAGTTCATCGTCGTGATGTCGAGCGTGCAGATCTCCGGCTGCAGGGCCTCGACATGGCGGGTGCGCGCCTCCGGAGCCATGAGCGTCGTCCCCATCCCGCCGATTGCCGGGTTGTCGTCGGAAGGGACGAAGCGGGCGCCTGTGCCCGTCGTGAGATTGATGATGACGTCGGCATTGCCGGCGCGAATGCGCTCCACCACCTCACGGTAATATTCGAGCTTGGAGCTGGCCAGGCCCGTGTTTGGGTCACGGACGTGGATATGCACGATCGCGGCGCCTTCCTGCGCCGCCTCCAGCGCAGACACCGCAATCTGTTCAGGCGTGACCGGGATCGCCGGGTGCTTGCCGACAGTGTCGCCGCTTCCGGTGATTGCGCAGGTGACGACGACCGGCCTTTTGTGACTGGAGATCCTATTGGTGTTGGGCATTGCTGGCTTCACCCCTTGCGATGAGAATTACGCTGTCATTCCGGGTTCCTCGCTGCGCTCGGCACCGGAATGACGTATGAGCATCACTCCACGGACACCCATTTCTGCAGACGTTTCCCGGTATCGACCTCGCCGGTATAGAAGTTGCCGCGAGAGTCGAACTTGCCGACATGCACCCAGTGGAACTCGCCGGTCTCGCGGCCGGGCCGGCCGTAGGTGCCGACGACAGCGCCGTCCTTGCGGCGCACCGTCTCCAGCACGTTGTTGGTGCCGTCGATCAGCACGAAGTAATTTTGCTTCTTGTCGAGCGGCGAGAACGCAAGGCCCCAGGCCGAGCCCGGCCCTTGCGTCTTCGGGTCGAACACGAACTGCCGCACAAAGCTGCCGTTCTTGTGAAAAACCTGCACGCGGTTGTTCGAACGGTCGCAGACATAGACTAAACCGTCCTTGGCGAGCGCAATGCAATGCACGGGGTTGCCGAACTGCGGTGAATCCGGATTGTAGGGCGGCAAATTGTCGTCGGTCGGCGGCTTGCCGTAGGCGCCCCACACGCGCTTGATCTCGCCGGTGTCGCCGTCGAGCACCGCGACGCGATGATTGCCGTAGCCGTCGGCGGCGTAGATTTCGTTTGCTTGCTTGTCGAATTCGAGCGCGGCCACCATGCCGAACTGGCTCAAATCCGTGCTGGTGGCCAGCGGGCCGCTTTTGCCGATTTGTTTGACGAACTTGCCGTCGGTGGTGAACTTCAACACCATATTGTCGCCCTTACCGTTGCCGCTGAGCCAGACGAAGCCCTTGCCGTCGACCAGGATGCTGTGCTCCTGCAGCGGCCAGTCGTAGCCGAGATTCTCACCCGGCCCGCCCCACGACTTCACGATGTCGCCCGATTGATTGAAGACCAGCACTGAGGGTGCCGGCACGCAGCACTTCGAGCGCGGCGGAATGAGCGTGGCGCCCTTCTCGTCGTCGGTCAGCGAGCGCGGCCGCTGAAACACCCAGATATTGTCCTGCGCATCGACCGAGATGCCGCCGACCTGCCCGAGGATCCAGTTGTTCGGCAACGGCTTCGGCCAATACGGATCGACCCTGAACGCCGCGCTTTGCGCGTGCGCGGACAGCGTGGCGAGTAGCAGCGCAGTGCCGAGCGCGAGCATCCAAATCCTTGAACGTGTGAATGTCATTTAGATTTGCTCCCGCTCTGTTCACCGTCATCCTGAGACGGCCGCGTAGCGGCCCTCGAAGGATGCGGCCGAGGCGCCCGGGCCGTCGCCCTTCGAGGCTCGGCGCTACGCGCCGAGCACCTCAGGGTGACGGCGCCCATCAATGTATCTCCGACCTGGCCGCGCCAGTTGCCGCGCAGCATCGGCCCTGCCGGCACGTAGACCGCCGGCAGCCCCATCGAGATCGCGCCCATGATGAGGCCGGGCGTGGTCTTGTCGCAGCCACCCATCAATACCGCGCCGTCGATCGGGTGGCTGCGCAACAGCTCCTCGCACTCCATGGCGAGGAAATTGCGATAGAGCATGGTCGACGGCTTGACGAAGATTTCCGCCAGCGACATCGCCGGCAGCTCGACGGGAAATCCGCCGGCCTGATACACGCCGCGTTTCACGTCTTCCGCCCGGGCGCGCAAATGGCCGTGGCAGGCGTTGATGTCGCTCCAGGTATTGACGATGCCGATCACCGGCTTGCCGGCCCAATCGGCGCGGTCATAGCCGAGTTGCTGGAGCCGCGAGCGATGGCCGAAAGCGCGCAGATCGTCGCGGCCGAGCCAGCGGAAGCTGCGCAGCTCTTGCGGCGATTTGCGGAGCGTCATGCGCGGGCGGGGGACCGCCGGTGTTAAAACTTCATCATGTCGATCGAGGTCAGCGTGATGTGCGGCGGAATCACCGGCGCGTGGGTGAGTTGCCATACCGCATATTGCTCAAAGTAAAGGTCCGGAGCCGATAGTCCATCGGCCGGAACTATCACTTCGAATCCGATCTGCGCTGCGTGACTGGCCGTGTTCATAACGGCGCCGACGGCGGAAACGCCAACGGCGATGACCGTCTTGATGCCCTTATCCTTGAGGATTTTTTCCAGGTCGCTGTTGAGGAACTTGTCGATGAACGATTGCACGTACGGCTCGCTCCCAGTCGGAGCCAAGTCGGCGACAACTTCGGTCATGGGGACTTGAGGAATGCCGGTATAGACCACCATCGTGCCGCTCTTACGCGCCTCGTCGAGCAGCTTTTTGACCGCCGGGAGGGTGGCGACACAGCGCGGCGTATGTCCGCAGATCGGGTTGACGAAATCGAGCATTAGCAGCGCCGTGGTCTTCGGGTCGACCGTCACTGTTTTCAGCGGCGGTGGCGCCGCCGGCGCCTTCACGTTTGCCCATTCATCGATGATCGAAGCGGCGTGTAGCGTGGACGTGCCAAGGCTGATGGCGGCGGCGAATCCGAATGCCAAAAGCCATTTCTCGCGCTTCATGTTTTCCTCCCGTTTGGGCCCGCATCATCTTTATCGTCGAAAATGCCGGGCGTGAGACTATGGTTCTTATTCCAAACCTTTCCGGCGGCGCATGCAATTCCTAATTTGCCACGCGGGGAGGAAAAGAAAATTTGTTCTCGCGGCGCGGAAGCGCGCCGCAGACAAGTTTACGCGAACTTGCGCAAACCATCTGCATCGGGGCGCGCTCGCCTTCCGGCGCTTCGCCGCGGCACTCGCCACCGGCTGTCACCCCGATGGCTCAGCTCTAGAACCGCGTTTCCTGTTGGGGTGGACGGCCCCCGACGGCATCGATGTGCC
>JBEKNW010000139.1:0-12217 GCA_049522435.1 Xanthobacteraceae bacterium
GCTCTGACTCACATTTGATGATGGTGCCAAGCGACTGCCGTTCGCGCCGGAAGGGGGATCTCGTTGAAATGACTCTCGATCTTCAGATGAGGCGCGCAGTTCCCGGGTACGCAGTACTTGGGTGGCGGTAATCGCTTCGCTGTTGGACGCTATGTCCCTGAATTGACTCCGTGAATACAATCCACAGCACGGTCACATATCATCAGAATTGCGTCAGAGCCAATATTGCAAGCGATTTTGCAGCCCTCCTTCATCTCTCGTGCACGCGCCCTTAGAACAACGGCCGACTCTAAACTAACATTGCACCTGGACCACCCAGTGGGGGCCGATCATTCAACGAACGGTGGACGGACGCGTTTCGGGGATTGACGTGTGGTGGGCACTCACGATGATTGGCAAGTCGGCGTCAATTGGAGCAGCCCGATGCCAGTATCAAAGAAACGACGGCGGAAAAAATCTAATCCTCAGGCCTCGAAGGGCACGTCCAAAGTCCTGACGCTTCCTGATCGGCGCGCCATGGAAGGTTTTATGTCGGCGATTGGCGGGCGCCAAGCCAACGATGCGACAGCCAAAGCACAGCAGGTCATGTACGACGCATGGGATCAGACCAGCCCAAGCACTCGCGTCGCTCTCGCGCACAAGGCGCTTGCAATTTCACCGCTCTGCGCTGATGCCTATGTTCTGCTCGCCGAACAAGAGGCCCAATCGGCTGAAGAGGCCTTGGAGTTCTATCGAAAGGGCGTCGAGGCGGGAGAGCAGGCGCTCGGGCCTAAAGGGTTCAAGGAGTATGCGGGACATTTCTGGGGCTTCCTGGAAACCAGACCCTACATGCGTGCACGAGCGGGACTGGCCGCCACTCTCAACTTACTCGGGGAGGTTCACTCCGCGATCAGTCACTATCAGGACATGCTAAGGCTGAACCCGAACGACAACCAGGGCATTCGTTATGTCCTTGCCGAGTGCCTGATGAAGAGCGGTGAAACCGAAGCGCTGAAGAATCTTCTCAAGCAGTATGATGAGGATGGCAGCGCGCTCTGGCTCTATACCCAGGCGCTTATCGCCTTTCAGGAAAATGAAGCTGGTGACGGAAAGGCCGAGGAACTAGCAAAGGAAGCATGGAAAGCAAATAGTCACGTTCCCGCCGTTCTGGCCGGCACAAAAAAGGCAAAACCATCGACGCATGGATTCCTCACGATGGGCGGTGAAGACGAGGCGGCTCACTACGTCGAGGAATGGGGCTTCGATTGGCATACCACGCCCGGCGCGATCGACTGGCTGACGAAAGTTGCGGCTGAAATGGCGTCAACCCCGACGCAACGGCGATCCGTGCATTGATGATGCTGATTGGGAATTGATGGTCGGAATGGCCGGATTGGCCGAGTTGGCCGTGGCTTCGTCAACCATGTGAGGATAGTGCTGCGGCCACAGCCTGCAGATTTACCGACACCAGTTCATTGGTGGCAAGTCTTGCCAGTTGATTTAGTTTGTCGCTCGCGCGGTCGAAGAAACGGCCCTTCGAACATTCTGCCGCATTGGGTCGGGAGAGAGCCGCGAGGAGGCGGGCAGCCATCCGCTCGATAGCGGTGGCGGCCGCGTCACGGTCGTCGATCAGGGCGGTGCACCGCGCCAGCGCTGCGCCGTCAATATGGTACAGGGTGATTGGATAGTTCTGCAGCTGAAGCTGAAATACATGTACCAATGCCCAGCACATTGCTTGCAACGGTTCGTTGCCGGCCCGATCGAGAAAATAGCTCTCGCTGGCGGGAAAGAGGCTTTTGATGCCATGGCGTGCGTCCAATTTCAGCACGTAGCCGCCGACCATACCCTGAGCGGTGCGCCGTTGGCCGATGGTAAGCGCAGTGGCCACGATATTGTCGGGAGAGCCGAAATGGGCGCGGATTCGACGCCGCTTGGTGCGAAACTGCTTCAATTGATGAGCGAACAGGAAGCCGCACAAGCATTCCGTAATAGCTTGCGCGTCGGGGTTCGATTGATGCCGGTAGCTGTCGCGCAGACCGCCACTGGCGACAGGAAGGTGTTTGTCCGACGCTGATACATGCACAAAGGAGCCAACAATATTCAAGGCGAAGCCGGCTCGGAAGATCATCAGGGCTCGGCCGGTAAAGGCTGCCAAAGACGCAGTATCGTAGCGTCGCAAACATCGATGGAGTTTGACGGCCAGCGTAGTGCGTTGGACCACGCTCCGACGCCGGAGTGATCCGCGAGTCCGCTCATGAACCGCATCGAACGGGTGGTCGTTGACGAATGCGTTGGCCAGGAATCCCCACTCGTGGGGCAGCTCTGCGAGCGCTTGGGTGAGCGGCCGGTCAAGTTTGTATTTCTGGTAACCGAGCACCCGGGGATTCCAGACATCGAGCTCCTCGATAAACTGTTGGATGTGCGTTCCGCGCTGCTGACGCAGGATCGAGTGCTGCACAACCTCGCCATCGGCCGCGGCTTCCAGTCATTCGTCTATACTCCGGAATTCGGCCTGACCGACCGCCGTCTTGTCGCACAGTGTCAGTGCTGCGGAATTTGGCGATCGATTGTCGACGACCCCGTACCTCGCTGCGCTCGACCGGCGCCGTCACCATCGCCACCATCGCCGCCGCCCCGACCCGGCGAAGCCGACGTCATCATCGGTCGTCATCATCGGTCGCCCCGACCGCCCGAGCTCCATCGTCGCCACCAACCAGATTCACTAAAACGAAAATCTCGACGGCGCAGCCGTCGACCTCACCATCGTGCGGCCAGCAGCCGCTGCACCGCCCAGGCGGCTCGAGCAGGTCGAGCAGCATCGCGCCGCTCGTCTCGCGCGCGCGTGAGGGCAACGAATATGGTCAACGCTCGTCGCTGCGAGGCGGGTCCGTTTGAGCGCGGCGGCAAACGCTTTTCGCAGTCAGAGTTGCGCAATTCAGTTTGGTCGGTATGGATCAATTTCAACAGATTGACGATCTCCGAGGTATGTCACCGCATCGCCTGGTAGTCGCGTGATGATCGAACCTGTCCCAATCGGCATAGCTTCTTGATTCTTGAGTTCTAGCCACAGCCGATCGTCACTAGTCATTTGGCTGAGCTGACTGGCGGTAAGCGGCGCAATAATATCTATCATCCGATTAAGAATGCCGATTTGCTCGGCAATGAGCACGGAAAAATCCGGCTGCTCCAGCGAGATCATTTCGCGGCGCGAATAATCGGTCACTTGGACGGTTCGTTCCGCTACTTTTCGTTCTTTAACGAGGCGGCCAACGGCCCGGGAAATTTCTTTCGACATCGGACCCACTTGCGTGCGCGTATAATGCTTCAGCCCGGTGATTGATACGCCATGCGATCGATAGTGTTCCAAATCGGAATACCACAGAACTTTATTCAGTTTTACGTAGCCGAGCTGACCAGAGTCCGCTTTAGCAATGACGTAATGAACAGCGGCCGCCACACGCTGCATTTCCACAGAGACATCGTTCCCCGACATTTATTTTTGTGGAACTCCCCTTCTGCTCAGGGATAACCCTGGGGTGCTCATCGCCAGGACTCTTTGTTTCAAGAACTTGGTGCGGAGCAGGCGATAAATCGCGCTCCCCCGACGGTACGCGCCTGTCGGCATTTATAATTTGGGAATCCCCACACGCCTCCCCAAATGGCATTTTGGCGGTTTTCCGATCTTCCTGCAAGACAGACGCAAGGTGTGGACGGTTATTGGCACCTCGGGCAGCCCGGGCGAAGGTCGCGGGGTTAGTGGGCCTCATCTATTCCGGTTATAGCGGCTGCTACTCGCCTGTAGAGGCGTTGCTTGCCGACGAAGATCGTCTCTACCGGCGTCTTCATGTTGTCGTAGATGCCGCGCCCGCAAGCGCCCTTGAACAGGGCGAAGGCCCGGTCGTGGGCGTCGCGGCGTCGTAGCCACCGTCGTAGCTGCGCCCGCGTAGTTCTTCGAAGATGCTCTCGCGTACACCATTCTCGTCACCCATACGCGCGCGAGGGGCGCGCCGACACCATGAGCGAGCTCGGCCAGCGCAAGCGAGCTCGGCCAGCAGCGCGATCCGCTCGGGCCGCCTGGGCGGCGCTGCGGCTGCTGGCCGACGGCGCCACTTCGTTTTAGTGGAATCCGGTTCGGGGCGAACGCTGATGCTGATGCGGCGCCGGCGGCGATGGACAGCAACCGGCCACGGGGTCGGCTGCGCCTCCGCCGCGCTCGCCAAACCACAACACTGATCCCGCCGGCCGGAAAATGTAGGGGACGCGCGTGCATAACGGGGCTAATTCCTGAGCATTTTCAAATGTGTGGTACGCTGCGACGTTGCAATCCAGTATCCACCCAGAACCCACGTCACCAGACTGGGTTGCTTCGCTTAAGCCTGTCATCGGGCCGGCCACTTCGGGCCGGACCCGTTGGCTGGCAATGACGAGTTGGGCGTCAGGAGCCGCCCGCGACCTGTGAACCGGCCCCGATTTTGCCTTCCGTTCCGCGCACAAGCCGCGCGATGTTGGCGCGATGCGTGATCCACAGCAGCACCGACAGCAGCAGAAACACTTGCGCGTCCTGCACGTCGCCGCTCCACCACAGGAAGACCGGCGTCGCGGCGCTGGCGATGAGCGCCGCGAGCGAGGAATAGCGGGTCAGCGCCGCGACCGCGAGCCAGATCACGCAAAACACGATGGCCGCGGGCCAGTCGAGGCCGAGCAGGACGCCGATATAGGTCGCCACGCCCTTGCCGCCGCGAAAGCGCAGCCAAACCGGAAACAGATGGCCGAGGAAAGCACCGACCGCCGCGACCATCGCAAAGTTATGGCCAAGGAAATGCTCGGTCAGCAGCACGGCCGCGGTGCCCTTGAGCATGTCGCCGGCGAGCGTCGCGGCGGCAAGTCCCTTGCGGCCGGTGCGCAGCACGTTGGTGGCGCCGATATTGCCGGAGCCGATGGCGCGAAGGTCCGGGCCGCCGGCAAGCCGCGTCAGCAGGACGCCGAACGGTATCGAGCCGCAGAGATAACCGAAGACAAACGCCGCAACGTATTCGATTGCCAGCGACCAGTTGATCGGATGCAGCATGGCGGCAGCCTACTTGTCCGCTCATTCCCGCGAAAGCGGGAATCCAGCACCGGCCGCGCGGCGGAAAGCGCTGGGTCCCCGCTTGCGCGGGGGACGAACGGTATTCGGATTCCGTCAGCCGGCGTGGACCTTTTTCCCGCTCTCTCGCGGCTGAAAACCCGCGGCTTGCGCATCGGCTTCGCTGTTATGGATGACGAGATGCTTGAGCTTCTCGGCGGGCGCCCGCAGCAGCGCGGCCAATCCCGGCGAAAACGTCTTCCGCGTGGTGTCGCACACGACGAAATGCGCGGCGGCCTCCGCCTCGATGTCGGTCTCGCAATAAAGGCAGCGCAGCATGCATCGCTGCGGAGAATCTTCTTCCACGACATAAAACTTGTTGGCGGCGTATTGGCGTTCGGCCGGATCGCAGGTGATGCAGTTTAAGTTGGCGCATTGAACTCCGATGCCGATCGGCTGACGATAGATCGGATATTCGGGCTTGGCGAAACCGCCGGCGAATTTGTGCAGCGACTTGTTCTTGTGCAGATGCAAGAGCAGCGAGATCAGCGCCATGCGAACGGGAACGCCGTAGGCGGCCTGGCGGAAATAGACCGCGCGGCGGTCCGTATCGAACGCGGCGTCGAGCTCGTTGACGCGCGGCAGCGGATGCATGACGCTGGCCTCGGAGTATTTCGGCTCGCCGAGGAATTTGGCGTCGATCTTCGGATAGGGCCGTTCTTTCTCGGTCCAGCGCTCCTTCTGGAAGCGGGTGACGTACACGGCGTCGATCTTCTTCTGTAAGACGAGGCCGTAATCGATTTCCGGCTCGGCATAGAGCGATAGCTGATGCGGCTGATCGGCAGTGACATAGAGCGCGTCGATCGAGCCGCCGTCGGCCTGTCCCGGGGCCTTGGAGATCATCCGGCAGTGAAATTCCTCGCGCAGGCGGCGATCGACGTGCGGCGGCAGCTCCATTCCGGGCGCGGGGAGGGGATCGATGGTGGCGCCGAACCGCGCCAGCGCATAGACGAATGAATGAATGGTGCGGCTGCCTTTGAGGTCGCCCGAGATCGCGACCTTCATGTTCTTGAGGCTCTTGTTCTTCGAGCGCAGCGTGAACAGATCGCACAGGGTTTGCGTCGGGTGCTCATGGCTGCCGTCGCCGCCATTGATCACCGGGATTGGCGAATATTCGGCGGCAAGCCGGGCGGCGCCGTCGCGCGGGTGACGGATGACGATGAGGTCGGCGTAGTTGCCGATGACGCGGATCGCGTCGGCGAGGCTTTCGCCCTTGGCCGCGGAGCTGACGGTAGGATCGGCGCTGGTGATGGTGGCGCCGCCGAGCCGCAGCATGGCGCTCTCGAACGACAGCCGCGTCCGCGTCGAAGGCTCGTAGAACAGGCTCGCCAGGATGAATTTGGACGCCATGCTGGTGCTGCGTCCGATCCGGTAGGGGACGTTGTCGTCCGCGAGGTCCTGCAAAAGTCCTTGGGCGACCTCGAAGATCGTCTCGATCTCCTTATTGGTGAGATCGTTGATCGAAACGATGTGACGCGTCAGCGGCTGGGGTTTCGTCATCAAAGCGGTGCTATAGGCCCATTTCGAGCGGTCCGGCAAGCCCGCTTTGGCCCGTTCGTGGCCAGATCGGTCGGGGATGCACCGGAATTCGCCGAATGGACCGTGCTACGATGCGTGAAGCCGAGAGAGGTACCGCCATGACCACCGCCTTGCGCTTGGATACGCACGAGGTTTTCAATCAGTCACCGCCTTTCGAAAACATCGATCTGTTTTCGAGCGACGCGCCGCTCGTGGCTGCGGTCAGGGCCAATGGCGCCGAGCACGAAACTGCTGCGCTCTCCGCCTTCGGTCGGCAATGGGGAACGGCGGAGAGGTTCGCGCTGGCACGGCGCGCCAACGAAAATCCGCCGAAGCTTTACAGCTTCGACCCGAAGGGTTTTCGCCGCGACACCGTCGAGTTCCATCCGGCCTATCATGATTTGATGCGGGCAAGCGTCGCGGCGGGGCTGCACGCTTCGACCTGGACCGCATCCGGCCAGCGTGCGGCGCCGCCGGCGGAGGTGGCGCGCGCGGCGCGCTACTACATGACGGCGCAGGTCGAGAGCGGGCATCTGTGCCCGATTACGATGACGCGCGCCGCGCTGGCGCCGCTCGCGGCCGAGCCGGCGCTCTTGGCGCAAGTGGCCCCGAAGGTCGTTACAACGACCTATGACCCAGCCTTCCGTCCCTGGTGGGAAAAACCGGGCATTACGCTCGGCATGGGCATGACGGAGAAGCAGGGCGGCACCGATGTGCGCGCCAACAGCAGCAGCGCGACGCCCGCCGGAGATTCTTATACCATCACCGGCCACAAGTGGTTTCTCTCCGCGCCGATGTGCGACGCCTTCCTGGTGTTGGCGCAGGCGCCGGGCGGGCTCACCTGTTTTCTCATGCCGCGTTTTTTGCCCGACGGCTCGGTCAACGCGCTGCGGCTGCAACGGCTCAAGGACAAGCTCGGCAACCGTTCCAATGCGTCGAGCGAAGTCGAATTCGCCGACGCCTTCGCCTGGCGCGTCGGCGGGGAGGGAACCGGCGTGCGCACCATCATCCAGATGGTGCAGTTGACGCGGCTCGATTGTGCGCTTGCCTCGGCCGGTTTTATGCGCATGGCGCTGGCGCAGGCCGCGCATCATTGCCGCTATCGCAGCGTGTTCCAGAAGCACCTTTACGACCAGCCGATGATGCGCGCGGTGTTGGCCGACCTGGCACTCGAGGTCGAAGGCGCAGTCGCGCTGGCGATGCGCCTTGCGCGCGCGTTCGATCGCGCCGCTGCCGACCCGCGTGAGGCGGCCTATGCGCGCCTGCTCACGCCGGCGGCAAAATATTGGGTCTGCAAGACTGCGCCGGGCTTCATCTACGAGGCCATGGAATGTCTCGGCGGCAACGGCTACGTCGAGGAGAGCGTGTTGCCGCGGCTCTATCGCGAGGCGCCGGTCAATGCGATCTGGGAAGGCTCCGGCAACGTCATGTGCCTCGACGTGCTGCGCGCGCTCAGGCGCGACCAGGAAGCAGCCGACCTCTTCGGTGAATTGGTGCGCGAGGCCGCGCAATTGACCGGCGGAACCGCGGCGCTGTTCGCGCCTGCGAACGAGTTCGCAAGCGAAGCCGCCGCGCGCGTCACGGTCGGAAAGCTCGCAGTCCTGGCGGCCGCGGCTGCGCTGGCGGCCACCGCGCCGGCTGCGTTGGTCGAGGCATTCGTGCAGACGCGGCTCGTTCAGTCGCACGGCGCGCTTTACGGCGCCGACGGCATCGACGCGCGCACGGCCGATATTCTGCTGCAGCGCGCGCTGCCGGAGGGGTGATTCCACATCCTTCCCCGCTTCGCGGGGCAGGATGAAGAGCGCGCGCGCCGTCCTACCGCGCCAGCCGGTCGAGGGCGCCCTGGAGGATGTAGGCGGCGGCGTGCTGGTCGATCACGGCTTTGCGCCGGGCGCGGCTGGCATCGGCGGCGATCAGGGCGCGTTCGACCGCCGCGGTCGACAGCCGCTCGTCCCACAGCGCGATCGGAAGCTCGCTCAACGCGGCGAGATTGCGCGCAAACGCGCGCGTCGCTTGCGCCCGCGGACCTTCCGTCCCATCCATATTGATCGGCAGCCCGAGCACGAAGCCGACGGCGCGCCGCTCGCCGGCAAGCGCGAGGAGGCGCTCGGCGTCGAGGCTGAAACGCTTGCGCAAAATGGTTTCGACAGGTGCCGCCAGGCGCCGGTCGGGATCGCTCGCGGCGACCCCGATGGTTTTGCTGCCGAGATCGAGACCGATCAGCGCGCCGCGCGCCGGCAGGAGCGCGGCAGCGTCCATGAGGGCAAGAACGGGCATGGCGTCCCGTTAGCATGCGCTTCGCAACGCGGCCAACGCCACCTTTCGCGCGCGCCGGACCCCGACTATCCTCTATGCACCGCGCCTTCGCGCAAACTCACATTCGGCAGGCACATCATGCAGATCACCTGGTATGGCCATTCCGCCTTTAGGCTCGATTTCGCAGGCCAGGCGGTGTTGATCGATCCATTCTTCACCGGCAATCCGGCGTTCGTTTCCGACAAAGCCGAGGCCATCAAGGGCGTCGCCCACATCGTGCTCACCCATGGGCACGGCGATCATGTCGGCGACGCGCTCGATATCGCCAAGAGCAACGAAGCCACCGTCACCACCAATTACGACCTCGGCATGTGGCTCCTCGCCAAAGGCCTCGAAAAGTTCAATCCCATGAATACCGGCGGCACCACGGACCTCGGCGGCTTCACCGTGACACTGGTGCGCGCCGACCATTCCTCCGGCGCCATCGTCAACGGCACGCCGATCTATCTCGGCAATCCCTGCGGCGCCATCATCAAGGCGCCCGGCGAACCGGTCGTCTACCATTTGGGCGACACAGATATTTTTTCCGACATGGCGCTGATCGCCGAAATTCATCAGCCGCGCATCGCCATGGTGCCGATCGGCGACCGCTTCACCATGAATCCTGCGACCGCGGCCATGGCGGTGCAGCGCTACTTCAAGCTCGACGCCGTCATTCCCTGCCACTACGGCTCGTTCCCGATCATTGAGCCGAATGCCGATAAGTTTGTCGCCGCGATGAAGGGGCACGGCACCAAGGTCATCGTGCCGGAAAAGGGCAAGCCGGTCCGAATCTAGCGATCCCCAAAAGCACAGCGCCCGCACGAGGCGGGCGCTATGCTGCAAATACAAGCCTGCCATCAGCTATGCGCATGCTCCCAGGCGAGCCGCGTGATATCCGAACGAGTGATCCCGATATCGGCCAATTCGCGGTCGCTGAGCTGCGAAAGCTCCTCGACGGCAGCCCCGTAGCGCTTCCAGGCGTCGAAGAAGCGGGCAATCGATGCGAACATATGACAGCTCCTTTCCAATACTCCGGCAACAGCCGGAATCGTGCGAGAAATGTAGGACGCCGGGTGCACTGCACAATCAATTTTGTTGCAGTGCAGCTAAGAATAAAATGCATGCCAGATTATTGAGCCATAAAGAGATTTTTAATGTTGGGGAGTGGCTAGTCCCCAGGCATCGGCGGAACGCCCTTGCCGCTGTTGGCGCCGGGACGCCGGAGAGCGGCGCCGATGGGCGAAGACGTTCTCGCCGTTCAGGCGTCGGATTGAGCCTGGGAAGACGGGGAGGGCTCGGGCCGTAACCTGCTGCCGAGCCGTTCGGTCACTGTCCGTGATTGTCGAGCACTTGGCGGCAAGCGACGCTGATTTTCAGCCGTTTGGTTTGCAGGCAGCCGAGGATAGCGAAGACGTCCGCTGGGGCGTCCTCCTTCACTAATTCTCCGCAATGCTTGATCACATCCGGAGCGCAGGCGGCGCGTTCTTGGTCGGTCCCTTGTGTAAGCGGATTGGCCACTGGCGGCGGCTGCGGCGGCAATTGCGCGAGCACCGCTGTTCCCACGGTCAGCAAAAGAGCCATCGTGAACACGAACGTCCGAAGCATGATTCCTCCCTGGGCATAGGCCCGCCGCTGCGAGACGCAAGTATCTCACATTTTCTTCCTGCGCGTCACTGTGCCTGGAAGGCGGCCCACGATCTTATGACCTGCGTGAAATCGCCGATACGGCGGGCCCGCAGGTGTTCCCGCGCACAGAAATGCGAGGCCGAGCGCAGGGAGGGGCGAGGCAAACTAGAAAAGGCCCGGATTGCTTCGGCCGGTGCGCCTCGCAATGACGGAGAACAGCGGCCAGGTTATCTCAATGTCCCGGCTCACACTTGCGCGCCGCCACCCCGCGGAGATAAATCTCGCCGCAGGGCGGTTAGCTCAGCTGGTAGAGCGTCTGCTTTACACGCAGGATGTCGGCGGTTCGAATCCGTCACCGCCCACCAATGATTTCAAAGGCTCGCCAGTAAGCTCGTAAGGGTTGCAAAGCGGAAATTCCCCGCCGGTTGACGCCGGGGCAGAGATCGCGTGGCGCAAATGCCGGAAGCAATTTAGCGGACTCGAGCCTATTTTGAGCGATTGGACTATTTGATTAACATCAAGGAGACTTGAGCTAAGACGCTTACTGTCATGTTTGGTTCAGACGGAATCCCGGGGATTTAATCTGAGCCGGGCGGCTTTGACCGAGCCCTTCACTTCCTTAGTGGCACCGGTCCTGGCCGCCTTCGTTATGTCGGGGGCCTCAAGTCGAGCCTCCGCGGCTGTTGCCTTAGAATCGGTCGGGAGTTCCCCGATCACTAGGAGATAATCGGAATGAGCATCTCAGAAGATTTCTTGAAGAGGGAAGATCTTCGTTCGCATCTTTTTCGGGAAACTTGGCGGAACTTAATTCCTGAAGTTTTTCGGGATGTTCCGACCTATTACGATAAAGGCAATGCGGTCGCATCGCTCGGGAATTGTTCACGATGGAGCAATAGGTTTGCCACTGCCATCCAGAGACATCTACCGCCCGGAGCGTGCCTACTCGACGTTTGTTCGGGCACCCATGACATTCCGCTGAGGCTTTTTGCGATTGATCCAACGCTCCAGGTCCATGCCGTGGACGGAAGCGAGCATATGACAGCCGAGGGTCAGCGCCGCGCCCGCGAGCGCAATCTGATGATCCATGCGCGCGTCTGTGACGCCCATGTGCTGCCATTTCCCGACAACTCGTTCGATGCCGTCACGCTGCAATTCGCATCGCGCCATCTTGAGATTATTAAGGCATTTAAAGAGATCTATCGGGTTCTCAAGCCCGGCGGCATCTTCTGTCATAACGACATGCTTCGTCCAGCATCAAAGGTGGTCGAAATACCATACTTGGTCTACTTGCGCTTCTCGGTATGGTTCACGGCAATGATTTTCGGGAGTTCTGCGCAGAGCAAGAAATGTGTTGGTTACTTCGCGAACGCCATACGACACTTCTACACACCACGTGAGTTGGAAGTGCTTCTCGAGGGGGTTGGTTTCGCTGGCGTCGAAAGTTGCGATTTTCTCACCGGCGTTCTGACCTACCACATCTCGCGCAAGCCGAAAATCTAGATGCTCCAGTGTGCCTGCGCTGAATGAGAATTTTTATGTGACCGCACGTTAGCCGAACTTCGCCGATTCGACCTGAGATTTCGGGATTGTCGCGCGCCAAGTGATTGAGATGCAAGGGACGAAGTGAGCGGAGGAGGGCAGAAACGGCTGTAGTGCCGACCTACCCTATTT
>JBEKNW010000140.1:0-12170 GCA_049522435.1 Xanthobacteraceae bacterium
ATGTGGTTCATGCAGAACGCGCTCGGCAACCCCGAGAACGCCGGCGCCGGCTCGACCGATTACATGCATCTCTTCGGCCTGGTCGCACTCGGCTATATGTGGTGCCTGATCGTCGAGGCGGCGAAGGCGAAGGCCGCGGCGGGAGGCAACGGCGCCACCGAGCGCATGGCGGCGAAGCTTGCCACCGGCCGCTTTTTCGCGGAGCGCATGCTGCCGGCCACCGCCACTCACCTCGCGCGCATAAAGGCGGGCGCCGCGAGCACGATGGCTTTGCCGGCCGAGGCATTTTGAGGTGGCGGCATAAGCGGTCGATCGAGTCTCGTTGCGATCTTCGTCCGCTTTTGACCCTGAGCAGACGACGCGCCCGCACGCGCGGCCAAGCCGAGAGAGTAATGGTCCCTAACGCCTGAACACCTTATTTTGCTCGTCAATGTAGGCGAAACCGAATCCAATGCTCATCTCAGACTCGTCTAGGAGCTGACCCCAGAACGGCACATGGGGCGTCATGTCGTCGAGGATGCGGCGAATGAGCGAAGCAATTTCAGCCGCCGACTGAACCTCGGGGTCAAAATCGACGCTGACCAAATAGCCCTTGTCGCTGTGATCCTCCAATTGCATGACGAAGGCCGTTTTGACGCCTGCGACCAATTTGAGTGCGGAAACAAGTTTTTCATTCCGTTCGGCTCTGATGGCATCGCGCTGCCTCGGCGACGCTGAACTTGCGGGAGATGTCGAGTTCTTCTGGTTCGATTGCGTAGATTTCTGCGCGGGTCGCGACTGCGATTTGTCGCCCTGCGGGTTGCCAGCAAGAAAATCCTTCACGGTATCGCGAAAGACGGAGATCACGTCCTCACTCGGCCTTTCGCTGACGTTCCAGAGAAAGTTTTCGAGTTCTCGGCTTAAAATATCGGCGACCACGCCGGCGATGCAAGCCTCCGATCGGGATACCTCGTATTTTTGGCGCTTGCGCAATTTCTCAATGTCATCTTCGATGTAATATTCAGCGGTTGCGGATTTTTGGCGCTTGCGCAATTTCTCAATGTCATCTTCGATGTAACCTTCAACGGTCGCAACCGTCCTGTCGGCTTCCGCCAATCCATTCAGTCGGGCAGCGGCTCCCTTTAGCAGCGTCTTCGCTCGCTCGGGGCCGACCAACGCGGCAGTTATCCAATCTCCATCCGAAAATTTTTCCAGCGGCTGCGGTGGCGGAGACGGATCATCCCCTTCAAAATTCCTGATATCCGCGACTAGGCGATAGCCTACGCCATGAGCTGTCTTGATGAAGCCTGGCCCCAGCGCCTTGCGAAGCGACTTAACCGCGAGCGGTACCGCATCGTCGGTAACAGCAGCCTTGCCATAGAGGTGCTCGTACAACTGGGCCTTTGTTATCAGGGTGTGTTGTGGCTGCGAGACAAAAAATTCGAGTAGCTGCAATTGCTGCGGCGTGACGGGATGCAATTCGGCCTTTTCCTTGAAGACGGCCTTCGCTTGTCTGTCGAGCCGGTAACACCGGCCACCAGCGGTGATTTCAGTGTAGCGGGTCGGCACGGATTATCCTCCCGATCAATGCCCGGCGAAAATTGTGGCAATGTGGAAACCGGCATCGGCAACGACGTGCCCGGTAAACTGCCACACGAATGTAATCGAGGCGACCGCCATCCATGCGGCAACGTGGGCGGATACCGAAGTTGCGACGCCCTCGAAAAACTTGATGGCGCATTTCCATTTGTGGCCTTGCATGGGAACCTCCCGCGTTTGCAACGGGAGAGATACCAATGGCCTCTGCGGCTCGCCCGGACGATGTTGGGTCAATCCTAAATCGCGATCCGGTGGGGATTTGGTCAAAATTCGGTGAAAGGACCGGCGGGTCAACGGATGGCGGCCGGTTGCGCCACGCGAGGGTGATCCCGGAAGTCGGCCACTTTGAGCACTTCACCAGTTGAGCACTTCACCAGTGAGTGGCTACGCTTAAGGGGTCAAAAAAAGCAAGAAGCCGTTGCGCCACGGGCGTTTCCCGCACCTGTGCTTGCGGTGATCATGACTGGTTACGGTCTCCCGCACCAACATGCTGCGGTGCGTCAGTCCGGACCTAGCCCAAAGCTGACGCGCGTCGCGTAATTTCAAACTGGTCCCGAGTGCTACGGTCAGCGCCGAGCAAGCTGCCCGGCAATGACGCGTTGAAGAGCGCGTTTCGGCTCGACCGAAATTCGTTCTATCGAACCGCAAGCTCTCGCATGCGGATGCGCCCCGGTTCAATCACCGTGAAGTGTCCGACCCAATCAGTTCGTTCACCAATCCTGGCGGCGAGAATAGCTCCAACCCTGGCTGCTGGTGGCATCGGCAACCGAAACAGCACAATGCCACACGATGCCGGCAATCCAACACGCCAGGCAAGCTCGCCAAAATCCTTGTCAAAGGTAATACCGACCGGCATAAATCGTGATCCATCCGCTTCGTCATGGCTGGACTTGTTCCGGCCATCCACGTCTTTGATTCGACTCGCGCTTTAAGACGTGGATGCCCGCGACGAGCGCGGGCATGACGAGTCTGAGTATGTGACGGTTGGTATAAGAGCACCCGGCTTTCACGCTCGGCCCATGCCAATACGTCCTCGTCCTTGCTTCCGGGTGCTGCGGTACGAACCCAAACTATGTCGTGCCTGGCTGACTCAAGTGCGGTTACGGCATCGCCAGGGAAATTCTCGTTAGCGAGAAAGCGCATCTCACGCGGCGCTCGGGTACACTTTTTCCGATCTCAGCACATCGCGAGCGTAGGCAAGGCAAGCTGCAACGTCGTCGTGGGAGACCCCGGGATAATTGTGCAAGATATCGGCTTCAGTCCAGCCATCGGCCATGAGGCCGATGACGAAGTCGACTGAGAGGCGGGTCCCACGGATCACTGGCTTGCCAGCCAGGACGGCTGAATCAAGGACGATGCGTGCAGGATCACTCATAGATTTCTCCTCAAGCTCCGCCACTTTACCGCAGTTTTATCCCATTGCCAGGCTCCCAGGATATCTTGTGGGATGCCGGTAGGTCAGCCCGTCGCGGTAAGGTGACGGGCGCCTGGAATTGTTCGGCGGCTGTGGCTATATGGAAGTCGCCTGACGAGTGTTCGCTCTCCCGCTACGGGAGAGCGTAAGCGCGAGGAGACGCTATGCCCGACGCTTTCATCTATGATCACGTGCGCACCCCCCGCGGCCGCGGCAAAGCCGACGGCTCGCTGCATGAGGTGACCGCGCTCAATCTCGCGAGCCAGGCGCTCGGCGCCATCAAGAGCCGCAACGACCTCGACACCGACTCGGTCGATGACGTGGTGATGGGCGTCGTCGATCCGGTCGGCGAGGCGGCTGCCGACATCGCGCGTACTGCGGCGCTCGTTGCCGGCTATGGCGACAGCGTACCTGGGGTGCAGATCAACCGCTTCTGCGCCTCCGGCCTCGACGCGGTCAATTTCGCCGCCGCCCAGATCATGGCCGGACAGCAGGACATGGCGATCGGCGGCGGCGTCGAGTCGATGAGCCGGGTGGGAATCGGTTCGTCCGGCGGCGCCTGGGCGGTCGATCCCACGATTGCGGTGGCGCATTACTTCCTGCCGCAAGGCATTTCCGCCGACCTCATCGCCACCAAATACGGTTTCTCGCGCGACGATGTCGACGCCTATGCGGTCGAAAGCCAGAAGCGCGCGGCAACGGCGTGGAATGAGGGTCGCTTCAGCCGCTCGGTCATGAAGGTGAAGGATGTCAACGGCCTCACCATCCTCGATAAGGACGAGCACATGCGGCCTGACGCGACCATGCAGTCGCTGGCCGCGCTCAAACCCGCCTTCGTGCAGATGGGAGAAATGGGCGGCTTCGATTCCGTCGCCATTCAGGCGCATCCGGAAGTCGAATACGTCAAGCACGTCCATCATGCCGGCAATTCTTCGGGCATCGTCGACGGTGCGGCCGCGGTTCTGCTCGGCAGCAAGCGCGCCGGCAAGCGGGCGGGCCTGAAGCCGCGGGCGCGCGTGCACGCCTTCGCCAATATCGGCTCGGAGCCGGCGATCATGCTGACCGGCCCGATCGACGTCACCAAGAAGGTGCTGAAAAGGGCCGGCATGACGCTCGCCGACATCGACCTCATCGAGATCAACGAGGCGTTTGCCTCCGTGGTGCTGCGCTATCTCCAGGCTTTCGAGATCGATCCGGGCAAGGTCAACGTCAACGGCGGCGCCATCGCCTTGGGCCACCCGCTTGGCGCGACCGGCGCGATGATTCTCGGCACCGCGCTCGACGAACTCGAGCGGCGCGGCCTCTCGACCGCGCTGATCACGCTCTGTATCGGCGCGGGGATGGGAACCGCAACGATCATCGAGCGGGTGTGAGGTTTAATCCTTTCCCTTCGCGGCCGGCGCTATGCGCCGGCACCTCGGGATGATGAGTGTCGGCCATGCCCAAGATCGACATCGCCAAGCTGCCGGTGGACGTCCGCTCGACTTATCCGGAGCCGTTCCGTAGCGTGGTCGCCGGTCGCGAGCGCAAGCGCCTCGGCACCGCCGTCGGCCTCGACCAGTTTGGCGTCAACCTCACGACGCTCAAGCCCGGCGCGGCGTCCGCGCTGCGGCATTGGCACGAGAAGGAGGACGAGCTCGTCTATATCCTCGAAGGCGAAGTCGTGCTGATCGACGACGATGGCGAGACCGCGCTCAAGCCGGGCGACGCCGCGGGCTTCAAAGCCAACGTCCGCAACGGGCATCACCTGGTCAACAAATCGAGCCGCAACGCGGTCTATCTCGAAATCGGCACGCGCTCGAAGCACGAACGCGCCGAATATCCCGATGTCGACCTCTTGCTTATCCGCGACGAAAAAGGTGGACGCTTCACCCACAAGAACGGGGAGCCGTATTCGTAACTCGTCATTCCGGAGCGCGTGAGCCCGCAAGTCCGGAATCCATAACCACGATCGGTGAATATGGATTCCGGGCTCGCCGCGGAGTTTATCATCGGGCCGGCCACTTCGGGCCGGACCCGTTGGCGTCGCCCCGGAATGACGGCGCAAGGAGCTGAAAATGACCTACACCAATTTCAAGTTCGAAATCGACGCCGACGGCATCGCGCTCATCACCTGGGACATGCCGGGGCGCTCGATGAATGTCATCGATACGAAGGTGATCGAGGAACTCTCGGCGATCGTCGAGCGCGTCGCGACCGACGCCGCCGTCAAGGGCGCGGTCATCACTTCCGGCAAGGACACGTTCTGCGGCGGCGCCGACCTCAGCATGCTGGAGACGCTGAGCCGCACCTTCGGCGAATTGATAAGAACCCAGGGCGAGGAAGCGGCGAATGCGCGGCTGTTCGAGGAGAGCCGCAAGCTGTCGCTGATCGCCCGCCGCATGGAGACATGCGGCAAGCCGTGGGTCGCGGCGATCAACGGCACGACGATGGCCGGCGGCTTCGAACTGGCGCTGGCCTGTCATCATCGGATCGCCGCCGAGAACGACAAGACGCGGCTCGGGCTCCCGGAGATCAAAGTCGGCCTGTTCCCGGGCGGCGGCGGCACGCAACGCATCGCGCGCATGCTGCCGCCGGCGGATGCGCTGCAGTTCCTGCTCAAAGGCGACCAGCTCCGTCTCAATCGCGCCAAGGCGATGAAGCTCATCGACGCCGTCGTGCCGCCCGGCGACCTGGTGCGGGCGGCCAAGGATTGGATCAAATCCGGCGGCACCGCCAAGGCACCGTGGGATCTGGACGGTTTCAAATTGCCGGGCGGACCGGTCTATTCGAAGGCCGGCATGATGGTGTTCCCCGCGGCGAACGCGCTCTATCGGCGCGAAACCTACGACAATTATCCCGCTGCGCGCGCCATCATGCAGGTCGTCTATGAAGGCCTGCTGCTGCCGATGGACCAGGCGCTGCGCGTCGAGTCGCGCTGGTTCGCGAAAATCCTGCGCTCGCCGGAGGCGGCGGCGATGATCCGCTCGCTGTTCCTCTCCATGCAGGAGCTCAACAAGGGCGCCCGCCGTCCGGCCGCCGTGCCGGCGAGGGCGGTCAAGAAGATCGGCGTACTCGGCGCCGGCTTCATGGGCGCCGGCATCGCCTATGTGAGCGCGCTCGTCGGAATCGACGTCGTGCTCATCGACCGCGATCAGGAAACCGCCGACAAAGGCAAGGCGTATTCGCAGAAATTGATGACGGACCAGATCAATCGCGGCCGCGCCACCACGGCCGACCGCGACGCGTTGCTCGCACACATCACGGCGACACCGGATTACGCGGCGCTCAAGGGCTGCGATCTGATCATCGAGGCGGTGTTCGAGGACCGTAAGATCAAGGAAGAGGTGATCGCCAAGGCCCAGGCGGCGATCGGAAGTGACACTATCTTCGGCTCCAACACTTCGACCCTGCCGATCACCTCGCTGGCGACGACTTTCAAGGATACGAAGCGCTTTATCGGCATCCACTTCTTCTCGCCGGTCGATCGTATGATGCTGGTCGAAGTCATCATGGGCAAAAAGACCGGCGACGCGGCGCTCGCCCTCGCGCTCGATTACGTGCGCGCGATCCGCAAGACGCCGATCGTCGTCAACGATTCGCGCGGCTTCTATACATCGCGGGTGGTCGGCACCTACATCCGCGAAGGCCATCTGATGCTGACCGAAGGCGTGCCGCCGGCGATGATCGAGAATGTCGCACGCATGGCCGGCATGCCGGTCGGTCCGCTTTCGCTCAATGACGAGGTCGCCGTCGATCTCGCCTGGAAGATTTTGCAAGCGACCGAGGCCGATCTGGGGCCGCAGATGATCGATGTGCGGCAAAAAGCGCTGCTGCAAGAAATGGTCGAAAAACGCGGGCGCTTTGGCCGCAAGAACGGCAAGGGCTTTTACGACTACCCGCAGAATGGGCCGAAGCGGTTGTGGCCCGGCTTGGCCGATCTGCAAGAAACCAAGCTCGATCCCGACACGATCGACGTCACGGAACTCAAGCAGCGGCTGTTGGCGATCCAGGCGCTCGAAGCCGCCCGCTGCATCGAGGAAGGCGTGGTCACCGACGTGCGCGAAGCCGATGTCGGCTCGATTCTCGGCTTCGGCTTCGCACCGTTCACCGGCGGCACCATCTCCTACATCGACGGCATGGGCGCAAAAGCCTTCGTCGATCTGTGCAGCAGGCTCGCGAAGCGCTATGGTGATCGCTTCAAACCGTGCAAGCTCTTGCTCAATATGGCGAAAAAGGGCGAAACGTTCTACGGCCGCTTCCCGCCGGAAAAGCGCAAGGCCGCCTGACGATCATCGCCGCGCATAAGGTTGCGGCCCATTTCATCCCGGATCCCATGGCGCGTGATGAAGTCGACCTGACGCCGATCGAGCGCCGCGACGAGCTCGTCGATTGGATCGCTCAGGGCGTCAAGCCGAAATCGCAATTCCGCATCGGCACCGAGCACGAGAAGTTCGCCTTCACCCTCGAAGGACACCGACCGGTGCCCTACGAGGGACGACGCGGCATTCGCGCGCTGCTCGAAGGCATGCAGCACCTGCTCGGCTGGCAGCCGATCATGGAAGGCGGAAACGTCATCGGCCTTCTCGACGTCACCGGAGGCGGCGCCATCACGCTCGAGCCGGGCGGCCAGTTCGAATTGTCCGGCGCGCAGGTCGAAACCGTGCACCAGACCTCGCGCGAACTGATGGCGCATCTCGCGCAGGTGCGCGAGGTGGCGCAGCCATTGCACATCGGGTTTCTCGGCATCGGCTTCGCGCCGACCTGGACGCGCGCGGAAATGCCGAAAATGCCCAAGGGGCGCTACAAGATCATGACGGCTTACATGCCGAAGGTCGGCAAGCTCGGCCTCGACATGATGTATCGCACCTGCACGGTGCAGACCAATCTCGATTTCTCGTCCGAAGCCGACATGGTCAAGAAGCTGCGCGTGTCGATCGCGCTGCAGCCGGTGGCGACGGCTTTGTTTGCGAACTCGCCGTTCACCGAGGGCAAGCCCAACGGCTTTCTCTCCTTCCGCGCGGAAATCTGGCGCGACACCGACAAGGATCGCACCGGCATGCTGCCATGGGCCTTCGAAGCGGGCATGGGCTTCGAGCGTTGGGTCGACTACGCGCTCGACGTGCCGTTGTATTTCGTCAAGCACGGCGATGGCTATGTCGATGTCGCCGGCCAATCGTTCCGCGATCTGATGGCGGGCAAGCTCGCCGGCATGCCCGGCGCGCGCGCGACGATTTCCGATTGGTCGAACCACATCAGCTCGATCTTTCCGGAGGTGCGGCTCAAGCGCTATCTCGAAATGCGCGGCGCCGACTCCGGGACGCTGGCGAATTTGCTGGCGTTGCCGGCCTTCTGGGTCGGCATTCTCTATGACGATGTCAGCCTCGACGGCGCCTGGGACCTGGTCAGACACTGGACCGCGGACGAGCGGCAGAAGCTTCGCGACGTTGTACCGAGAGAGGGCCTCGCCGCCGTGATTGGCGGCCGCACCTTGTTTGCGATCGCGCGCGACGTTCTCAAACTCGCGCGCGCCGGTTTGGCGCGCCGCAACCGCCTCGATACCCGCGGCCGGGACGAGACGCGCTACCTCGACGTGCTGGAAGATCGCCTCGCGCGCGGCACCACGCCGGCGCAGGAGCTGTTGGAAAAATTCCACGGCAAGTGGGCCGGCTCGGTCGATCCGATCTATACGGAAGAGGCGTATTAGAGCATTTTCAGGAAAAGTGGATACCGGTTTTCCGTAGAAAATGCGACCAAACAAAGAATCTAGAGCATGATCAGTTTCCACCGAAACTGAACATGCTCTAGACGCTCTTCGTCATTACTCAAGCCCGTACAGCTCCTTGGCTTGCTCGAGCGCCTTCATGCATGCGCTGGCGTCGCCCTCGGCATCAGCCTTTCGCGCGCGGTCGAGCGCCGCGTCGGCGTTGGCGCGCGCCCTGCTTTCGGCGCTCTGCACCGAGCCGGGCGTCGGCTGATGATGAAGCTGGGCGCCGATTGATTGCGGCCCGGTCGGACCGCTCTCCGGGCCAGGCGTAGAACGCCGGATATACCGCTCGACTTCCGCAATCTGGGTGGTGCACGGCCCGGCATGGGCGGCGGCGGCTCCGCCCGCCGCTCCGCCTATGAGCGCCACGGCCGCTAATGCCACGATGCGCGATCGGTCCACGACCGAGCTCCTGATGAAGTTATATATTACGACCCGCACCGCCTGTCGCCGGCTCCGGCAAAGGAACCCACGAACGGCAGTTGCGAACCTTAAGAGTACTTCAGCCGCCGACCGCGGAGAAGAGACCGTCGGCGGCAAGCCAACGCGCGCGACCGGATCAGGTTATTCTATTCCGCGGCGACCCGCATCGGCGGGCCGGCGGGCGGTCCGATCAACTCCGCCAGTTCCTTCTCGTCGAGCGTCTCTTTCTCGAGCAGCTTGCGGGCGCTGCGCTCCAGCACGTCGCGCTTCTCGCGAAGTACCGCCAGCGCGCGATCCATCGCCGATTGCACGATGCCGCGAACCTCGTTGTCGATGGTGGCCGCGGTGTCCGGAGAATAATCCTGCTCGTGCTGCTGCCAGGGCAGTTCGGCCCCGGTCATGAAATTGTGCGGATCGCGATCGTAGGCGACGCTGCCGAGCTTCTCCGACATGCCGTAACGCGTCACCATCGCGCGCGCGATGTCGGTGACGCGCCGCAAATCGTCCGCGGCCCCGGTCGACAAATGCCCGAACACCGTGAGCTCCGCGGCGCGGCCGCCGAGCAGAACGGCCATCTTGTTCTCCAGCTCCTCGCGCGTCATCAGGAAGCGATCCTCGGTCGGACGCTGGATGGTGTAGCCGAGCGCGCCGACGCCGCGCGGGATGATGGAAACCTTGTGCACCGTGTCGGTGCCGGGCAGCGACACCGCGACCAGCGCGTGCCCCATCTCGTGATAGGCGACGATCTCGCGCTCCTTGGGATTGAGCAGGCGGTTGCGCTTTTCGAGGCCCGCCACCATGCGCTCGACCCCGTTGGTGAAATCGGCCATCGTCACCGCGTCGCCGCCGCGGCGGGTCGCCAAAAGCGTCGCCTCATTGACCAGATTGGCGAGGTCGGCGCCGGTGAAACCGGGCGTCAGCGCGGCGATTTTTTCCGGATCGACATCGCTCGCGAGCTTCGACTGGCGCAGATGCACGCGCAGGATATCGATGCGCCCCTTCTTGTCCGGCTTGTCCACCAGCACTTGGCGATCGAAGCGGCCGGCGCGTAACAGCGCCGGGTCGAGAATCTCGGGACGATTGGTCGCCGCCAGGATCACCAGCCCGCTGCGCGAATCGAAGCCGTCCATTTCGACCAGGAGCTGATTGAGCGTCTGCTCCTTCTCGTCGTGGCCGCCATAAGCTCCGAAGCCGCGGGCGCGGCCGAGTGCATCCAGTTCGTCGATGAAGATGATGGCCGGCGCCTTCGCTCGCGCCTGCTCGAACAGATCGCGCACGCGCGCGGCGCCGACGCCGACGAACATCTCCACGAACTCGGAGCCGGAGATGGAGAAGAACGGCACCTTGGCCTGGCCGGCGACCGCCCTTGCCAGCAGCGTCTTGCCGGTGCCGGGAGGCCCGATCAGCAGAATGCCCTTCGGCATGCGCCCGCCGAGCCGGCTGTATTGGTCCGGATTCTTCAAAAATTCGACGATCTCCTGCAGCTCGTCCTTGGCTTCGTCCACGCCGGCCACGTCGTCGAAGCGAACGCCGGTATCGGACTCGACGTAGACCTTCGCCTTGCTCTTGCCGATCGACATCAAGCCGCCGCCGCCCAGGCCTTGCATCACGCGCCGCGACAGGAACATCCAGACGCCGAAGAACAGCGCCACCGGAACGATCCAGGAGAGCAGGTCCTGCAGGAGCGTGCTCCCCACCTCCCCGGAATAGGTCGCGCCGTATTTCTGCAGGTCGGCGGCGAATTGCGGATCGACCCGGGTGGTCACGAATTCGCTCTTGCCGTCCGGCAGCGGCTCTTTGAGCTTGCCCTGGAGGTAGTGGTCGGAAACGCCGACCTCGGACACCTTGCCGTCGCGCAGGAGCTGCTCGAACTGGCTGTAGGGGATGGAGGCGACCTTCTGCGCGGAGAGGTAGAAATATTGCAGGACCACAAGGCCAAAGACGGCGGCGACCCAATAGCCGATATGAAATTTGGTCTGCCTGCTCATATTGTCCATCGGGTTGTTCACCGGCATGGCAAAAAGCCTCCGTAATCCTCCTCCTAACGTATGAACGCGCGAAGCGTTTGAACAGGCACCGGTTCATCCCCCGGAGCGGGGTCGTGCGTCGCGGCGCAGGCCACTCCTTCGCCCCGCGCGCGGGGAGAAGGTCGGGATGAGGGGGCCTCTCCGATGGGCGCAGAGTTGCGGCGCTCAGAATCGCGCAGAGGCCCCCTCACCCGCTTCGCGGGGGCGGAAAAATAAATGCGTTCTCGCGACGCAGGCCACTCCTTCTCCCCGCGTGCGGGGAGAAGGTCGGGATGAGGGGGCCTCACCGCTGGGCGCAGAGTTGCGGCGCCCAGAATCGCGGAGAGGCCCCCTCACCCTCGCTCCGCATAGCCGATGCTTCGCATCGGCGTTCTCGCACTAAGGACGGCGTCCGCAGGACGCCTACGCTCTCCCCGCACCCGAAGTCGGATGTTTCCGACTTCGGTCACGTATATTGCCGAACTCGGGAACACCCGAGTTCGGCGGGGAGAGGAAAAGCAAAACCGTTCTCGCGACGCGGTGCGCGCCCGAGTTTTGCAAACACAAAAAGACTTCGTCACCACCGGGCTTGACCCGGTGGTCTATGCTGACGTGCAGCTCTGAGAACCTATCGGTAAATCCGATTGAGCTTCTCGTCCGCATGGATTGCCGGATCAAGTCCGGCAATGACGAAATAAAAAGGGAAGCGGAACGCCGGCAGGCGCATAGTCAAATGTTCCGCATCAGCGGATGCGGCGCGCGCGTTATCGTAGCGCGCTCGCCTGTCGGCGTTCCACCGCGGCTCTCACCAGGGGGCTTTCGCCCCTTTCGCTCAGCTCCAGGCCAGGCTTCCATGGGACGCGGTCGCCATTGCATTCGCTAGGCGGGCGTTACCCGCCCCTACCTGTCCCAGTCCAGGGAAAGCACCTCCCGCACCGGCCGTAGTACCGGAGAGCATGATGCCCGAAGCTGCCCGGGAGCGGACTGTATCTTTCCGCGCGCG
>JBEKNW010000141.1:0-12037 GCA_049522435.1 Xanthobacteraceae bacterium
GCGGTCGTAACGCCTACGGTTCTGTGCCGTCCACATCGGTGACCCCTCCTCGAATCAGGCCACCACCCTTGAATCACAACTGATTCAGGAGACTCAATATGATTCCGGACAGACACTTAGACCGCAGTTCAAACGAAAAACGTTAACAGTAGCTTACGAGTGTAACCAGGGGGGAACTCCTGTGAATATCGAAAGAGTACAGCGTCCAGAACTTGTTTTTGGAGTAGTAGGGCCTGTCGGCGTCGACCTTGACATGATTATTGAGGTCATTTCTACTCAACTTAAACGCCAGAATTACACATTCGATGTGATTCATGTGACCACATTAATGAAAGAAATACCATCGAACATTGTACTCAAGGACGATAATTACTTTGACCGAATAAAATCCAGAATTGAATATGCAGATGATATTTGCAAACGATTAGCCCGCGCCGACGCTCTCGCGGCTATCACCCTTAGTGCCATACAATCGATACGAGAGGTGCAGCACCGGAAACGCGGGACGCCTCAAAGCGAAATTGATGTCGAGGAACCATTAGACAGTCACGCGTTCATCATTCGCCAATTCAAGCGCCCTGATGAAATCAGGCTCTTACGCCAAATATATGGAAAGTTGTTCTTTCAAATTTCGGCTTATGGTTCTCCCTCCGACCGCGAGAGTCAGATATACAAAGAGATAAAGGATTCCAATTTCGGCGCCATAGATGACATGACTGCAAGGTGCCAGACAATCGAGCTGATGTCGATTGATTATTCAGAAGCACCAAACAAATTTGGTCAACAGATTCGTGAGACATTTCCTTTGGCGGAAGTATTTATTGACGGAATTAACCGTCCAAACTGCGAGATCATGTTAAATAGGTTTGTAAATCTCATTTTTGGCGATAATTCGATTACCCTCTACCACGACGAATACGGGATGTATTTGGCGCGGTCCGCCTCTTTCAGATCGAGTGATCTCTCTCGGCAGGTCGGTGCTGCCATTTTTAGAGCTACTGGGGAAATTGCTTCTGTCGGCTGCAATGAAGTCCCAAAATATGGCGGTGGCACTTATTGGTGCGGCGATTTAAATGATGCTCGCGATTTTGCAATCGGCGAAGATCCAAATGAAAGGATGAAGCGTGAAATTTTGTTCGAAATCATCGACGTGCTATTCAAAAAGAAAAAGCTTTCTCGTGAACTATCGGAGATTGGGACGACCAAAGAGATAATGAATGCGTTGATGAACGACGACACCGGCCTTCGTGACTCGAAAGTGATGGACTTACTTGAATTTGGCCGGGTGATACATGCCGAGATGTCGGCAATATCTGATGCTGCACGCCTTGGGATTCCTATAAATGGTGGCGTGCTCTATTCAACCACATTTCCATGCCACATTTGCGCTAAGCACATAGTTGCCGCGGGAATTGATAGAGTAGTCTTTCTTGAGCCCTACCCAAAAAGCTATGCAAAGGAATTGCATTGGGATTCGATTGAAGTGGAAGGCGATGCCGTTTCGGATAAGGTTCGCTTCGAACCTTTTGTTGGAATCTCTCCTTTCAGATACAGAGATTTCTTTGAAAAGGGCAGACGAAAAGACGATAACGGTAAAGTTCGCCAATGGAAGGACGGCGAGGCGACGCCAATAGTCGAGATATACAAACCAATCTATACTACCCTCGAAACTTTGGTCTCATCAGACCTAAAATCGGAGATTCGACGATTGAGAGAACAACTTAAGCCCTCTCCGGAAGCTTCATAGTTTTGCGGCCGGGACGATCAATGCGCGGAGAAGTTGGTTTTGGTTTCTGCTTCGCGACCGCCCGCAGCGCATCCTGAAACCGTTCCTCGTTGTCATCGCAGCCGAATTCGCGGGCGGCCTTCCTAAACGCCTTCACTTGGTCCTGATCTTTTTCCTTGCTGATCTTCGTCATGCTTTGCAAGAGATATAATCGCCAAAATCTCCGGATGCTCCGGCACGCGGGCGCGAACATCGTACTCTGTCTCGTCATCGATGGCCATCGGCGTTTCCAGCGGATTCCGACGCGTGAGGTTGCGGCAAGGGCATTGCACAGGCAAGCCGCTGCGCGAAGTACGGCATGTGAAGTTGATAACTTCGCGCTGCGTGTTATTCCGTCACCCTGAGGTGCTCGTCGCACAGCGACGAGCCTCGAAGGGCGACGGCCCCGGCGCCTCGGCCGTATCCTTCGAGGCCCCGCTGCGCGGGGCACCTCAGGACGACGGATCGGGGATTGCACCATGAAAGTCGACGGCAAGGCCATGCGCAGCATCTGGGTCGAGCCGGACGGCTGGTCGGTCGGCGTGATCGATCAGACGGCATTGCCGCATCGCCTGGCGACGGCTCGCCTCACCACGCTGCAGGAAGCGGCGCATGCGATCCGCGCCATGGTGATCCGCGGCGCGCCGCTGATCGGTGCGACCGCGGCGTACGGCATGTGTCTGGCGCTGCGCGAAAACCCCTCCGATGAATCGCTCGAACACGCCTACGCCACGCTCCTCGCCACGCGCCCCACCGCGATCAATCTCAAATGGGCGCTCGACGAGATGATGGCGGCCGTGCGCAACCGGCCGCGCTCCGAGCGGACCGCCGCCGCCTATCGGCGCGCGGCCGAGATCTGCGAGGAGGACGTCGCCATCAACACCGCGATCGGCCGCAACGGACTGCCCTTGATCGAGGCCGTCGCCGCGCGCAAAAAACCGGGCGAGCGGGTGAACGTGCTCACCCATTGCAACGCCGGCTGGCTGGCGGCGGTCGATGTCGGCACCGCCACGGCGCCGATCTACATGGCGCACGACAACGGCATCGCCATTCACGTCTTCGCCGACGAGACCCGGCCGCGCAACCAGGGCGCCTCGCTCACCGCCTGGGAGTTGGGCAAGCACGGCGTGCCGCATACCTTGATCGCGGACAATACCGGCGGCCATCTCATGCAGCACGGCCTCGTCGACCTGGTCATCGTCGGCACCGATCGCGTCACCGCCAATGGCGACGTCTGCAACAAGATCGGAACCTATTTGAAGGCGCTCGCCGCGCGCGACAACAACGTGCCGTTCTACGTCGCGCTGCCGTCGCCGACCATCGATTTCACGGTCGCCGACGGCGTCGCCGAGATCCCCATCGAAGAGCGCGGCGCCGACGAGGTGGCGACGATGACCGGGCGCACCGCCGACGGCCGCATCGAGACGGTGCGCATCGCGCCCGACGGCTGTCCCGTTGCCAATTACGGCTTCGACGTGACCCCGGCGCGGCTGGTGACGGGTCTCATCACCGAGCGCGGCGTGATCGCGGCCGCGCGCGCCGCCCTGGCAGGGGCTTTCCCGGAGCGCGCCGGCGCGGCAGAATGAGCGGTTCACTGGGGTCATTCCCGCGTAAGCGGGAATCCACAACCACGAGCCGAGCAATTTCTGCTCGACCCGTGGGTATGGGTCCCCGCTTTCGCGGGGACGACACTGAGTTGTCGGTTGCGCAGTCGGAGTCTGTGGCATGCGTAAGCTCGAAATTCGGCGTTCGCCGAACCTGCCTCTCCCCGGAATCCTGACCATGAGCGTGAACTTGCTGCCGGCGCCGCTGCCGGTCGATGGACGGCAATCGCAGACCGCGCTCGCCATCGCGCGCGGCACCGCGCGGTTCCTGCATGCGCTCGGCTATTCGGTAGTGAGCGAGCTGCCGCTGCCGTCGGGCCGCCGCGCCGACCTCGTCGCACTCGGCGGCGACGGCGAAATTTTGATCGTGGAGATCAAGTCGTCGGTCGCCGATTTCCGCGCCGACCAGAAGTGGATGGACTACCGATTGCATTGCGACCGGCTGTTCTTCGCCACCGTCCTCGACGTTCCCGGCGAAATATTCCCGGCGGACGCCGGCCTGATCGTGGCCGACGCCTTCGGCGCTTCGATCGTATGCGGGGCGCCCGAGCATCGGCTGGCGCCGGCCCGGCGCAAGACGGTGATGCTGCGCTTCGCCCACGCTGCGGCGTTGCGCTTGCAGGCGCTCGCCGATCCGCAAGGGCCCTATGGCGGGGAAATCTAAAAGCCAAGCGAGGCGGGTGCGTCGGAATGAACGCGCACCACGGCCGCTGCTGTACAGTGCGCAGCTTTTGCGATTAAATGGAAAAGTTCGGATTGCAACTAAAAGTCCATCGGGAGGACATCATGCGCCGGATGCGCCGAATAAAGCTTTGCGGCCTGGCGATGCTCGGCCTTGCGCTCGGCCTCGGCAACGCATCGGCCGCGGACAAGGTGTTCGAGCTCAAGCTCTCGCATTGGGTGCCGCCGTCGCATCCGCTGCAGAAGGCGATGGAGGACTGGGGCTCCTCGATCGAGAAGGATTCCGGCGGCACCATCAAATATACGGTCTACCCGGCGCAGCAGCTCGGCAAGGCGTTCGACCATTACGACATGGCGCGCGACGGCATCGCCGACGTGACCTACGTTAACCCGGGATACCAGCCGGGACGCTTTCCTATCATCGGCGCCGGCGAGTTTCCCTTCCTGATGGCGAACGGCAAGGGCGGCTCGGTCGCGCTCGACACCTGGTATCGAAAATATGCCGCGACCGAGATGAAGGATGTCAAATACTGCCTCGGCTTCGTGCACGATCCCGGCACCTTTCACTCGCGCGACAAAAAAATCGTGGTCCCGGGCGACATCAAAGGCATGAAAATCCGGCCGGCGGACGCGACAATCGCGACGCTGGTCACGCAGCTCGGCGGCACCAATGTGCAAGCCGGAGCGCCCGCGGTGCGTGAAGTGCTCGAGCGCGGCGTCGCCGACGCGGTCACCTTCCCGTGGGGCTCGATCCTGCTGTTCGGGATCGACAAGGTCGTCAAATATCACATGGACGCCGCGCTCTACGTCACCACCTTCGCCTGGGTCATCAACAAGGCGAAATACGATGAGATGTCTCCCGCCCAACAAAAGGTCATCGACGACCATTGCAATGCCGAGTGGGCCTTGAGGGTCGCGTCGCCGTGGGCCGATTTCGAGGCCGGCGGTCGACCGAAAATCAAGGCCGAGGCCGGTCAGGAGGTCTACGGCCTCACCACCGACGAGCTCGCGCAATGGAAGAAGGCCGCCGAGCCGCTGCAATCGGCATGGGCCGCCACCATGCGCAAAGCGGGTGGCGATCCCGATACCATCATGGGGGAGCTCAAGGCCAGCCTGGCGCAGAACGACGCTGCCTATTGAGGTCAAGTCTGGTCGGCGCGCTGCGGACGACGGTAACGGAGAGAACGCGCTGACGCGGACCATGGCTGAACTCGCGGAGCAATCAGGGCCGGCACCGGCGCCGGCGCCGACTCGGCGACGCACCGCGATGGACCGTTTCATCGACGCCATCGAACTCATCGCCGCAGCCTTCGTCGGCATCGTCGCCGCCGATATCTTTATCTCCGTCCTGCTGCGCTACTTTTTCACCGTGCAGATCCCCGACAGCTACGATTTCGGCCGCCTGCTGCTCGGCATCCTGATCTTCTGGGGCATCGCGGCGACCAGCTATCGCGGCACGCACATCACCGTCGACCTGCTCTGGGCGAATGTCGGCCCGAAGCAGCAGCGCGCGATCGACGTCTTCGCCACTTTGGTCCTTCTCTTCGTGGTGACGGTGCAGACCTATACGTTGTTCGACAAGGTGGTCGGAACGCGCGCCGACAACGTGCTGACCTATGATCTTCATCTCCCCACGTGGCCGTTTTTCGCGGTCGCCTGGATCGGCGATGTCTCGGCGGTGATCCTGATCGCGGTGCGCACCTACCGGCTGATTTCCCGCCCCGATCTGATGGCCGGCTTCTATCAGATCAAGCCGACCGAATGAGCGCACGATGAGCGCCGATGCAGTTGCGGTAACGGGCTTTGTCGTCCTGTTCGCGCTGATGCTGCTGCGCGTGCCGGTCGGCATGGCAATGGGGCTCGTGGGCGTGAGCGGCTTTGCCTACATCGTCGGCGGCACGGCGGCGCTCAAGAACGTCGGCCTCACCTCGATGCGCACGGTGACCGACTACACGTTCGGCGTCATCCCCATGTTCTTGCTGATGGGGGCGTTCGTCTCCAATTCGGGAATGAGCCGCGAGCTGTTCCGCGCCGCCAATGCCTTCGTCGGCCATTTCCGGGGCGGGCTCGGCATCGCCACGATCGCGGCCTGCGCCGGCTTTGCCGCCATTTCCGGTTCCTCGGTGGCGACGGCCGCCACGTTCGCGACCGTCGCCTACCCGGAAATGCGCCGTTACGATTATCCGCAATCCTTCGCCACCGGCGTTATCGCCGCCGGCGGCACGCTCGGCGCCATGCTGCCGCCTTCGACGGTGCTCGCGGTCTACGGCATCATTACCGAGCAGGACATCGGCAAGCTGTTCATCGCCGGTATCATTCCCGGCCTCGTCGCGGCGTTGATGTACATGACCACGATCATGATCATCGGCCGCGTGCGACCGGGCTTTCTGCCGACCGGCCCGCGCAGCACGTGGAAGGAACGGCTCGGCGGATTGCGCGATATCTGGGCGATGCTGCTGCTTTTTCTCTTTGTCATCGGCGGCCTCTATGGCGGCCTGTTTACTCCGACGGAGGCGGGCGGCATGGGTGCCGGCGGCGCCTTCCTCATCGGCCTCGCACGCGGAAAACTGTCGCGCCAGGATATCCGGCGCTCGCTGCTGCAAGCGGTGCGGACCGCCGCCGCAGTGCTCACGGTTCTCATCGGCGCGCTGCTCTTCGGCTATTTCCTCACCGTGACGCAGACGCCGCAGAAGGTGACCGCTTTTCTCGTCGGGCTCGGGTTCGGCCGCTACGGCGTGCTGGCGCTGATCATGCTGATGTACCTCGTTCTCGGCTGCCTCATGGATGCGCTCGCCATGATCATCCTGACCATCCCGATCATCTTCCCGGTGATCACGCAGCTCGGATTCGATCCGATCTGGTTCGGAATCATCATCGTGATGACCGTCGAGCTTGGGCTGATCCATCCGCCGGTCGGCATGAACGTGTTCGTGATCAAGAGCGTGGTGCAGGACGTGACCTTCTCGACGATCTTTCTCGGCGTGTTGCCGTTCATCCTCACCGATCTCGTCCGCCTGGTGATCTTGATCTCTTTCCCGATGCTGGCGCTCTATTTGCCGTCGCATATGTAGGGCCTACACTAGTACCCGGAATCACCAATCCGCGCAGGCAACGATGCGAATAAGTGTCTCATCCGACTCTCGAATTCACTGCCCGCGCGAATCACGTTTCTATGAAAGTGGGTACTAGGTCGTCACGTTTCGTTCCAAGGAGGCTGCTATGTTTCGCCTGCTCCTCGCCGCTGCGTTGATAGCGCTTGCGCCGGCTGCCGCTTGTGCCGCCGACACCGCGCAGATGGAAGAAAATAAGAAGGTCGTGGCGGAATTTTACGACGCGGCCATCAACCAGAAGAACTTCGAGGCAGCTTCCAAATTCCTCGGCCCGCGCTACATCCAGCACAATCCCAGCGCCGCCGATGGGCCGGAGGGGCTCAAGGCTTATATAAACTTCCTGCGCGAGAAATTCCCTGACTCACACAGCGAGGTCAAACACGTCTTCGCGGACGGGGATTGTGTCATCCAGCACGTTCACAGCGTACGGACGCCCGGCAGCCGTGGTTCCGCAATCATCAATATTTTCAAGCTCGAAAACGGCAAAATTGTTGAGCATTGGGACGTCATTCAAGAGATCCCGGAAAAATCCGTCAACTCCAACACAATGTTTTAGCTAAGCGGTTTAAAAGGGGGGCTAACTCCGCCCGCCGCCGGCGAGGACGGCGCGAGTGGCCCGGTCCGGGCCGAAATCGTCGACGCTGTCGATTGCCAGCAAATCGGCAAGTCGGGTGCGGGCGCGGTTGACCCGGCTCTTGATGGTGCCGACCGCACACCCGCAAATCGTCGCCGTGTCCTCGTAGGAGAAACCCGAGGCGCCCACCAGGATCAGCGCCTCGCGCTGGTCCGAGGGCAGCTTGCCAAGCGCGGCGCGGAACTCGTTGAATTCGACCCGTCCGGTCTGCTCGGGTTGCGATTTGAGGGTCTCGGCATAGCGGCCGTCGGTATCCTCCACCTCGCGCCGCCGCTTGCGATATTCGGAACGGAACAGGTTGCGCAAAATGGTGAAGAGCCATGCCGGCATATTGGTGCCGGGCCGGAAGGAATCGATATGGGCGAGCGCGCGCAGCAAGGTCTCCTGCACCAAATCGTCGGCGCGGTCGATATTGCCGCACAATGAAATGGCGAATGCGCGCAGACTAGGCACCGTGGCAAGCACCTGATCGCGTATGGCGGGATCGAGCCTCATGCCGCCCCATCATCTTGTTCGCTCAGCCGGCGAACCAGGTCGGCGATATGCTGCGGCACCCCCTCGCTGACGACATCGTCGTACAGCGCGCGTAGTTGCTGTCCGATGCGCGCTTGAACCTCGCGCCCCAGGCGCACCTCGCTCTTGCGTTGAGTGACTGGTCTGCCCATCGCGTCCCTAGCTTCCGGCTTATTCTCATTCGGGGCCGGCGTTTCAATGTTGACTGTCTTACCAGACTTCATTTTTCGTCCTGCCCCCCGTTACCGCCGTCTGCCGCAATCCCCGCATGGCGTCATCCCCCCGGACGGCAGGCCACCAACGCAGTGCGCTCATCTTGGTTCCGGCCTCGGTAACTATTTTCGGAACCTAGTTTGCGCGGCGACGTTGTAGCAGATAGTCTTGGGAAACTGGTAGGGGGAGAGTGCGTTGTCGACCTCGCAAGCGGTACTTCAGTACCTGCCGTTTCTGCGCCGATATGCCCGGGCGCTGACCGGCAGCCAGGTATCCGGCGACGCCTATGTCGCTGCCACCCTGGAATCGTTGATCGCCAGCCCGAAAATCCTCGAATCCGGCCCCAACCGGCGGGTTGCGCTCTACCGCCTATTCACCAAAATCTGGAATTCCGTCGCGGTGAACGGCAAAGCCGATGAAGTCGAGCCGAATCTTCCGCCGGAACAATACCTTACGCAGATTACGCCGCGTCCCCGCCAGGCTTTCCTGCTGGTGGCGCTCGAGGGCTTTTCGGAGGAGGACGCGGCGCAGATTCTCGAATGCGATCTGCCGACGCTACGCGGTTTGGTCGAAGAATCCGGGCGCCAACTCGCGGCCGAGATCGCGACCGATGTCCTGATCATCGAGGACGAAGCCTTCATCGCCATGGATATCGAGGCGCTGGTGGAGAGCCTCGGCCACAGGGTGATCGGCGTCGCGCGCACGCATAGCGAGGCCATTGCGCTCGCCCGGAAAAAGCGGCCTGGGCTGATCCTGGCGGACATCCAGCTTGCCGACGGCAGTTCGGGTCTTGATGCCGTGAACGAGCTTCTCGGCTCGTTCGAGGTGCCGGTGGTTTTCATCACCGCCTACCCGGAGCGGTTCCTCACCGGGCAGCGGCCGGAACCGGCGTTCCTCATCGCCAAGCCGTTCCAGCTCGCGGTGGTTTCGGCCGTGGCCAGCCAGGCGCTGTTCTTCGGCCGCAAGGCGCGGCAGCGCGAGCGACAGCCGACGGCGTAGTCTTGTTTTCGCGCGCCGGTCGCGGAGCGAAACACCCTCCTTTGCCGTCATTCCGGGGCCCCGCCAACGGGTCCGGCCCGAAGTGGCCGGCCCGATGACAGGCTGCGCGGTGAGCCCGGAATCCATATTCGCTGACTTGTGGTTATGGATTCCGGGCTCGCGGGCTGCGCCCCGCGCCCCGGAATGACGGCAAAAATCAGGGCGCAGCTGATCGGTCAATCGGCTGCGCCCTGTATGGCCGGCCAAGCACGGGGGGGGTGGGGGAAAAAGCATGGCCGGTCCGATGATAAATCGCGACCGCGAATTTTGTTCCGCGACTCGGCGCCGGCCTCGTCCTCATCACGCAAGTGTGAGCGGCATCATCACAACTCGGTGAGGCTCGGCGCGGGGCGGAACCGCTGGTAGCCCAGGCACGTTACCGATCGTGCATAGGCCGATTGGCCGCATGTATTTGGGACATGGGGATCGTGGGGGTCGTGTCGATGTTTCGGAAACAATCCGATGCGCGCCATGTTGTCTGTTCGTTTTGCGGGTGTTGCGCTCGCCTTGTTCATCGCAGGCCTGGTTTCGTTCCCGTCATTTCCAACAACGGGCGCGGGATTGTTCAGCACGCCTGCGGCGATATCAGTGAACCGCGTTCGCAAGGGCGACCGGCAGCCGCCGGCAAAATCGACCGTCTGGCAGCGTGAGTTTGGAATGCCCGTTTTGCCCGCACCATCGCCGCCGCGCGCGCGAATTCCGATCGGATGCGATGCCGCCTTCAGCCCGATTTCTTCGCCGCATTTGGCGAACGTTTTCCGACGCTGCATGGCCTGACAACAAATTTGATTAAAAAACGCTGCGCGCGGCCTCGGCGACCGGCGTGGAACCTTTCTCCTCGGTCGGCGATTGATTGACGGAACTCACCAGCGGAGTGTGTCATGTCAGCGAACAAGCTGCCACGGCGCGCCTGCACCGCGGCTCTCTGTGCAGCCTTTGCGACAATCCTCGGCGGTACCGCCTCATCTCAATCGCTCTCGTATACGCCGATCGATCGCGACGGCGCGGTCCTGCACCAGGCTATGCCGCAGGCGGAACAGCCGGGTGGAGTGCCGGGCGGCGACGAGCTTGCAGCGCCGTTGCGGCGGCAGGTGGTCTCCTACCCGAGGAACGAACCTCCCGGCACCGTCATCATCGATACCGCGCACACATTCCTTTATCTGACGCTCGGCGACGGCAAGGCCATTCGCTACGGGATCGGAGTGGGACGGGAAGGCTTTACCTGGTCGGGCATCGAGGCGATTTCGCGCAAGTCCGAATGGCCCGACTGGATTCCGCCGGCGGAGATGATCGCCCGCCAGCCCTACCTGCCGCGCTGGGTCGGCGGCGGTCCCGGTAATCCGCTCGGCGCGCGCGCGCTTTATCTCGGCAACACCGCCTACCGCATTCACGGCACCAACAACCCGGGCTCGATCGGCAAGCACGTCTCCAGCGGCTGCATCCGCATGCGCGACGCGGACGTGATCGACCTGTATGATCGCGTCGGCATCGGCGCCAAAGTCGTGGTCCTGGCGAACGATCAGCGAAGCGTCCCGATCAACGATCAACGGCCGGTCTCGATCGAAGGAAGCCACGGCGCATCCATGAGGGCCGAGATATCGGTAAGGCCGGCCGCCGCCATCGCCGATCAACCGCCGCAGCGCGCCGAGTGGAGCAGCAATCCCACGCCGTTCGGCCTCTATTGATCCGGGCGCTTCGCCGCAAGGCCAGCGTCAACTATTTCTTTTTTTCGCCGCGGAAAGCGAAACCCAACGCGCGTCTGCGCTGTTTTCCTGAGATAGTCCAAAGGTATGGCCTTGACCCCGCCGCGGAGGAGGTCGAACAGTAAGCGCATGCACAAGTCCGAGGTAAAAAGGACGACAACAACGGAACCGGAGCGGGGGCCGGGAAACGAGACCGCAACAGCATTCTTTCCGGATTTTGCGACGGTCCGCGCCGCGCTCGAAGCCGGACAGATCGGCGTCTGGTCCTGGGACATCGCCACCAACACGGTGACGTGGTCGAGCAACATCGAGTCGATGTGCGGCCTGCCGGCCGGCAGCTTCGATGGCACCTACGCGTTCTTCGAACGCGGCATTCACCAGGAGGATCGGCCCAAGGTCTTGGCCGCCCTCAACGAAACGCTGCGGACCGGATGCCCGTACCGAGTGCGCTTCCGGGTCGCGCCGCGGGGAACGGGCGAGGACCGCTGGATCGAGGCCAGCGGCACGGCGACGCTCAAGGATGCGATTCCCGAGCGCATGGTCGGCCTTTGCCACGACGTCACCGAACGGGTGAACCTTGGGAACGAGCTGCGCAGCCGCGCCAAACAGCAGGAGGCGCTCGCTCAGCTCGGCGAGCGGGCATTGGCGGAAACAGATATCGAACGGCTGCTCAACGACGTGGTCAGCACGCTCGCGCTCACCTTGCCGGTCGATTTCGTCAAGGTTCTCGAGCTGATGCCCGGCGATACCGACTTTCTGCTGCGCGCCGGCTTCGG
>JBEKNW010000142.1:0-11881 GCA_049522435.1 Xanthobacteraceae bacterium
GCATACGAAGCCCCGATCGCGAACGTGCACGCCGCAATCTCGTCCTCCGCCTGATGGACCACGCCCCCGACCTTCTCGAACACATCGCTCAGGTAATGCGACGCCGAGGTGGCCGGCGTGATTGGATACATGGCGCAAACCTCCATGCCCGACGCCAGGATGCCGAGTGCCAGCGCCGTGTTGCCGTTGACCACGATCTGCGGCTCGGTCACACGGGACGCCGGGATACGGAACTTGAAGTCGAGGTTTGCCTCCGCCCAGTCGTGCCCCTCCTCCAGCAGCTTGACGTTCGATTTGATCACGCTTGCAGCCTTCTTGCCGAAGGTGAGCGCGATCTCGTCGCGTGCAAGCTGCAGGTCCAGGCTGTAGAGATTGCACAGCATGCCCAAGGCGAACATGTTCTTGCCGCGACGGGCGTCGGCGACGACCTTGCGGCACTCGCGCTCCATCGGAACCTCGTACACCCGGTAGCCGGCCGCCATCAGCTGGTCGTACGTTTCCACGTAGGACGCCACGATCTTCGGATCCGAATTCTCCCGCCACATGCTTTCCAGGAGGATGATGCAGTCGGACTTGAGGTCGCCGCTGCGAACCCGCCCCAGCAGCACCTGCTCGTTGAACGCCACCACCAGATTCGTCTCGTTGCCGCCGTTGGTGACGCGGCGCGAGCCGAGGCGAATGCGGTTGCCGCTGGCGCCGGCGACGCTGCGCGCCGGCGGCCGAATTTCCGCCGGGATGATCTCCACCGTCAAGAAGCCGTTGCCCATCTTGGCGGCAATCCCGCCGAGCGATTGACCGCATTTTTGCGCCCCCTCGCCCGAATCGCTGATGATCTCGATGATGTGCTCTGACAACGTGACGGCCGCCTTTTCGCCGGCGGCAGGACGCACGTGTTGCGCTGCGTCGCGGAGGGGTTTCACCAGGGTCATCTTGTTCATCATCGTCTCTGCGTTGAGTTGCTGTAGGGTCAGTAAAGGGAGGATTACGATTCCCGCCTAGGCGACGCGAAGGCGCACAAAATTCTGCTCGCCGAGGCCGAGCCCGAAGTGCATGCCGACGCCGAGATTCCGTTCGCTGCCATAGTCGCGGCTGCAATCGCGTATTCTGAGATAGTTCTTGATGCTGCGCGCGGCCTTGCGGCCCGCGCCCATCGCCTCTATCACCGTCGCGGCGCCGGTAACGATATCGCCGCCGGCAAACACGCCGGCCATCGAGGTCGCGAGATTCTCGTCAGTCTCGATGTAGCCGCGTTTGTTGAGCCGAAGCTTCGACGTCTGACCGATGATCGGGTTGGCGTTCGTGCCGATGGCGAATACGACCAGATCGATCTCGAAGTCCTGCTCGCTGCCCGGCACCGGGACCGGGCGGCGCCGGCCCGAATCATCCGGCTCGCCGAGTTCCATGCGGATGCAGCGCATGGCGCGGACCCCGCCGCTGCCGTCGTCGAGGACCGCGACCGGGTTGGTGAGCCAATGGAACTCGACTCCTTCCTCCTCGGCGTGATGGACCTCCTCCGCTCGTGCCGGGGCCTCCGCCCTCGACCGGCGGTAGATGCAATGCACCTTCTCCGCGCCCAGCCTGAGGCAGACTCGCATGGCGTCCATCGCCGTGTTGCCGGCGCCGATCACGGCGACGCGCCGTTCGATCGGCATCGGCGTGTCGTAGTTCGGAAACTCCTTGGCGCGCATCAGGTTGCAGCGCGTCAACAATTCGTTGGCCGACAGAACCCCGTTGAGCGAATCGCCAGGTATTCCCAGCATGGTCGGATAGCCCGCGCCGGTACCGATGAAGACGGCGTCGAAATCCATTTCATCGATCATCTGCTCGATGGTGAACAGCCGTCCGACCAGCGTATTGCACTCGAATTTGACGCCGAGCTTGCTCAGATTGTTGACCTCGGCATCGATCACGTCGTTGGGCAGACGAAAATCCGGGATGCCGTACCTAAGGACCCCGCCCGGCCGATGAAAAGCCTCGAAAACCACGACCTCGCATCCGGCCTTGGCCATATCGGCGGCACAAGCGACGCCGGCGGGTCCGGAGCCGACAATGCCGATCTTGAATCCATTCGGCTCGATATAGGGGATGTTGACCCAGCCCTCGGCGATGGCGGTGTCGCCGACCCAGCGTTCGAGGCGTCCGATCGCGACCGGCTCCAACGAATCGCCGACCGTGCAAACGCCTTCACACTGGTTCTCCTGCGGGCACACCCGACCGCAAATCGCTGGCAGGAGGTTGGTGTCGGTAAGGGTATCGTATGCGCCGCGAAAATCCTTCTCGCCGAGCTTGCGGATGAAACCCGGAATGTCGATGCCAACCGGACAGCCGGCGACACAGGGCTGCTCCGGACACAGCAGGCAGCGTTCCGATTCCCGCAGCGCACTCTCGGCGCTGAAACCGCAGGCTACTTCGGCAAAATTCTTCACCCGCTCATGCGCCGGCTGCTCGGGCATGGGCGTCCGCTGCTGCGGTATTGTGCGTATCGTTCTCTTTTTGGCCATCCTGGACCCTCACGTGTCTGTTCGGTCACCCGCAACACATGCGGAAATCTCGCAACCCCGGCGCTTTCATTGATTCACGCTAGCCGCCCGGAACTTCGTCATAGGCATCGGGAAGTTCCAGCATTTCACGCATCAGGTCCGGCGGAACCTGAGTCGGCACGAAATTCTTCATGCGACAATTCTCGGACCACCGATGCAGGGCGGCCTTTTCCTCGTCGGCATAGCGCCGAAGACGCATCATGAGATCGCCGAAGTCGACCTTGTGCGCATCGAAGTCGGGGCCGTCGACGCAGGCGAATTTGACTTGATCGCCCAGCTTCACCCGGCAGCCGCCGCACATCCCGGTCCCGTCAACCATGATCGGATTGAGGCTTACGACGGTCTTGATCGCGTGCGGCCGCGTCGTTTCGGCGCACGCCTTCATCATCAGGGGCGGGCCGATCGCCACCACTTCATCGATGTCGGGATGTCGACTGATGGCAAGCTTGATGCCGTCACTGACGAAGCCCTTGATCCCGGCGGAGCCATCGTCCGTGCACAGGATCAATTCGTCGCAGTAGGCGTTGAATTTGTCGCGCCAGAAAATGAGCTTTTCGGTGCGGAACCCGAGCACGCCGATCACATATGCGCCGTTCTCCTTAAAGCCGCGGGCCTGCGGAAAGATCGGCGCGACGCCCAGGCCCCCGCCGACGCAGACGACCTTCTTTGCGGCTCCCACCGGACTCGGCACGCCCATGGGTCCCACCAAGGCGTAAAGCGCTGTTCCGACCTTGCAGGTTTGCTGCATCTCCTTCGTCGTCTTGCCCACCGCCTGGATGACGAGGGTAATTGTCCCTTTTTCGCGGTCGAAATCCGCGATCGTCAGCGGGATGCGTTCGCCGGCTTCATGCGACATCACGATGACGAACTGGCCTGGCCTTGCAGCCCTCGCCATCAATGGATGATGGATCACCAGCGAGTACGTGACCTCGGAGAAGTCCTCTCGGCCGAGAATCTCGAAACTTGCCCGCGGGATAGCGTCAGTCATCGTCATCACCCAGATCACGAGAAGCGTGATGATTTGAATTACACGGCTTGGGCGGGTGTTGCTTTGATTTAGCTCAAGGCCCGACCGGAGCGGGTCGTTCAAGAGCTGCGATCGCTTGCGCGGCGCGATTCGCCGGCGCCGCGCCGCCAAGACCGCCCCTACTCGGAAGTCACGGATGGCAAAGTAGATTTCCGCCGATAGGCGCGAACCGGACCTGCCCCGATCTACGACGATTTTATGAGTTCACGGTTTAGTCTAACGCGCGCCGAGGATAAAATCGGCGCAACGCTCGGCGATCATGATCGTCGGCGCGTTGGTATTGCCGCGCAGGATCTTGGGTATCACCGAGGCATCGCAAATGCGCAGCCGGGGCACGCCGCGCACGCGCAAGTTGGGATCGACCACCGCGTTGTCGTCCGAACCCATGCGGCAGGTTCCGACCGGGTGGTAGATGCTCTTGGCGTAGCGCCGCGCATGCTCGCCCATGTCCTCGTCCGTGCTCATCAGCGGCTCGCCCAGCGGCGAGATCTCGACCGCGCCGAGATGCTTAAGCGACGGCTGGCTGCCGATCTTGCGCGCCACCTTGATGCCGCGCACGAAGGCGGCAATATCCTCGGGCGCCGCCAGGAATTTGGGATCGAACAGAATCGGGTCCTGAGGATTGGCCGAGCGCAGGCAAACCGTGCCGCGCGATTTCGGATCGAGAATCGCCGGATTGATGCTCAGACCGTGGCCGGGCGGGCCTTCGCGCGGCGGATCGCCGAGCAATTGCGGAATGAAATGGATCTGGATGTCCGAGCGGCCCGAGCCGGTGGTGTCGATGAATCCGCCGGCCTCGACCACGTTCGAGGTAAGAAGTCCGGTGCGGAACAGCTTGTATTGCAGGAAGTGGCGCGCGGCCTTGAGCGCTTTGTCTTGGCCCAGCAAACTGATGGGTTCTTTGATCCGCACATAGAATGGTACGTCGAGATGGTCCTGGAAATTGGCGCCGACGTCGGGCAGGTTGCGCACCACCGGGATGCCGAACGAGGCCAGGTGTTGGGCCGGGCCGAGGCCCGATAGAAGGAGGATTTTCGGCGTCGCCAGCGTGCCCGCGGCCAGGATCACTTCCTCGCGGGCGTGCGCCTCGGCCGAGGCGCCGCTCTTGTCGGCGAAAGTCACGCCGGTTGCGGCGCCGTTCTGGGTGACCAGCTTGCCGACAGTGGCGTCGGTGACGACCTTGAGCCGGCTGTCACCGCGCACCGCGCGCAGATAGGTCGAGGCGGTCGAGCCGCGCTCGGCGTCGCGCTGCGTGACCTGATAGAAACCGACGCCCTGCTGGGTCGCGCCGTTGAAATCGTCGTTGTAGGGATAGCCGGCCTCCTGCGCCGCGCGCAGGCCCGCCAAACTGAGCGGGTGGCGATAGCGCGAATCTGAAACCGGCAACGGTCCCTCGGTACCGTGCAGCGGTCCGGCGAAGCGCTGGTTGGCCTCGGCGCGCTTGAAAATGGGCAAAACGTCGTCCCAGCCCCAGCCAGGATTGCCCATGTCGCGCCACTCGTCATAATCCTTCGGCGCGCCGCGGATGTAGATCATCGCGTTGACCGACGAGCCGCCGCCCAGGGTGCGGCCTTGGGGCACGGCCACCGGACGGCCGCCGGCCGCGGCCTGCGGCTCGGACAGGTAGAACTGCACGCGCTCGGTGGTGAACAGCCGCACGAATCCGCCCGGCATGCGCACGAACTGATTGTCGTCGTTGGGGCCGGCTTCGATCATCAACACGCTCTTGCCGGCCTTCACCAAGCGGTGAGTTACCGTGCAGCCCGCCGATCCGCCACCGACCACGATGTAATCGAAAACGTCCATGACCGCCCATTCCCATGTTGTTTCTTTATTTGTTTGCGATCATACACGCGAGCGTGCCGGACCTGTCAATCATGGTTGGATTCGGAAACGAGGCGGATCTGTTACTCCCGGTGGGACGTGGCCCGCGATGAGTTGCGCGAGCTCGCCTGTTCGCGTCTAGTTTGGGCAATGGCATCTTGGGCAATAGCCTCTTGGGCGCGTCGGCGAATACGCGGAGAGCGGGCAGGGTCGAGATGGTGCGGACGGGGTACGATTACATCATCGTCGGGTCCGGCTCGGCGGGGTCGGTGCTGGCAAACCGGCTCTCGGCCAAGCCTGAGGCTAAAGTACTGCTGCTCGAAGCGGGCGGCTCCGACAAGTCGTTGTTTGTGCGCATCCCGGTTGGGCTCGGGAAGCTTTATTCGCCCCGGTTCGGCTGGGAGTACGAGACGGCGCCACAGCGGGCGATGAACGGCAGGCGCATGTACCAGCCGCGCGGCCGGATGTTGGGCGGGTCGAGCTCGGTCAACGCCATGATCTACATGCGCGGCCAGGCGGTGGATTACGATCGCTGGCGCCAACTCGGCAATGCCGGCTGGAGCTATGCGGATGTGCTGCCCTTCTTCAAGCAGTCCGAGCGGAACGAGCGCCTGCACGATGAGTTCCATGGGCAAGACGGGCCGCTCAATGTCGCTGAGCGGCCCTACACCAATCCCTTGAGCCATGTCTTCGTCGAGGCGGCGCAGCAAGCAAGGATCCCGTTTAATCCGGATTTCAACGGCGCCGTCCAGCTCGGCTGCGGCCTCTTTCAGGTGACGCAAAAAAACGGCGAGCGCTGGAGCGCGGCCTCGGCCTATCTGCATCCGGTGGCGGCGCGGGGAAACCTCACCATCCTCACCAAGGCGCAGGCAACCCGCATCGTGATCGAGCACGGCCGCGCCGTCGGCGTCGAGTATGTGCGCCGGGGGAAGCGATATACGGTCCGCGCCGAGCAAGAAGTGCTGCTCGCCGCCGGCGCCATCAACTCGCCGCAACTGCTGCTCCTTTCCGGCATCGGCCCGGCCGGGGAGCTGCGGGCGATGGGCGTTTCGATCGCGCTCGACCTTCCCGGCGTCGGCAAAAATTTGCAGGATCACCTCAACGTCAGCATCATTCAGCGCACGACGCAGGCGATTACGCTCGACAACAAGGACCGCGGCCTCGCCTCGCTCGCCGTGGGGCTGCAGTGGATGCTGTTCAGGACCGGGCCCGGTACCAGCAACGCCGCTGAGGCCGGCGCTTTTATCGTTAGCAGCCTCGGTGCCGCGACGCCCGACATTGAGTACCATTTCCTCCCGGCGCAGGTCGTCAATCATGGCCGCACCCGCATCGACGGCCATGGCGTGACCTTGCATGCCTGCTGCCTGCGGCCGGAAAGCCGTGGCGAAATCCGCCTGGGCTCGAATGACCCGCTGCAGCCGGCGGTGATCGACCCGAACTATCTCGCGTCGGATTATGACCTCAAAATCCTGATCGACGGCATCCGGCGCGGGCGCGAAATCCTGGCGGCACCGGCCTTCAGGCCCTGGCTCGGCGAGGAGCGGCTGCCCGGCGCCGCGCGGCAATCGAACGCCGACATCGAGGCGTTCATCCGCGCCACCGCGGAGACCGAGTACCACCCGGTTGGCACGTGCAAGATGGGGAACGATCCCATGGCCGTGGTCGACGATCAGCTCCGTGTCCGCGGTATCGAGCGGTTGCGCGTCATCGACGCTTCGATCATGCCGATTCTCGTCAGCGGCAACACCAACGCGCCGACGATCATGATCGCGGAGAAGGGCGCGGAGATGGTGTTGAACGCGGGCTCGGGCGTCACCGCCGCATGAGAAATTTCAGCATCAGATCGGCGACCCGCCCGAACGGCGGACGCAGGAAGCGCGTCCCGCTGAAGCGGCTCTGCAGGAAAACACCTTTGCGATGCGAGAAGGTCTGGAAACCGAACTCGCCGTGATAGGCGCCGATCCCGGACGCGCCGATGCCGCCGAACGGAAGATTCTCCACCGCGAAATGAAATAGTGTCGCGTTGACCGAGGCGCCGCCCGAGATGGTCTTGCGTAAAACCTCGTCGCGGTTGCCCGTGTCGGCGCCGAAATAATAGAGCGCGAGCGGACGCGGGTGCCGGTTGACGTAAGTGATGGCCTCGTCGAGGCTACGGTAGGTCTTGATCGGCAGGACCGGTCCGAAAATTTCCTCGCGCATGACGGACAGGTCGTCGCCGGGCTCGATCACGAGCGTCGGCGGCAGCTTGCGCGCGTCCGACGGCAGCGCTTCGCGCCCCGGATTGATCTCGACGACGCGCGTGCCGCCCGCCTTGGCCTCCGCCACATATTGCGCGATGCGCCGATAGTGCCGTTCGTTGATGATCGAGGTGTAGTCGGGATTGCCCGCAAGCGTTGGATAGAATTTTTGTACCGCCTTGACCGTCAAGCCGATGAACTCGTCAAGCTGGCGCTCGGGCAACAATACGTAGTCGGGCGCGATGCAAGTCTGGCCGGCATTGAGCAGCTTGCCGTAGACGATGCTTTCGACTGCGGCCGGCAGCGCCGCGTCCTCTCCCAAGATGCACGGCGACTTGCCGCCGAGTTCGAGCGTCAGCGGCGTCAAATTCTCGGCCGCCGCCTGCATCACCAGCCGGCCCACCGCCGTTGAGCCGGTATAGAACAGATGGTCGAACGGAAGCCGCGAAAAATCGCCGCCCACCTTCGGTCCACCGACGATCGTCGCCACCTTATCGGGCGGAAACAGGCCGGCAAGAAATTCGGCGATAAAGGCCGACGTGCGCGGCGTCAGCTCCGAGGGCTTCAACATCGCGCGGTTGCCGGCCGCGAGCGCCGCGATAAGCGGCACGATCGCAAGATTGAACGGATAATTCCAGGGGCTGATGATGCCGACGACGCCGACCGGCTGATAGAGGATATGCGCGCCGGCCGGCATCAGCTCGAGGCCGACCGACACCTGCTTCGGCCGCATCCAGCCGGGAAGATGTTTTGTGGCATAGCGGATCGCCGCCTGCACCGGAAAGACCTCGGCGAGCTCGGTTTCGTAGCGCGAGCGATTGCCGAAATCCGCCGAGATCGCATCCGCGAGACGACTGACGTTGGGGCCGATCGCCTCGGCAAGCTTTGCCAGATCGGCGCGCCGTTCTTGCAGCGTAGGCGCTCCCGCACGCAGGAACGCCGCGCGCTGCGCGTCGAAGATCGCGCGCATTTCTGCGGGAGCGTCCGACATCGCGAGAAACGGTTCGCTCACAGTGTCGGCCGCGCGGGACGGTCCGGTTGCTGCCGCGGCGACAGAGGCGTCAGTGAGCGTCATGATTTGAGCTCCCGAGACTGCACAAGGGCGCGTCGAACTTACGCTAACGTCGAACCGTTCGCTCCGTTTGTCAATTTACCAGCGCCGCGCTCAGCGCCGCCGAAGGTAACGGCGGCGACGATCGCGTCGTCATTCTAGTTTCTTCCGTGGCTCCAGATTGCTTGCGGTTTGGCCGTGATGCTTGCGCAACTCGGTCTTCAACACCTTGCCGTAATTGTTCTTGGGCAGCGTCTCGAGAAAGACGTAGCCGCGCGGCCGTTTGAACCGCGCGATCGCATTGAGGCATAGCGCGTCCAATTCTGCCGCCGATACCGTTCGCTCCGGGCGCGCCACCACGCAGGCGATGACTTCCTCGCCCCAGTCCGGATGCGGGCGGCCGATTACCGAAACTTCGAACACGCTGGGATGGCGCAGCAACACTTCTTCGACCTCGCGCGGATAGATATTGCTGCCGCCGCTGATGATCAGATCCTTGGAACGGTCCTTGAGGGTGAGGAAACCTTCCTCATCGAACGCGCCCATGTCGCCGGTGTGCAGCCAGCCGCCGCGCAAGGTTTCGGCGCTCGCCGCCGGATCGCGCCAATAGCCGATCATCACCACCTCGCCACGGACCAGCACCTCGCCGATTTCGCCGATGGGCAGATCGCGATCCTCGGCATCGCCGACGCGCACTTCGACGTTGGCGCGGGGTAGCCCGACCGAGCCCATGATCTCGCGCCAGCGTGGCCGCGAGCGGTCGGCGTGAATCTCCTTCGACAGCGCGGTGATGGTCATGGGCACTTCGCCCTGACCGTAGATTTGCGCGAATTTCGGGCCCAGCAAATCCATGGCGCGGAGAAGCGTTTGCAGATGCATCGGGGCGCCGCCATAGATGATGGTGCGCAAGCCGCCATGATCGGCGGCGGCGAAGCCGGCATGATTGATCAAGCGGCTGACCATGGTCGGCGCGGCGAAAAAGCTGACATTGCCGTGGACCGAGAGGAGCGCGGCGATTTCCTCCGGATCGAAGCCGGCGCTTTCGGGAACGATGGTGTGGGCGCCCATGGCGACGAAGGGCAGGCCATAGCAGCCGGAGCCGTGCGACATTGGCGCGGCATGCAGAACGCAATCGCCGGCGCCGACCGGCTCGATTTCGGCGAAATAGGCGAGGCTTTGCGCCATCAGGATGCGATGCGTCAGCATCGCGCCCTTGGGGCGGCCGGTGGTGCCGCTGGTATAAAAGAGCCAGGCGAGATCGTCGGGGCGGCGCGGCACGACGTCGACGCCGTCGCCTTGATAAAGGTGCCGCCACTCGGCGCTGTCGGTCGCGATCGTGCGGCCATGCGGCGCGACGTCGTTGGCGCGGTCGGGACTCGCCAGAATGAGGGAGGCTTCCGCGTGTTCGACGATATAACTGAACTCGTCGGCATGGAGCTTGGCGTTCATCGGTACCGCGACCAGCCCGGCATGCCAGATCGCAAACAGCGCTTCGAGGAATTCCGGCCGATTGGTCATGGCGATCGCCACCCGGTCCTCGGGCCGGCATAGTGCGCGCAGATTGCCGGCGAGGACGCGCGAGCGCGCCGCCCATCGCCGATAGCTCGAATAGGTCGCGCCACCGAGCGAGATCGCCGGCCGGTCACCGGCGGCGCGCCCCCATTTCTCGACCCAGCCCGCGAGATTCATCGTGCGCGCCGCCGCCGCGTCCGATCATGCTCGATGCCGGAGGCGACGAAAGTGACGAGCCTCATCATTCCTCCCGGCAACGATCGCAGCTCGCCGCGATCCTGGTTATTGGTATTATTATATGATGGCATCCGCGGAATCAAAACAGCCGGAGTTTGGAGGAACCCATGAGACGCTTGATTCTCATAATTGTGACCTTGCTGACGACAGCCGCCGGTTGGTTTGCAGTAGTAACGACAGGACCCCATGCCATGAGCAAAGAGCCCCGCTTTCCGCAACTCGCGTTGGATCAACTCACCGACAAGCAAAAACCGCTCGCCGAGCAAATCTTGAAGGTTTCGAGCGTCGGTCTCGGCGGCCCGTACAATCCGCTGCTGCGCAGCCCGGTGCTTGGACAAAGAATGTTCGATCTCCTGCATTATCTGCGCTGGGAAACATCGGTGCCCTTGAAGCTCAATGAATTTGCGATCCTGATCATCGGGCGGCAGTGGCGCTCGCAGGTGGAGTGGCTCGCGCACGCGCCGCTCGCCATCAAGGCGGGACTGTCGCCGGACATCGTAGCCGAGCTCAAGGCCAACAAGCGGCCGTCGACCATGCCGCCCGAGGAGTCGGTCGTGTATGACTTCGTCACCGAGCTGACCACCAAGCACGTCGTCTCGGACGAGACCTTCAAGCGCGCGAAGGAGCTTCTCGGCGAGCAGCAGGTTGTCGATTTGACGGCGGTGGCCGGCACCTACGTTGCGGTGGCGATGATCCTGGCGATGAGCGAAGAGAGCGTCCCGCCTGGCAAGGAATTACCGTTCAAGACCGGCGAACCGTAATATCGGCGGGGTGGGGCACGTGCGGGGGAGGATGGTTCATTCCCGCGACGCTTGCGCCTCCCTCGCCCCGCGTGCGGGGAGAGGGTGGGGTGAGGGGGCCTCTCCGCTGGGCTCAGAACTGCGGCACTCAGACTCGCGGAGAGGCCCCCTCACCCTCGCTTCGCTCGACCTCTCCCCGCGCGGCGGGGAGAGGTGAAAAAAACAAATCCGTTCTCGCGACGCAGCCGCGCCCGAGTTATGCCAACGCCAACCACAAAATCGTCCCGCGGAGCAGGATCGCGTCACGCCTAAGGCGGCGGTGGAACCGGCTTTCGGCTCGATCATGCCCTGCGAACAAGTAGCCCGGATTGAGCGGCAGCGAAATCCGGGGACGATGGTCCGGCTCGGATGCCGCTCCCGGGTTTCGCTACGCTCAACCCGGGCTACGAAATAAAGGAAGCGGAACGCCGGCAGGCGCATTAGTCCAAACCTCCGCGCCATACGGGCGCGGCTCGCGCGAAGCGTCGCGCGCTCGCCTGTCGGCGTTCCACCACGGCACTTGCTGCAGCGACCGAACGCCACAGCTCAACTCCAGTACGCGCTTCCTGGGACCCGGCGTCATCAGGTGTTACCTGCATCTGACCTGTCCCAGTCCAGCGGGTTGCCCCGCAGACCGGTCGTAATGCCGGACGGGCGTATGACCCGGAGCCGCC
>JBEKNW010000143.1:0-11844 GCA_049522435.1 Xanthobacteraceae bacterium
GCCGAAGAGCATGATGCCCGAAGCTGCCCGGGAGCGGACCGTATCCTTCCGCGCGCGGGCACCGCACTCGCTCCGCTTTCGGGAGTACCCTCGGCCGAAGGCGTCCCTCGATGAGCGAGATTCGCGGAATGTAACGGAAATGGGGATGTTTGTCAAGAACTAAGTCACTGCGGCGGTGACGTCTCTCTAAGCGCGTATCTCTGCCGACATGGTGCGCCGGTTCGATCACCGCTTCTTTTGAAGCTGAGCAACTTTCTTTTCGAGCTTGCCGACTCGCGCCTTGAGTTTGGCTTGTTCAATCAGGCGTTTTCCTTCCGCAGTCAGTTCGCGCGGCGACTTGTTCGGGGAACCCTTCGGGCGTGGCATTCAATCCTCCCTAACTCGTGCAGCACGATCCTAGCGGGCGCGCGTGACGCTCGCAAGGTTGCCAAAGCCGTTGACTGCGCCTTGCGCGAATGATCGACTTTGGCGACAAAAGGGGAGCCGGGGTCGTGCAAAATTTTTCCGAACTGTGTCGCATGTATCATGATCAGGTGACTCGGAATCATAACTACGGTTTGCAGGCCGGGCAATTCATGCGCGGTTTTGCCGCTGAACTTGCAAAACAGATCGGCGCACCGGAAATGTTCACGATGCACGAAGAGAATAAGAAAGTCCGTTACGTCAGACCGCTCACATTAAACCCTGAGACCGGCAGCCTCGAACCGGCAGGAATATTCTTGCAATGGGACGATCAGCACGGGGTGTGGGATGCGGGTGTCGGCATTCACCTTGAACCCGCAAAAAATGCGTTTCCAAAGACTGAATTTGCAACGCGACTGCGGTTCAGATTGTCCGAGGGGAACATTGATCTAGAGATTCCTCCGAACGGCCAATTTCAAATGAAGGTCGATGATCGCTCAAGTTGGCAGCCCGCGATTGAACACATCATCACACAGCTAGCCCGGACCCTGAACCTACAGCCGTGGGAACGATATGAAGAACCACCGGCAGAGCCAGATGGGGAATCGCCCGAACAAAGAGAAATCATAGGCTTCTTGCGGTTTGATCAGGAATCGTAATGCGTGGTCTGCCCATGCGAGGGATTCTATTTGATCTTTTCTAAAATCGGTTTGGGCGAATCGCAACGTATCTCGAGGCATTCGAGCTTTGGTCACGTCATATCGAGCAAGTAGCCCGCATGAGCGGAGCGACATGCGGGATTATCTGCTCCACCGCATATTCAATTACGCAAATTACGGTAATTACGTTGACAGTACATTCAATCGACGAAAGCGCACAGATAATTAAATGCACTGTCACCGCAATTTGTCAGCATCGCGAGCCTGACGAGCGCGAGGAAAGATCACAAGGTTGATTTCAGTTGCCTTCCCACCCCCTCGTACTGCACTATCCGAAGCACCGTGACGGGCGGGGCTGCCGTGGCTCACAACGAACACGTCAGGCGACTCAAACAAGGGATCGGTGTCTGGAACACGTGGCGTGCCCGCGTCCCAACGCTGGGCGTCCTAGACCTGCGCGACGCAAACCTAAACAGCACAAACCTGAGCGGCGCAAACCTGAGCGGCGCAATCCTGCGCGACGCAGTACTGGACGGCGCAAACCTGGGCAGCGCGCAGCTGTTCGGCACAGACCTGCGCGGCGCAGCCCTGCACGGCGCACACCTGGGCAGCGCAGTCCTGAGCGGCGCAATCCTGCGCGACGCGGACCTCACTAATGCCACGTTAATTGAAACGATTCTTGCCAATCTCGACCTCACCAGCGTCATCGGTTTGGAAACATGCAGGCATTACGGGCCGAGCATCATCGACCATCGAACCCTCCAAAATTCCAGCCCTTTGCCCTTGGCATTCCTGCGCGGCGTTGGTCTGCCAGATAACTTCGTCGAATATCTCCCCTCTCTCCTCAATCAGGCAATCCAGTACTACTCCAGTTTCATCAGTTACTCGACTATGGATGAGGATTTTGCAAAGCGTCTCCACGCAGATTTGCAAAACGAGGGCGTGCGGTGTTGGTTTGCTCCAAAAGACATACGAATTGGCGACGAACTTCTCGAAACGATCTACGAGGCAATCCGTCTGCGCGACAAGGTCCTACTGATTCTTTCCGAGCATTCGATCACGAGCCGTTGGGTCAAGGACGAAATAACCAAAGCATTCGACGAGGAGAGCAGGCGCGGGCAGACCGTGTTGTTTCCGGTCCGTCTCGACGACGCGGTGATGGAGACAAACGAGGCGTGGGCGGTCAAGTTGCGCGCGCGCCACATTGGTGACTTCCGGCGCTGGAAAGACCACGACGCCTACAAAAATAGCTTCGAGGTAGTGGTGCGCGATCTCGCAGCCACGTTGGCTCAAAAGCCAACGTTAATCCGGTAGGTCCGGCCCGTCCGGGCGCGCCCTTGGCTATACGTCCGGCCCGCCGAACGGAAGCGGGGCGACCTGTCTAAGTGCTTGATTTTATTGGAGCGGGCGAAGGGAATCGAACCCTCGTATTCAGCTTGGGAAGCTTCGCTTGGTGCAACACGTCTGGGTCGCTAAACGTCGCGAACGCTGACCAAGCTTGCATCATCTCGCACCGTCGATTGACCAAGGCACTCCGCTGATAAGCGCGCTCCGCTTGGCGGTTAAATGGTGGTATTGAGAATACCGGAAAAGCCAATTTTACAAGGGTTTGTTCAATCCGCGTCCCTCTTTGCAAGAGGAGGGATTGCCGGGTCAAGCCCGGGGTATCTGCGCTGCGGAGAACGCCGTCGTCCGAAGCGGACACCGCTCTTAACGCCCACGCCTTACTAGGCCCGCAAAGAGCAAGCAAAAGGGTCTATAAAAATCGAGAAAAATCGAGCGGAAAATAATGGAGGTGGTCATGGCCGCATCGAGCCTCGCTGCACCGTTCGCCATTCGGGTCGCCTCGCGTCCGTTGCTATCCGGCGCTGCATTTCTCGCCGCGGCGGTATTTGCCGCTGCGGTCTTTGTTATGATCTTGCCCGCGCAGGCGCAGCAGTCGCAATTGCCGCCGGAGCGGCGGGTGATCGTGATCGGAGAAGGCAGCGTCAGCGTGCCGCCGGACTATGCCGAGATCAGGAGCGGCGTGACCACCAGGGCCAAGACGGCCAAAGAGGCGGCCGAGGCGAACTCAAAGGCGATGGCGGCTATCACGGCGATGCTTCTGAGCTCGGGAATCGCGCAAAAGGACATTCAGACGTCGCGATTTTCAGTCCGGCCTGTTTATGTGTCGCAGCAGCCAAACACCGAACAGAAACTGTCCGGCTTCAGTGTCTCCAACCAGGTCAGCGTGACGATCCGGCAGATCGACAAGGCCGGCGAGATTCTCGATCGGCTGGTCACCACGGGAGCGACGGACGTCGGCAACGTGGAATTTCTGCATTCCGACACGTCCAAAGCGCTCGACCAGGCCCGGGAGGCCGCGGTCGCCGATGCGCGGCGCAAGGCCGAACTGTATGCGCACGCTTCCGGCCTGAGCCTTGGCGGCGTTACCTGGATCACGGAGGATTTCGGATACGCTCCACCCATGCCGATGGCGGCCCTGCGAGCGTCGGGCGGGATGGCGGCTCCGGTGCCGATCGCCGCCGGCGAGGACACCTTGCGCGTGCGCATCACGGTCGGCTTCGACATGACCCCTTGACGAGGGGCCGGCGCATGGGTGTCACCCGTAATCCGCGTCATCCGCCGGTTACGCCTCGCAAGAAACCGCCGGCGTGCTCCGTCGCGCGAATTATCGCTTTTTCTTCTTGGCGTTCTTCTTAGCGTTCTTCTTGGTGAAAATCGCTTTCCAGTTTTCCTTGTAGGCCGTGGTCACAGGTTTCTGGCCTTCGCCCCGGCTATAGTTGGCAGGTGCGGAAGGTGCGGCGGCGGCTGGCTCGCTGCCCGCGGCCTTGGCTGCGTCTTCACTTGAAGCGCTCTTGTTCTTTGCCGCGGCCTCTTTTTTTGCAGCGGGGTCGGCTTTGGTTCTTTTGCTGTCGCTGGCCATGGTCTTTCCTAACGCTGAGCGGACTTATCCCTGCACGTGCCCGGTACCCCGGATGGGGTCCTTATTTGACGTGAACGGTATGGCGGTGAAAGCGGGGCGACGCCTCGTCTGCCTCAGGTCATCTTGATCGGGATCGCACCCAAAAAGTCGCGCTTGCCGAGGTCCACGCCGCAATGACGCAGAATCGCGTAAGCGACTGTGACATGGAAATGGAAGTTAGGCAGCAGAAAATGGTTGAGGTAGTCGTCGCCCTTCATGTGACCCTTGCTGGTCGGGCCGAGCGGAAACGTGATCTCGCGATCGGCCGACGCATCGATCTGCTTGCGGTCGAGCGTCTGCAGATAGGCGACGGTTTTTGCCAGGCGCGCCTTGAGTTGATCGATCGTCGTCTCATTATCTTCGTAGCGGGGCGCCTCGACGCCGGCGAGGCGCGCCGAGCCGTTCTTGGCGTTATCCGCCGCGACCTGCACCTGCCGAGTGAGATCGAACATGTCCGGGTACAGACGCGAATGAAGCAGCACGGCGGGGTCGATTTTTCTGGCGGCCGCGTAAGCTGCGGCTTTGTCGAGAATGGCCGACAGCGCATTGAGGCTGATTTCGAAACTCGGGAGGGAGGCCTGCGATATTGAAAACGGCATGGAATGCATCCTTGGGCTTGGTGAATTGGCGGGTGGGAGATTGCGAGCGATCGGACAACAGGAAACGGAGCGATGCCGGATGGTCCCGGCACCGCGCCCATCCTCAACTCTACCCGCTCTGCCGTCCGCCGTGCATCAATTCGACTTGAGCCCGGAGGATGGGGAGAGCCAACGGGTCGGCGCGAAGCGCGCCCGATGACAGGCTCCGCGAAACCCAAAACTGTCCTGTTCGCACTAGGGTGGGTTTCGCTTTGCTCAACCCACTCTGACGTCACAGGTTGGTCATGGAAATCCGCGATGCCAACCACGATATCTCACTAAGCCCGCTCGGTTGCTGGTGATTGCGGGCGTTAACGCGATGATCGGTGGCGAATGTTTCCTTTTCCGAAGAGCGTATTCCTGACCCGCGGCATCGGCGTTCACCGGCACCTGCTCAACGCGTTCGAATACGCGCTGCGCGACGCGGATATCGAGCAGCAGAATCTCGTGACCGTCTCCTCGATCTTGCCGCCGGGTTGCGAGCTGATCACGCCCGCAGCCGGGATTGCCACGCTTTCTCCCGGCGAGATCACGTTCTGCGTGATGGCGCGCGCCCAAACCAACGAGCCCGGCCGCCGGATCGCCGCCGGAATCGGCCTGGCCCGGCCGAAGGATCCGGCTCATTATGGCTACGTCTCGGAGCACCACGGCTTCGGCATGACCGAATTGGAGGTCCGTGACTACGTCGAGGATCTCGCGGCCACCATGCTGGCCTCCACGCTTGGCATCGAGTTCGATCCCGGCGCGGCCTGGGATGAGCGCAAACGTGTTTATGAAATGAGCGATCTCATTGTCGACAGCCTTTCGGTGACGGCGGCGGCGACAGGCGCGGCCAATGGCGATTGGACCTGCGCCGTCGCCGCCGCGGTGTTCCGTTTTGCGCTCCCTGCGCGGGAATAGCCATGACCGGGCTGCCGACCTTCGCGATCCCACCGACATTCCTCGGCATCGGCCTCCGCGATCGCGCCTCTCCGATCTGCGTTGCCGGAATTCCTCTCGACATCGGCACCACCAACCGGAGCGGCGCCCGGTTCGGGCCGGAGGCAATTCGGCGGGCCAGCCGGATGCTGGTGGACGGCGAACATCCGCAGCACTGGGTCGATGCAACAAAGCTGCCTTTGGCCGACATCGGCGACTTCGCGATCGCTCTCGGAGACCTTCACGGCAGCATGGCCCTGATCGAGGAGCAGGCGCTTAAGATCGAGCACCTCGTCGCCTTGGGCGGCGACCACAGCATCACGCTGCCGCTTCTCCGCGCGCTGGCGAAAAGGCGCGGCCCGCCCGCGCTCGTTCACTTCGACGCCCACGTCGATACCTGGCCCGATAACTTCGGGCAGACTTACGGCCACGGCTCGGTGTTCTACCATGCGATCGAGGAAGGCCTGATCGAGCCGCGGCGAATGGTTCAGATCGGCATCCGCTCTCCCGTGCCGCGGCAGGTTCATGACTGGACCCAGGCGCGCGGTGTGGTGATGATCACGGCGCAAGATGTTCACGAAACGGATCCCGCTGCCGTTGCCGGGCGTATTGGTGAGGTCGTGGGGGATGCGCCGGTCTATCTCAGCATCGATATCGACGTGCTCGACCCGGCGTTCGCGCCCGGCACCGGCACGCCGGAGATCGGCGGACTCGCCAGCTGGCAAGTGCAGGCGATCTTGCGGCGGCTGCTTGGACTCCGATTTGTCGGCATGGACTTGGTCGAGGTGGCGCCGGCTTACGATGCCGCCGAGATCACGGCTCTGGCGGGCGCCACGATGGCCTGGGAATATATCTGCCTGCTCGGGCTGCGCCGCTAGAGCATGTTCAGTTTCGGTGGAAACTGATCATGCTCTAGATTCTTTGTTTGGTCGCATTTTCTACGGAAAACCGGTATCCACTTTTCCTGAAAATGCTCTAACGTGGCGCATTGCAATGTGCTCACCGGTATGTTGGAGCAGCGCCGATGCACGTGAGCCAATTCCATTACCTGCCGCTGACGCCCGGCTTTTTTTCGATTCTCGTCGGCATTTTCCTGATCGTGTTCATTCTTCTGCTCTTGCGCGCGCTGCGCCAGGCCTATCTCAGCCTCGGCGTCAGTTCGTCGACGGCCATGCTTTTGCTCTTCGGCTCGTTGCTCGGCAGCTATTTCAACATCCCCGTGGCGGTTCTGCCGGACGAGCGGGTCATGTCCAACCAGGTGGTCGACTTCTTCGGCATGCAATATACCGTGCCGGTCGTCGAGAACTGGCCGGGCACGGTGATCGCGGTCAATGTCGGCGGCGCCGTCATTCCGACCCTGATGTCGATCTATCTCCTGATCAGCCGTCGATTGTGGGTCCAAGGAGCGGTCGCGACCGCGGCCGTGGCGCTAGTGCTGCACTGGCTCGCCGATCCGGTGCCCGGTATCGGCATCGCGGTGCCGGTATTTTTGCCGGCCCTGGCCACGGCCGTCGTCGCGTTGCTGTTATCGCGCGAGAACGCCGCGCCGCTCGCCTATATCGCCGGCAGCATGGGGACGCTGATCGGCGCCGATCTCACCAATCTCGACAAGGTGCGCGGCCTCGGCGCGCCGGTCGCTTCCATCGGCGGCGCGGGAACCTTCGACGGCATTTTTCTTACCGGCATCCTCGCCGTGCTGCTGGCGAACTTTTTTCATCCCCGGCAGCAGCACGCGGCGCAGCCGCAGTGAACTGGCGCGCGTCAAGGGGATTGCGGATAGTGTCGAGACGGGCGAAAACCAGGAGCCTCGTTGCCGGTTGGTTCGAGCGCCAACAAAGGACGTGTCATGCCGTGGTATCACTATCTCGCGCATTTCTTCGCCGGCGCCTTCCTGGCCAACGGCGTTCCACATTTCGTGCAGGGCATTTGCGGCAACAAATTCCAGTCGCCGTTCGCCTCGCCGCCGGGGGCCGGCGAATCCTCGGCGATCGTCAACGTGCTCTGGGGCTCCTTCAATTTCATCGTCGCCGGCGCGCTGCTGCGCTATTTCTTCCCGCCGCTGCCGCCGCCGATCGGTGGTTCCATCGCCACGGCACTCGGCGTGCTGGTCATGGCGTTGTGGCTTGCCCACCATTTCGGCAAAGTCCGCAACAGCGCACCGCATCCGTGAGCGCGGTTCATCCCGAAACCGGCGACGACTATTTCGATCACACCGCGCCCGCCGCCGGGTTCGGCGCGGTGTCGCCGCCAATACTTCCGTTCACCGTCTAGGCGCTGTCCTCGACGTCGGTATCCGGCCGGTCGCTGCCGAGGGCGAGTTCGGCGTGCCACTTGCCGCTCTCGTCCTCGTATTCGATGGCCTCGGTCCGCCCGGGCTGGCGCTGCTCGGCGGCGGCATATCGCGCGGCTTCGAGCGCCTCTTCGTGCGTGGGAAAGCTCTCCGAGAACGCGCCGTTGACCGTGTAGGCCCAGCCGTTATCGTGGCGGACGACTTTGTAAATGATATGGGTCATCGGTTCACCTGCCCTCGCGCGTCATATCAAGACCGGACGATTGTTTGAGGTTCCGCTCGTTCCCAGGAGCGGCGACCTCCTTGGCGAAACATATTGGCATTTACCACGCCGGCAGTGCAACAGCCGGCCGCGGCGATTGGAAATTGAGCCGGCGCGCCAAGGCGCTGCGCTGCAGCGCGCCTTTCAGGTGAGCAATTGATTTTTTCCGGGTAGCTGTTACACTTTTTAAATAATTACGCGGAGGTCCGAATGACACCACCGATTATCATTGCCGCGATGACTGCTGTTGCATGCGTTCGGGCGTCGGCATAGCGGCTACATACGGACGGCACGCCGGGAGTGGCCGTCGCGGGTCGCATCAGTCAGGCAAGACCCCATCTCTGCCGCTCCCGGCTGCATTGCAACCGGCGAATGCACGTACTATTTTGCAATCCAGCTCCACTAAAGCCGCGCATTCTGTGAGGCCGGCATCGGGGTCTGCACGGATGCGTGGCTTGCCGCACCGGAGGCCCATTATGTCCATAGCTCCCACACTCCAGCGCTACTTGATTGCGGAAAACATCCAATACGATGTGATCCCGCATCACCCTACTCTGTCGTCCGCGCGCACCGCCGAGGCGTGTCGGATTTCGGGGGATTGTTTGGCCAAGGCAATCGTGCTGCGGAGCGATGCCGGCTACATGCTCGCCGTCCTGCCGGCGTCGCATCACCTTCGCATTTCGGATTTGCGGAACCAGCTTGGCGACGATGTTGAAATGGCGAACGAAGCCGAGATCGATCCGCTGTTCCCGGATTGCGCGCCCGGGGCAGTTCCGCCGCTGGGCCATTGTTATGCGCTGCCTCTCGTCGTCGACGACAGCATCGAGGCGCAGCCGGAAATCTATATGGAGGCGGGCGATCACGAGACGCTGGTCCATATCAGTCATGCGCAGTTTGCGCACTTGACGGCAAACGCACGACACGGCCGCTTTAGCGAGAAGCTGCCGAACAGCGTCAGCAGGTCCATTGTCTGGGGATAAGCCGGCAGGAAACCGACCTGCCGGCTGCGGCGGTCAATGTCCGCTTGCCGGCAATTACGTTGACACGTAATTACCCGGCCCTACGCGCCAGGTCGGAATCTTTTCCCGGCGAAACTGCCGCGCAGGCGTGATAAATTGGCAAGCATGGCACGACGCACGACGACCGATTCGCGCTGGGAGGCCGAAAAGGCCTTCAAGGCCGCGACCACAAAGCCCGTCGAGCAGCCGGCGGCGAAAACGCCGGCGCTGCCCGGCGCCAAGGAGCTGGTATCGCTGCGCATCGACCGTGACGTGCTCGATCATTTCCAGGCCGACGGCCCCGGCTGGCAGGAGCGGATCAATGCGGCGCTGCGGAAGGCCGCGGGGAAGTAAGCAAGTAGCAAATAGCCCGGATGAGCGAAGCGCCATGCGATGAACGCGTTTCTTTTGAACACGGTCAAGGCCGGCAATATTCGCGGGCGGACCTTACGCGCCCTTACAGCTGGCGAGATGGCAAAGGTCTTGGAGAAGATCACTTAGCTCAACAAAGATCGGCCCCGCCGCTCTCCTCGACGGGGCCGATCGGGCTACACTTGGTATGCGTTATTTCTTCAGCAGCGCATCGCGTTGCTTGATCAGCCTTTCAAGCTCTTCATTTTGTTGCGCGATCCGATCCGCGTTGCGAGCTTCGTCCTCGGCGCCGGAGACGGCAGCCGCTTGCTCGATCAGCTGCCGGATGTTGTCGCGCACAATGGCGATGCGCGCGTCGAGTTCCGCAAGCGAAAGTGAACTGCTGTTGCTCATGATGTTGTCCAAAATATCACGCTCTCAGTAGGGTCTGGCGCGGCAAGAATAACATAGTTGCGGCGCCTCGCTAAATCACAGCATCCTATCCTGAAGTGAACAAGTCCGGAGATACGGATCAGCCGGAGGCTGTCATGGACATCGACGAAGCGATCGTGCGGCTTGGAGAGAAACTGGACGCGTGGTGGGACGGCTTTTCCCCGATGCTCGACTCCGAGGACCGTGTGGCGCAGGGCAAGGCGCTGCTGCGCGGATTCGAGATAGCGAAGGAATTCGATCGCCTCAAGGCTGATGGATTGGCGGCCATCACCGCGCTTCTCGATCGCCAAGATCCGGTTGCGGACGACGAACGCGCCGCATCTCTTATCCGCGGCTTTGAATTTGGTGCCAGACTTGCGGGTACGCTTCATGACGAATTTCGGGACACGGCGGACGGAGAGACCACGGTGGTACGGCTCATGGACGCGATCGTCAAAGCATTGGATACGATCGGCTCCGGCCGGGCGGCGCTCGCCACGCTGCTCGACCATCCTGACCCCGGGGTGCGTGCCTTGGCAGGAGCCTACCTGATAGATTTGCTGCCCGAGCGGGTCGGCCCGATCCTCCGTCAAATCAAAGAGGAGGCACGCGGTCGCAGCGCCGGTTTTAGGGCGCATTGGGCGCTCCTCGCCTGGCAGCGCGAAGGGAAATCACGGGGCAATCCTGAAGAACGGACGGTTGGCGGAGCAACACAGCACTCCGAAACCTATCGTGAGCTCCTGATCCAATATCGCCGCCCCATCGTCGATCGCCTCGAGCGCATCTATGAAGCAGGCGATGCTTCGGACGCACAGGACCGGTTTCTCATCATCGATTTTCCGAGCCATCCGCAAGACTACGTGCAGTGCGTATTCGACACACGAACAAAAATGCTGTGCGAGGCGTCCTCCGGCTTCTTCTACACCGAGCCGCGATCACACTGGTTGCCCGCCCAGTCGATCGCAGCGCTGGGACGGCTTGGGTTTTCAACCGACGATTCCGCAGGAAATTTTCGTATTTGGCTCGATGTGGCCGATCCGCCGGACTTCAACGCCATTGCCGATTTCATGCTGAGGGCGCTGCACGATGGCTACGGCGCGCGGGCGGATATGGAGTTGAGATTCAACGCACCCTTCGCGCCGGAGACGTCCATAGATTAAGCGGGAGCGAGCGTAGCCCGGATTGAGCGCCAGCGAAATCCGGGATCGACCGCGAGGCCTGCTCCGGATTTCGTTTCACTCAATCCGGGCTTCCGCTGAGTTTCTACACTCTGCCGCCAAGCGCAGGCACATTGCCGCATATCTAGCAACGGTTCTGGTCATCGTATATCCTGGTGCTACGGGAGACTTTGATCATGAGCGTGATCGCATTCGCCATCGAGGCAGCCAAGCTCGCCATCATGGCAATCATCTTATGGTTCGTGTGCGAGGCGTTGCCCATGCCGCCGGTCCCGAAGCGGGTCTGTCAGGTGCTCATCGTCCTGATCGCGATCCTCGCGACCATCCAGATGGTGCTCGCAGACGCGCAGCCGGGATTGGCTCGTCGATCATTCGACCCGCTCCTGGCGCCCGGTATCATGGCGCCGGAAAGACGGTGAACGAAACCGGCACCTCCCCGGCGCTGTCACGGCCTGACTTAGCGAGTAGCCCGGATTGAATCGCGGTAGGGACGCCCATTACTGAGCGCCCCCCGCACAGATCCGTACGTGCCCAATTAAGGCATACGGCTCCTACCTCGGGTGGGTGACGGTGAGGCGCGGCAGCTATGAATAACGCTGCCAACGCAGTCTACCGTATGCGAGCCGGCGCCTGTGTCACGCGTACCCGGTACTGTGCCCGGTGCGTGCTTTGCTGGCCCGCATTCCCCTCGGTCCCCGCCCTTGGCTCCACCGGCTCCGCAGCGGATCGCTCCGCTTTGTTCGTCGGCTTC
>JBEKNW010000144.1:0-11785 GCA_049522435.1 Xanthobacteraceae bacterium
GCAGACCGGTCATCATGCCGGCCGGGCGTCTTCCCGAAGCCGCCCGAGTGCGGAGGTGACGAGCCCCCGCCCGCGGGAACCGCTCTCGCTCCGTCAACCGGTGTCGCCGGCTGACGTCCTTTCGGTGAGCGAGATTTGCGGCTTGTAGCGGAAATGGGGACGGATGTCAAGAATTAAAGTCACAACTGCAGTGACGCAACGTCCCAACCTCCTTGACCCGGCGGCCCATCAAGCCGAAAGCCAACTTCCGATTGCGCTTACCTCTCGACGAGATACACTCACTCGACGGAGAAGAAGATGGCCGAATCTGAGAAATCGAAAGCTCCACCTGAGAGCGAGCTGTTGCCTTCAACGGCATCTAATCCACTTGTGTTCATCAGCCATGATGCGCGGGATGCAGAGCTTGCAGAGGCGTTCAGTAAGTTACTGAAAAGCGTAAGCGCCGGAATGATTAAAACGTTTCGTTCTTCAGATAAAAAAGGAACAGATGGAATTGATTTCGGAGAGGAATGGTACAAAAGATTAATGACACAGCTTCAATCCACTTCGGATGTCGTGTGCCTGTTTACTGAACGGAGCCTGGATAGACCTTGGATTCTTTTCGAAGCTGGCGTTGCCAAAGGAAAGCTCGGTACGCCGGTCATTGGCGTCGCGTTAGGTGTGCCACTAAATCGCGTCAGTGCTGGCCCCTTCTACCAATTTCATAACATGGACGACAGCGAAGGAGACCTTATCAAACTCGTCGACCAACTTGCGCGACGAATTCCAAATCTCGAACTCGACAGTGACGTTGTCAAAACTCAGGTAGCTGCCTTCAAAGAAACCGAAGCGTCTCTCTTGAAAAAACTCGCGTCAGGTGGTTCCAAGACGGTCGTGAAAGAGGATTCCGAGGAAAGTGCCGTGGCCAAACTTTCTGAGGAAATGAAATCGCTTCCATCTCGCGTTGCGGAGCGGCTTGCCGAGGCGGAAGAACCATTTCGTCGGAGACGAATGCGCCGCATCCACCCGATGATGATCCACGAAATTATGCACATGGCCGGGGAGCCGGACGATCCGGTTAGTATACTTATGGCGGCTAGTTTGGTCCGAGACGATCTCCCCTGGCTTTATGAGCTTGCAATGGAGGTTTACAGAGCCGCCAAAGACGGGGACACGGAAAGCATCGAAAATGAAATGAGGAGACTTCGTCGATTCTCAGAATTCGCTATGCGCGGGCCATTTATGGAAGAATTTGGTTTTGGGAGTAAAGAAGGCGATATGCTGGCGATGGAATTTCCTCGAATGCTTGAGCATGTCCTGATGCGTGCAATAAAAAATAAGAAACACCAGCCCCGTTCCCGGCGGTCGAAGCAAGAGGCGGAGGGTGCGTAGGCCAGCACTAAACTGTCGATCGGAGGGAAGATTGCGGTGTGTCGAGCCTATTCGTTTCTCAGATCGCCGACGCCGCTGAGCATTGTTCCAATGCCAGTTACGACCGACACGAGGGTACCCCATGTTTGGGTTTCAGGAGAAACCGGAACGTGAATTGCGCCGAAGGCGAGAGCTGCGTTGGCGATCGTCAACGCCGCACCCTGGCCGATTTGACCGAGACCCTTGTACCAGCGTCTGGATTTTTTCGGCTTTTCTTTAGGGCTCTCGACCTTCGACTCCTCGATTTCTGCGTCAACGTCTTTCGCCGCGCGTTCTGTGCACTCGTACACCTGCTTTAGCTGCTGTGAAATTGGACGATCCCTGTCGTTCATCCCCGTGTGGTGCAGGATCGTTTTTGCGTTTCGCATCAAAACGCGTAGTTCCGCATCAGGGTTGCTGCTGCCGATTCGGCGCAATACCTCCTTGTCGATATCGGGCAGGTATTCTGGTCGAATATCGGCAAGAAGGCCATTGGGGTCCGCCTCGTATGCGTCGAGAAACCCGCCGTCCCTGACAATACGTTCGGCAAATTCGGAACTGTAGTGGACATCGTAAAATGTTCGTCGGAGGCCCTCTAAAGTAAAGGTGGAGTAGACGTCGCTTGGCGTGTCACTACATGTCTCGATAAATCGAAGCATACGCGCGGCGCGAATTGCGCGCGTAAGCTCGTAGGACCATTCGTCGCCCATGTGGTGATGGAATCGGTCGCTAATCGTGCTCGCGTGCGGTCTCACATAACGATCATAAAGAAATTCCAGCAGCTGCAAGTATTGGTCATCGGGACGCTGCGGATCGTCGCTCAATCGCTTATCTCCTTGTTGCCGCGAGCCCGTAGGGCGGATTAGCGTAGCGTAATCCGCCATTCGATCGCTGCGAGGCGGCGGATTACGCCTGCGGCTAATCCGCCCTACCCGCTTCTCCCTCTCGTCGACGCGGGGAGAGGGAGAATTCACTTCTGACACACCGGACAGAAAAACGTCGAGCGGCCGTTCTGCACGATGCGCTTGACGGTGCCGCGGCAGCCGGGCGTCGGGCACTTTTCACCCTCGCGGTCGTAGACGCGGAAGTGGTGCTGAAACATGCCGAGTTCGCCGTCGGGGCGCTTGTGATCGCGCAGCGAGGAGCCGCCGGCCTTGATAGCGTCTTTGAGCACCGCCTTGATGCCCTCGACCAGGCGTTCGGCGCGCTCGTTGGGCGCGCCGGTCGACGTGGCGATCGTCGCGGCCATGCGTTTGGGCGAAAGCCGCGCGCGAAAAAGCGCCTCGCAGACATAGATGTTGCCGAGGCCGGCCACGATTCTCTGGTCCGACAGCGCCGCCTTGAGGCTCGTCTTCTTTCCTTTGCAGGCGCGCGCCAGCATCGCGGCGTCGAATTCATTGCCGAGCGGCTCGGGGCCGAGCCCCTTGAGCAGCGGCTCCGCATCGAGCTTTTCGCGCGCGACGATTTTCATCGACCCGAAGCGGCGCGGATCGTTGAAAGTCACGATCGCGGCGGACGACATATGAAAGACGACGTGGTCGTGGGCAAGATGCTGCGTGCGCTCGTGATAGGTGCGGCCCAACGCGTTACCGTCATCCTGAGGTGACCCCCACCCTACCCTCCCCCGCAGGCGGGGGAGGGTAGGGTGGGGGTCCTCGAAGGATGCCGCCCTTCGAGGCTCGCGACTTGTAGTCGCTCGCACCTCAGGACGACGATTGTTGTGCTGGAAAACATGGAACGAGCCCGACATGCCGAGATGCATGATCAGCACGTCGCCGGACGAAAGGTCGGCCAGAAGATATTTCGCCCGCCGGCCGATGCCCGTCACCGTCTTGCCTTCCAGGCGTTGCGCGAAATCCTTCGGCAACGGCCAACGCAGATCGCGGCGGTGCACCTCGACCTTGACGAAGCTCGCACCCTCCATCGCCGGCGCAAGACCGCGGCGCACCGTCTCGACTTCGGGGAGTTCGGGCATCGCTCAACCGTTCGCGGCCGCGGCAACATGGTTAATTTCCCAGACATAGCGTCGCTGGCGCCGCCGCGCTATGGTTTAGCTGAGAGGGAAAGGCAACGATGGCAGAAGACATTGCCCAGTTCGGCTCGCGCCAGGTGCCGCTTGCGGATAAGCAGGCGCTGGTCGACGACGTGTTCCGCAGCGTGGCGCATCGCTACGACCTGATGAACGACCTGATGTCGTTCGGGTTGCATCGTGCCTGGAAGGATGCGCTGGTGACGGCGATCAATCCGCCAAAAAACCGGCCGTTTGCGTTCCTCGACATCGCCGGCGGCACCGGCGACGTCGCCTTGCGCGTGATCGAAGCCGGCGGCGAAGAGACGCGGGTCACGGTCTGCGACATCAATGCGGACATGCTCGCCATCGGCCGCGAGCGCGCCGCCGCGCGTTTCCCCTCCCTATCCTCCCCCGCCAGCGGGGGAGGGATAGGCAGCCGGATCACCTTCACCGAAGCCAATGCCGAGGCGCTGCCGTTTAAGGACCGAAGTTTCGATGCGGTCACCATCGGTTTCGGCATCCGCAACGTGCCGCGCATCGGAGCGGCGCTGGCCGAAGCGTATCGCGTGCTCAAGATCGGCGGAAAATTCTTTTGTCTCGAATTCTCCGCCGTCGATGTTCCCGGCCTCGCCACGCTCTACGACTTCTATTCGTTCAATGTCATTCCGGCGCTCGGCCGGGCGGTCGTCGGCGACGCCGAATCATACCGCTATCTGGTGGAATCGATTCGCCGCTTTCCGAAACCCGAGGAATTCGCCGCCATGCTTCGCGCGGCGAGCTTCGCGCGGGTTTCGTTTCAGCCGATGACCGGCGGCATCGTGGCGCTCCATTCCGGCTGGCGTTTGTGATTTCCGCTCTCGCGCATCTCCTCCGTCTCGGCCATGCCGGCTTCGTGTTCGCCCGCGAAGGTGTTTTCGGCGCTATCGATCCTGCGGTCGTGCCGGCTCCGGCGCGCCCGTTGTTGCGTATGGCCCGCCTCATCGAGCGGCCGTCGAGCGGCGCGGCCGACACGCGTTTGTCGGCCGCGCTCACCCGGCTTGGCCCGACCTATGTCAAGCTCGGCCAGTTTCTGGCGACGCGGCCGGACGTGGTCGGCGTCGCGTTCGCCCACGACCTCGAGCGGCTGCAGGACCAAATGCCGCCGTTCCCGCAGCAGGAGGCGGAAGCGGCGGTCGCCGCCTCGTTCGGCCGGCCGGTCAGCGCGGTCTTCGCCAGCTTCGGGCCGCCGGTCGCCGCCGCCTCGATTGCGCAGGTGCATCGGGCGCAGGTCGCGACCGCGACGGCACCGCGCGCCGTCGCCGTCAAGGTGCTGCGGCCCGGTATCGAAGCTCGCTTCCAAGTCGACCTCCGCGCCTTCACATTCGTCGCCCGTTACGCCGAAGATTTTTCCGCCGAGGCACGGCGGCTGCGGCTCGTCGAGGTGGTCGACACCTTGCGGCGCTCGGTCACGGTCGAGATGGACTTCCGCCTGGAAGCGGCCGCGCTCTCGGAAATGGCCGAGAACACCAAGGACGATCCGGATTTCCGCGTCCCCGCGGTGGACTGGGACCGCACCAGCAAGGAAGTCCTCACGCTTGAATGGATCGACGCGACGCCGCTGTCGGACCGCGCGCGGCTGCTGGCCAAAGGCTTCGACCTGCAGCGGCTTGCCCGTGTCCTGATCCAGACGTTTCTCCGCCACGCGCTGCGCGATGGCTTCTTTCACGCCGACATGCATCCGGGAAATCTGTTCGTCGACGATTCCGGCCAGCTCATTGCCGTCGATTTCGGCATCATGGGCCGGCTCGGAGCCAAGGAGCGTATGTTTCTTGCGGAAATCCTGCACGGCTTCATCACCCGCGATTATCACCGTACCGCCGAGGTTCATTTCGAGGCCGGCTATGTGCCGCCCACCCATTCGGTCGAAAGTTTTGCGCAAGCCATCCGCGCCATCGGCGAGCCGATCCACAACCGCTCCGCTGAAGATATTTCCATGGCGCGGCTGCTCACGCTGTTATTCGAGGTGACCGGCCTGTTCGACATGCGCACGCGGCCGGAACTGCTGCTGCTGCAGAAGACGATGGTGGTGGTCGAAGGCGTGGCGCGCTCGTTCGATCCAAAGCTCGACATGTGGACCACCGCCGCGCCGGTCGTGCGCGAATGGATGACGCGCAATCTCGGCCCGGCCGGCAAGCTCGAGAGCGCGGCGCAGGGCGCTCTCGAGGTCGGACGCTTCATCGGCAACGCGCCGGGCTTGCTCACGCGCGGCGCCCGCGTGCTCGATCAGCTCGACGAGATCACCCGCGACGGCCTCGTGCTGTCGCCGCAAACCATCGCCGAGATCGGCAAAGCCGAAGCGCGCCGCAACCGCTGGGCGGTCGTGGCGCTCTGGCTGATCGCAGCATTGCTGCTTTGGATCGTCCTGCGCAGCCGATGATTGCATTGATTGCAATGCAATCATTGCATATGATGCCTCCGAGAGGAGAATGCCATGAGCAGTATTACGGTCCGAAAGATCGACGAAGGGCTGAAGAAGAAGCTCCGTGTCCGTGCGGCTCAACATGGCCGTTCAATGGAGGATGAGGTACGTGCAATTCTACGTGCGGCTCTCGCCAAAGAGGAAGCGGCGGAACACGACCTCGGAACAGCAATTCGCCGGCGGTTCGCGCGATTCGGTGATCTCAAGCTCGAGCCGCTTCCGCGTGAGACGATGCGGGAGCCACCGAGTTTTGATAAATGATCGTCCTCGACACCAATGTCATTTCCGAAATGATGAGGTCTCGTCCCGACGAGGCAGTGGCTCACTGGTATCGAAGGCTGTCTCGTCGTGCTCTCTTTACCACGTCAATAAACTGCGGCGAGGTTTTCGTCGGCATCGAAACGATGGCTATAGGGCGCAAGCGCGCGGAACTCGCCAAGGAAGCGCGTGCTATGTTCAACACGGAGTTCGAGGGCCGAGTCTTGTCGTTTGATCAACGCGCAGCCGAACATTACGCAGATATTTTTGCGCGCCGAAGGCGTCACGGACGACCCATCGATGCGCTGGACGCACAGATCGCCGCCATCGCCCGCGCCCATGGCATGGGGGTGGCTACTCGCAACACCAAGCATTTCGAAGATTGCGGCATCGACATCATCAATCCGTGGGGCGATTGAGCGCTGATGCTTCAATCCACACGCGTCCTCATCATCATCGGCGGCGGCATTGCCGCCTATAAATCGCTTGATCTCATTCGCCGCTTGCAGGAACGCGGGACGCGCCTGCGCTGCATTCTCACCGGCGCCGCGCAGCATTTTGTGACGCCGCTGTCAGTAGGCGCGCTTTGCGGCGAGCGCGCCTATACCGATCTGTTCGATCCGCGGAGCGAGTTCGATGTCGGCCATATTCGCCTGGCGCGCGACACCGACCTGGTCGTCGTCGCGCCGGCGACGGCCGACCTCATCGCCCGGATGGCGGTCGGCCGTGCCGACGATCTCGCCGCCGCCGTCCTGCTCGCGACCGACAAGCCGATCTTGATCGCTCCGGCGATGAACCCGCGCATGTGGACGGCCAAGGCGACACAGCGCAATCTTGCGCAACTGATGGCGGACGGCGTCCGCCTCGTCGGTCCGAACGCCGGGGAAATGGCCGAGCGCGGCGAAGCCGGCATCGGCCGCATGGCCGAGCCGCTCGAAATCGTCGCCGCAATCGAGGCGATCATGCGCAGCGCCGGACCGCTCACCGGCAAGCGCATGCTCGTCACCTCGGGACCGACCAGCGAGCCGATCGATCCGGTGCGGTTCATCGCCAACCGTTCGTCGGGCAAGCAGGGCCACGCCATCGCCGCAGCGGCGGCCGCGGCGGGCGCCGACGTCGTCCTGGTCAGCGGTCCGGTTAATCTGCCCGATCCGCCGGGACTGTCCGTCGTGCGGGTCGAAACCGCGCAGCAGATGCTCGCGGCGGTCGGCAACGCGCTGCCGGTCGATGTCGCCGTATTCGCCGCCGCGGTTGCCGATTGGCGCCCGCAGCGGGCCAGCCAAAGCAAGATCAAGAAACAGCACGGCCGGCCGCCGGCAATCGAATTGGTGGAGAATCCGGATATTCTGTCCACCATCGCCCACCGCAAGTCCGGCCGTCCGCGACTCGTCGTCGGCTTCGCCGCGGAGACTGATCACGTCGTCGCCAACGCCCAGGCGAAGCTGGCGAAGAAGGGCTGCGACTGGATCCTCGCCAATGATGTGTCGCCGGAAACCGGAATTATGGGCGGCGACGCCAACACGATTCATCTGGTCACCGCCGACGGCGTCGAATCCTGGCCGCCACAGTCGAAGAATGACGTGGCGCGCGCGCTGATCGAGCGGATTGCCGCGGCGCTTAAGGAAACAAAGAGGTGAGCGGCGACGAGCGCGTCGACGTGCGCATCGTGCGGCTGCCGCACGCCGCCGATTTGCCGTTGCCGCAATACCAAAGCGCGCTCGCCGCCGGGCTTGATCTCCTCGCCGCCGTAGCGGCCGATGCGCCGGTCGAACTCGCGCCGGGGGCGCGCGCGATGATCCCAACCGGCGTCGCGATCGCATTACCCCCCGGCCATGAGGGCCAGATCCGGCCGCGGTCGGGTCTGGCGATCCGCCATGGTATCACCGTCCTCAACTCTCCGGGGACCGTCGATGCCGACTACCGCGGAGAATTACAGGTTATTCTGGTAAATCTTGGGTCCGAGTCGTTTTTCATTCGCCGCGGCATGCGCATCGCGCAGCTGGTGATCGCGCCGATCCAACACGTGAAACTTATTAAATCGAACCGCCTGGACGCGACAGAGCGTGCCAGCGGAGGGCTTGGCTCCACTGGAATCGCGTCGAACATTGTCGACGAGCGCGACTAAAGTGACGTTCTTCCCGCTTCGACGTGTTCGGCGCTCCCGTTCACGATCTGGACTCTTTCGGCGCGATTCCGCTTGAGAGTAAAGTCGAGCGATTCGCGAGCGCTCGCGATCGACCCGCTGGCGGTGGCGGTGGCAGCCAGCAGAGGCGAAGGGGCATGCCGGACACGATCCGGAGGAGCGGGGGCTATGCTCGTCCGTGGCTTGGCGGATTCCCGGTAGCCATTGGCGCCGTCTCATCCCTGCCGGCCCGCGCTGACGAACAGCCAGCACTCGTGCTGCACGAACTTGTCCTCGGCGCCTCGCGCAGCATCGACCGCCATGAGATCGCGGTGCTCGTGCTGCTCGTCGGGCTCTTGCTGTTCGCGGTGGTGACGGCGATCATGCTGGTGCGCACGCGCGCGCGGTCGGTGCGGTTGGAAGCTTCATCGCACGACGAGATTGCCGCGCTCCGCGCCGACCTTGACCGCGCCAACGCCTTGCTGGCCTCGGAACCGCAGGTGATGGTGGACTGGCCGGCGGCATCCGATGAACCCAGCATCGAGGGTGACCCCGCCGTCGTCGGCGTCTCCGCGCCGCATCGCGTGCTCGCCTTCGGCAGTTGGCTCGATGCCGGCAAGGCCAGCGCGATGGAGCAGGCTGTCGAGGCCCTGCGGGCGCGCGGCGAAGCCTTCTCGATGGCTTTCACGACGATCGCCGGTCGCCCGATCGAGGCCCAGGGCCGCGCCATCGCCGGGCGCGCCGTGCTGCGGCTCAAGGACGCCGGCGGCGTCAAGCGCGAGCTCCTGGACCTTGCCGGTCGTCATGCGGCGCTGCTGAGCGAGATCGCATCGCTGCGCACGCTGATCGAAAGGCTGCCGTCGCCGGTGTGGACGCGCGATGCGACGGGGCGGCTGACCTTCGTCAATGCCGCCTATGCGCGCGCGGTCGAAGCGCCGAATGCCGCCGTCGCCGTGGAGCGGAGCCTGGAACTGCTCGATAGCCCGGCGCGCGAGAATATTGCGCGGGCGCGCACGCTTGCCGGAGCCTATGCCGGCCGGCTGCCGGCCATCGTCGCCGGAACGCGGCGCAGCTTCGACGTGCTCGACTTTCGCACCGAGACCGGCAGCGCCGGGCTCGGCATCGATGCCACGGAAGCGGAAACGATGCGCAGCGCGCTCGCCCGCATGGTCGATGCGCACCGCCGCACGCTCGATCAGCTGCCGACCGGCGTTGCCATGTTCGACGCCGATCACAAGCTGACATTCTACAATGCCGCATATCGCGCGCTGTGGAATCTCGATGCCTTCTATCTCGATCAGGGGCCGACCGATTCGGCGGTGCTCGAGGAGTTGCGTGCCGCGCGCAAGCTGCCCGAGGAGCAGGACTTCCGGCAATGGAAGACGCAGCTGCACACCGCTTACAGCGCCATCGAGGCGAAGGAACAGACCTGGCATCTGCCCGACGGGCGCACCTTGCGCGTCGTCACCACCCCCAATCCGGACGGCGGCGTCACCTATTTGTTCAACGACGTGACCGAACGGCTCGATCTGGAGCGGCGTTTCGAGGAATTGATCCGCGTTCAAGGGGAAACGCTCGACAACCTCGCCGAAGGCGTCGCCGTGTTCGCCAGCGACGGCCGCATCCGGCTCGCCAATTCCGCCTTCGCCCGCATGTGGGGCCTGGCGCCGCAAGTTCTGGCCGAGCGGCCGCACATCGAAACGATCACGGCCTTATGCCGGCCGTTGCACGGCGACGACGCCACCTGGCAGGCGCTGCGGCAGGTGGTGACCGCAATCGACAGCCGTGAGGCGATATCGGGACGGCTCGAACGGCGCGACGGCAGCGTGGTCGATTGCACTACCGTGCCGCTGCCGGACGGCGCCACACTGGTGACATTCCACGATGTCACCGACTCGGTCAATGTCGAGCGCGCGCTGCGCGAACGCAACGAGGCGCTCGAGGATGCCGACAAGATCAAGATCGATTTCGTGCACCACGTGTCCTACGAGTTGCGCTCTCCGCTCACCAACATCATCGGCTTCGTCCACCTGCTCGGCGACCGCAGTACCGGGCCGCTGGCGCCGAAGCAGCGCGAATATCTCGACTACATCACGGTCTCCACCAATACGCTGCTGGCGCTGATCAACAACATCCTCGATCTAGCGACCATCGACGCCGGCCGCATGCAGCTCAATCTCGGGCCGGTCGACATCCGTGCAACCATGGCGGCGGCCGCCGAAGGCGTCCAGGACCGGCTGGTCGGCGCCGGCCTCGTGCTCGACATCCACGCCGAAAACGACATCGGCAGCTTCATCGCCGACGAGCGTCGCGTGCGGCAGATCCTTTTCAACCTGCTGGCCAACGCCGTGAGCTTCTCGCCCGCCGGCGGAACCGTCACGCTGCTGGCGGAACGGCGCAACGATGCCTTGGTTTTCGCGGTCACCGACCGCGGGCCGGGCATTCCGCCCGAAGTGCTGGAAAAGGTATTCGATTGGTTCGAGACGCATTCGCTCGGCTCGCACCATCGCGGCACGGGAATCGGCCTCTCGCTGGTGCGCTCGTTCGTCGAGCTGCACGGCGGCACGGTCACGATCGCCTCCGTCGTCGGGGAAGGCACCACCGTGACCTGCACGTTCCCGCTCGGCGAGGCCGTCAAGCTGACGGCCGCCTAGTGCATGGTCGTGGAAAGTGGAAGCTATTAGCCGGAGCGACGCTATGTTTCCGACTGCCACCGGCGGCGCCAGCTTCACCGTGACGTTAGCGAACGAGCAGGCGACGGAGCGTTTCGCGATCGACATCGCCGCCGCGCTCGAGCCCGGCGATCTGGTGACGCTTTCGGGCGACCTTGGCGCCGGCAAGACGACGTTTGCGCGCGCTCTCATCCGCGACCTCGCCGGCGACGACACGATCGAGGTGCCGAGCCCGACCTTCACCCTGATCCAGAGCTACGAGCTGCCGCGCTTTCCGCTCGTCCACGCCGATTTCTACCGGCTCTCGGGCGCGGCCGAGCTCGCCGAGCTCGGCTTCGACGACCTGCCCGAAGGCTCCGTGGTGCTGCTGGAATGGCCTGATCGCGCGGCCGGTTTCCTGCCGCCCGATCGCCTCGACATCACTTTCACGCTGGCGCCGCAGCTTGGTGCCGAAGTCCGCAACGCGCGCGTCGTCGGCTATGGCGCGTTCGGCGCACGCGCCGAGCGCATGCCGCAGGTGCGCGCCTTCCTCGAGGAATCCGGCTTCGCCGCAGCCCGGCGCCGGCGCCTGGTAGGCGACGCCTCCACGCGCATCTTCGAGCGCCTGACGCTCGACGATCAGACGACGGTCCTGATGAACGCGCCGCGGCGTCCCGACGGCCCGCCCGTGCGCGACGGCAAGCCGTACAGCGCCATCGCCCATCTCGCCGAGGACGTTGTTCCCTACGTCGCCGTCGCGGTGGGGCTGCGCGACCGCAACCTCTCGGCGCCGACGATCCTGCACGCCGATCTCGAGCGTGGCCTCATCATCATGGAGGATCTCGGCAACGCGCACATCGTCGGCGGCGATCCGCCGGCGCCCATCGAGGCGCGCT
>JBEKNW010000145.1:0-11670 GCA_049522435.1 Xanthobacteraceae bacterium
TACGACCGAACTCGCCAGACGCACTGGCCTGTTGGAGGAGTACAACGCTGCGATCAACCGCGGTGCCGCCGGTGTAAAGCTCACCGGCCCCAATTACGACTTTTCAATCGATGCAAAGAAGGTTCACGAGACCGAGGTGATCTGGGACGCCGTATGCCGTGCGGCAAGCGCCGAGCTCACGGATGGCAAAGAAACGCAAGGTCTGGACTATTACCGCGAGTACGGATTTCGGGTGAAGCCATTCCCGCGGTTAAAGTGGTACCTCTATCCGAAGCTCATTGCGTCCGGCCTGCGCTTCGAGCACCCGTATCAAGAACGGTTGTTCCGCATCGGCAAAGAGTTGGGCCGGCGACTGCACGAACATGGCATCAACTGGTGGGATGAACAACTCCGGGAATACGAACCGCTGCCGCATTGGCGAGATCTCAGCGCGAAATGGGAAGGAGCATTCGAGCGCCACTTCAACGTCCGCATCGGTGATTATCCATTCTGGCTGATCACCACGCACAGCATGCAGTACTCCTGGGGCGGCAACGTCAGCATCCAGCTCATCAGGGAAGTGGCAGAAAACATAGCCGGTCACGGCAAGGTCATCATGAACCACGCCGCGGCCGAGAAACTCGGCATCGCCGATGGCGATCTGGTCGAGGTGCGCTCGCCGCTCGACCACACCAAGGGCTGCGTCATGCTGTGTGAGGGCATCCGTCCGGATACGTTGTTGATGATCGGTCAGTTCGATCAATGGGCGACGCCGTTCGCCAAAGATTTTGCCGCCCCAAGCATGAACGCGCTGATGCCAATGCTGCTGGATCTCACGGATGCCACTGGATCAAGCGCGGACCTCGTGAAGGTCAAGGTTACGCGATTGCGGGGGGCCAAATGACCCGTTGGGCGATGGTGGCCGACCTCCAACGTTGCGTCGGATGCCAGACCTGCACCGCGGCCTGCAAGCAGGCCAATGCAACGTCGCCATTCGTGCAATGGCGCAGAGTTCTCGATATCGAGGCGGGCGGCTATCCAAACGTGAGCCGCACCTTCGTTCCCGTCGGCTGCCAGCATTGCGCAGATCCGCCGTGCATGCACGTGTGTCCTTCGACGGCGACGCGGCGGCGCGCGGATGGTATCGTGACCATCGATTACGACATCTGCATCGGATGCGCCTATTGTGCTGTTGCCTGTCCCTATCAGGCACGATTCAAGATCGATGCGCGTGGTTTTGCCTACGACCAGGGCGCCATGCAAAACGAAATCATGCGCGAGGATCCGCATCGAATTGGCGTCGCGCAAAAATGCACTTTTTGCTCGGATCGGGTCGATTTCGGACTCGACAATGGCATGATTCCCGGTGTCGATCCGCAGGCGACCCCGGCTTGCGTCAGCGCTTGCATCGCCGATGCCCTGTATTTCGGCGATATTGACGATCCGAACAGCAACGTTTCGCGCCTGCTGCGCACGCAGAAGCACTTCCGGATGCACGAGGAGATCGGCACCGAACCGGGCTTCTACTATGTTTATGACAAAGGAAACGGCGGCGAGCCGACGTCATCGGTAGCCCAGCAGCGGTCTTCGCCAGCGCCGGCGGCGGGGATGATTCGGACCAGGGGCGTCGAGCCTTGGCATCAGCCGTCCTGGGATTGGAAGGCGGCTGGCAACTTCATGTTCGGGGGCGCCGGGATCGGGCTGTATACGTTTGCAGCAATTGCGACTGTTCTCGGCGCGCCGCTGTTGCCGCTTGTTCCGCTCGCCGCCTTGCTCGTTGCCATCGGCTTATTTCTTGTCCTGCTCAAGATCGGCCGCCCGCTGCGTTTCGCCTACGTGCTGCGCCAGCCGCAGCGTTCATGGATGGCGCGGGAGGCATGGGTGGCCATCGTCTTTTTTCCACTTGCCGCGCTTGCGTTCTGGTTCGATTTGCCTGCCCTGCTCCTCGTGGCCGCCATTGCCGGCTTGCTGTTCCTGTTTTCGCAAGCGATGATGCTGAAGGGGGCAAAGGGCATTCCGGCGTGGCGCCAGCCGCTGATTGTTCCTCTCATCATCACAACAGGCCTGGCCGAGGGCGGCGGCCTGTTCCTGGCCTTGACGGTGCCGCTGGCGCCGCTCGTGCCGTCACAACCCGCTGCGGTGGCGGTCGCGATTCTCGTTGCTATTCGCGCATTGGCGTGGCGCGCCTATCTCGGTGCGCTACGAGCGGAAGGCGCGCCGACGCGCACGCTGGAAACCCTCGATAGAGCGAGGATCCCGCTGTTGCTGCTTGGCCTTGTTCTTCCGATTGCACTCATCGCGGCCGGTTTTTTCATTACGGATGCCGCCGTTCCGCTGTTTGTGCTCGGCGGCATCTGCGCATTCGCCGCCGGGTGGGCGCTGAAGTTCATCCTGATCGTGCGCGCCGCCTACAATCAAGGATACGCAATCGAGCACACTCCGGTTCACGGCGTAGGGATCGCCGGACTGCGGGTTCAACCCGGATGGTCTGTGGCATAATGGAAGCAACCATGAGCACACAGTCGGCAATCCAGGAAACTGGAACGTTCATGTTCGAGCCGAGCATCGAGACGATGCCGCGCGCGGCGCTCACGAGACTGCAAACAACCCGCCTCAAACAGACATTGGACAACGTCTACGCGACCGTGTCCTGCTACCGAAACAAATTCGACGCCGCGGGCGTGAAGCCCGCCGACTTCAAGTCGCTCGCCGACCTCGCGCGGTTTCCGTTTACGCTCAAGACCGACCTAAGAGACAATTATCCTTTCGGTATGTTTGCGGTGCCGCGCGACAAGATTATCCGCGTCCATGCCTCGTCGGGGACGACGGGCAAGCCGACCGTCGTCGGCTATACCAAGGGCGACCTCGAACGCTGGGCGGACCTGATGGCGCGTTCGCTCGCCTGCGCCGGCGCCATGCCCGGCGATATCGTCCACAATGCTTACGGTTACGGTCTGTTCACCGGCGGGCTTGGAGCGCATTACGGCGCCGAGCGCCTTGGCTGCACCGTCGTTCCGATGTCGGGCGGCGGAACCGAGCGTCAAGTGGCGCTGCTCCGGGACTTCGGGGCGAATGTCCTGTGCGCCACGCCCTCCTACGCGCTCAACATTGCCGAGGTCGCGCTCGCCGCGGGGATTGATCTGCGGCAATCCTCATTGCGCGTCGGCATATTCGGCGCCGAACCGTGGAGCGACGCGATGCGCCGCGATCTTCAGGAGCGGCTCGGAATCAAGGCGATCGACGTCTACGGCTTGTCGGAAATCCTGGGACCCGGCGTCGCTTGCGAATGCCACGTGGCGCAAGCCGGCCTGCACGGTTGGGAGGACCACTTCTTCTTCGAAATCATCGACCCGGAAACCTTGCAGCCGCAGCCGATCGGCGAAACCGGCGAATTGGTCATCACCACGCTCACCAAGGAGGCGCTGCCGATGGTTCGCTATCGGACGCGCGATATCACCCGGCTCAGCAACGAGCCATGCCAGTGCGGCCGCACCCATGTTCGCATCATGCGCGTGACCGGTCGCGACGACGACATGCTCATCATCCGCGGGGTGAACGTGTATCCGTCGCAAGTGGAAGCCGTGCTGTTAGGCTTCCCCGGGCTGGCGCCGCACTACCAAATCGTATTGACGCGAGAGGGTGCGCTCGATGCCATGACGATAGAAGTCGAGCTGGCGCCGGAATCCCGCGATATGGAAGAGGTCGGCCGCGGCCGAAAAGCGGGAGATGTACGGCAACACATCAAATCGCTGATCGGCGTCACCTGCAATGTTGCCATCAAGCCGCCGGGCGAGCTGCCGCGCTCGCAAGGCAAGGCCGTGCGCGTCAGAGACCTGCGGAATAAGATGAACTGATGGCTTGGCCGGCGCTTGCCCGCCGGGGCCCGGGCTTCGCCCCGGCGAATGCCGGCGCTAGAGCATGATCCGGAAAAGTGGAAGCCGGTTTCCCGAAAAGATCATGCTCCACCAAGGAATCTAGAGCGCCAATCGCTTCAACCTGAAGCGATTGCGCTCTAGGCCGGCGTTCAGCGCCATCCCGACGGGAACCGCGTCATTCCTGCGAGGTCGGCGGATCGAGATCATGCGGCCACGATTCGGGTGGCGCAGAGTATTTGCGCAACAGGCGGTGCACGAGATTGACGTGCTCGGTTTCCTCCTCGACGAATTCCGCCGCCATTTTTATGACTTTCTGGTCCTTCGCAGTCTCGACAATGTGCGTAAAGAAAGCCAATGCGTTCTGCTCGCATACGAGCGCCATTTGCAAGGCATGCCACGGCGTCATCATGTAATGCGCGGCGCCGAGATCCGCCTCCTCCGGGCTCTCGCCCTTCTTCCACTTGCCGATGCGACGCGCGTGCTCCACCACGTCGATCTCACCCGCTTGCCGGCGGATTTCCTCGGCGTGAATTCCTTCGGCTCGCGCCAGATCGCGGAACACGTCGACCATTTCCGGATTGTTGTGTGTTTCCATCTGATCGGCGAGAACGGTGTAGCGTTCCACGGCATCGATCTCGATCTGATAAGCGGCTCCGAACAGGTCGGCGAGAGTGGACACCGTTGGGGCACCGGGCGTTTTGCTCATATTTCGAATTCCTGCTCCAGTTCCGAGAGGTCGAGGCTCTGCCGTCCGAACTTCGGTTGGTACGGCCGCCGCTCGCCGCGGTAGAGGATGCCAAGGTTGAAGCCATCGTCGGTCATGATCCGGCGCGCGGCCTTGGCCGGATCGTTGGTCGCGGCGACCGGCGCCGGATGCATCAATTCCTTCCATTGCTTTTGATCCGGCCGGTAGGTGACGCACGGGCTCAGAATCTCGACGAAGGAAAAGCCGGGATGGCGGATGGCCTCGACGAGAACAGCTGCCGTTTCGTTTGGCTCGCCGGCGAAGCAGCGGGCGATGAAATTGGCTCCGGATGCAAGCGCGTTGACGAGCGGATGGAACGGATTGAGGCCGGTGCCGCCGGGCGAAATCGCGGTGTCGAAATCGGGTTCGGTGGTTGGCGACGGCTGACCCTTGGTCATGCCGTACACGCGGTTGTCCATCACCACGTAGGTCATGTCGATGTTTCGCCGACAAGCGTGCAGAAAATGGTTGCCGCCGATCGAATAGCCGTCGCCGTCGCCGCTCGCCACCACGACCGTGAGATCGGGCCGCGTCACTTTCAACCCGGAGGCAAGCGCGAGCGATCGGCCGTGAACGCCGTGGAATCCGTAGCAGTTGGTGTAGGCCGGGATCCGCGAAGAGCAGCCGATTCCGGAGATGACGGCAATCTGCTCGGCGGGCACGCCCAGCTGGGCAAATGCGCGCGTGAACGCCATCAGAACGTGGTAGTCCCCGCAACCGGGGCACCAGACCGGCTTGAGGTCGGATCTATAGTCGCTCGGTTTGCAGGCGAGCTGGGTGTCGGCGGTCAATATCATTGTCTCCATTCCGTGATTGCCTGGTGGATTTCGCTCGGCCGAATGGGCAAAGGTGCAGGCCGGTGCAGCACCCTGATTTCACCGGGCAGGTCGTAGTGCGCCCTGAGATAGCGGTAAAACTGACCACTGTGGCTTTGCTCGACGACGAGAACCCGTTGCACGCCGTCGAGCGCCGCGGCAAAGCGAGCATTTTGCACCGGCATCAACAGCCGCGGAGCAACCAGCCGAACCGCGATGCCGCCGCGGCCTGCGCGCTCGATGGCCTCGCGGGCGGCGCCGGTAAGCGAACCCCAGGTGATGACGGCGATCTCGCCTTTTCCCTCGATCGTGGCCCAATGCTCGCCGAAGGTGAATTGCTCGAGCTTGTCACGGCGCTTGTCGAGCTGGGCGCGATGCTCTACGGCGCCGCTCGTCGGGGTTCCCCGTTCGGAATGGGTCAATCCATCGGCAGTGTATTGGCCGCCGCTCATGCCGGGGATCGCCATCGGCGAAATGCCATTGGCCGCGAGGGCGTAGCGCTTGTAGGGAGCACCGGCCGCGGTATGCCTGATCCGCTCGCCGATGAAGGCGACATCCGCCGGTCGCTCGATCGCGGCAACCGCCTGGCCCAGAAATTGATCCGATAGCACGATTGCCGGGGCCTGCAGCGCTTCAGCGAGATAGGCGGCCCATTGCGTCGTGAACAGGCAATCGCCAATGGACTGCGGCGCCAGTACCAGATGCGGCGCGTCGCCGTGCAACCCGTAGACGGCGATGTTGAGATCGGCTTGCTCCGATTTCGTCGGGATGCCGGTCGACGGTCCGCTGCGCATCACGTCGATGACAACGATCGGGATTTCCGCCGCGGTGGCGAGCCCGAGCGCTTCGACCATCAGCGAGAGACCAGGGCCTGATGTCGCGGTCAATGACGGCGTGCCGCCGAACGAAGCGCCGATGATCATGTTGATCGAGGCCAGCTCGTCTTCGGCTTGCAGCAAAACGCCACCGACCTTGGCAAGTCTGGGCGCCAGCCATTCGAGAATTTCGCTCGCCGGAGTTATCGGATAGGCGGCGGCGAAGCGGACGCCGCCGCGGATGGCGCCAAGCCCCGTCGTCTCGTTGCCTGAGACAAGCCATCTTTTCTTGCCGGCGACCGGCGGCGCAAGCCGCATATCAAATTGAATATCGGCGGCGGCGGCAAAGCCGGCCTCGAGCGCTGCCCGACTCGCCTGCGACGCCGCTTGCCCCTTCTCCGCCAGTCGCTTCTCAATCAGCGCCGTGAACACCTCCTCGTTCAAGCCGACAAGCTTGGCGGCGACCCCGAGCGCGATCATATTGGGGCGCCCCTCGGGGATTGATTTCACCATATCCTTCATCGGAATTTGGACGACGCGGGCCCCCGAGTTCTTGACGATTGCGGGCGGCTCGCCGCCCCGCGGGTCGCTGATCACCAGGCTGTGCGGCCCGATCTCGATCTCGGCCCCGAAGCGATCGGCGTTCAGCCAATCGATACCGATCAGCAGATCGAACCGATCCGCAAGGCACTCGACCGGCCGGCTTGCCAATCGGATCAGCGCGGCCGCCTCGCCGCCGCGGATTTGCGCACCCACCGTGCGCGTGAGCAGGCCATACCATCCGGCTGCGGTCGCAGCCTCGAGCAGCAGATTGCCCGAGGTCAACGCGCCGGCGCCGCCGCTTCCGACGATGGCGATGGAGAGATGTTCCACTTCAGTCATGTCAGAATCCCTGCGGGTTGCAGGGCCTTAGTGATGCACTAGAAACATACGGACTGGTGAGCCTGAATGATTTGTCATAGATCAAGGAATCCGGCGGGAGCAAGTATATTTTGCCCCGCAGTGAGAGGGAAAAAACTCCGATGATGGGAGACTTCGGTATGTCGACCGCGCCGACCCGGTGGATGATGACAGGGAAGGACCAGCCGCTTGTTCGTGCTGAGTTCGATCCATTCCCGCCGGGACCGGATGAAGTCGTTGTCGAGATCGCGGGCTGTGGCGTTTGCCATACCGATCTCGGGTATTATTACGACGGCGTCCGCACCAAGCATGCTCTGCCATTGACGCTGGGCCACGAGATCAGCGGCCGGGTCATTGACGCGGGAGCGGACGCTGTCTGGTGGCGAGACAGGGCGGTCATTGTTCCGGCGGTCATTCCGTGCGGGACCTGCGACGTCTGCCGGCGCGGCAAATCGACCATCTGCCCGAACCAGAAAATGCCGGGCAACGACATCCATGGCGGATTTGCCACGCACATCGTGGTGCCTGCGCGTGGCCTTTGCGCCGTCGACGAGCCGAGACTCGATGCCGCCGGAATGGAGCTCGCCGATCTTTCGGTGATCGCCGACGCGGTAACGACCCCCTATCAGGCGGTCATTCAGGCAGGCGTGGCTCCGGGCGATCTCGTCGTCGTTATCGGGATTGGCGGAGTCGGCGGGTACGCTGCGCAGATTGCCGGCGCCCAAGGCGGTACGGTCGTCGCGGTCGACGTTAATCAAGACAAGCTCGATGCCATTTCCAGCAGCGCCGTCGCGCTGACGCTCAATGCCCGTCAGCTCGATGCCCGCGAAATCAAACGCACAATTCAAGCCTTCGCCAAGGAACGCAGCCTTCGTCAAACCGAGTGGATCATTCTCGAATGTTCGGGAACGCGGGCCGGCCAGGAGACCGCGTTTGCGCTCATCAATCATGGCGCGACACTGTGCGTCGTTGGTTTCACCATGGACAAGGTCGAGGTTCGGCTGTCCAACCTCATGGCCTATCATGCCCGCGCGCTTGGCAACTGGGGCTGCCCCCCCGAGCTTTACCCCGCGGCCTTGGAGCTTGTTCTCGACGGTCGGGTGAAGGTAGCCAGTTTTGTCGAAAAGCATCCGCTCGACGAAATCAATCAGGTCTTCGAATCGGCCCACAGCGGCGCGCTGAAACGCCGGGCCGTTCTCGTTCCCAGTTGCTGAGGAGAAGTTTATGAACGCTGAAGCAGCCCGCGTCAGTTCATTCACCCCGGTCGAGGCAAGAGACCATTCGTTGGTCCCCGCGGAAGTGCGTGAAGCGGTGGCCAAAGGCAGCGTTCTTTATGAAAAGCGCGCGGTCAAAAGCAGCGACGGTCAACCGGTTGCCGGCCTCTACAACGCATGGATCACGCTGAACAATCCGTCGCAGTTCAATTCCTACACGACGGACATGGTCAAGAGCGTCATCCTCGCATTCCGCGAGGCGAGCGCCGCCCGTGATGTGGTCGCAGTGGTGTTCACCGGATCCGGTGACAAAGCGTTCTGCACCGGCGGCAATACCAAGGAATATGCAGAATACTATGCCGGAAACCCGCAGGAATATCGCGGCTACATGCGGCTTTTCAACGACATGGTCTCGACGATCCTCGCTTGCGACAAGCCGGTCGTCTGCCGCGTCAACGGGATGCGGATCGGGGGCGGCCAGGAAATCGGCATGGCCTGCGACTTCACGATCGCGCAGGACCTGGCGCGCTTCGGTCAGGCCGGTCCGAAGCATGGCTCGGCGCCGATCGGCGGCGCCACTGATTTCCTTCCGGTGACGATCGGCGCCGAGCGGGCGATGGCGGCCTGCGTGCTCTGCGAGCCGTTCTCGGCGCACGAAGCCTATTTCACGGGCGTGATCACCGATATCGCGCCGGCGCTGAAGGTTGATGGCCAGTACGTCGCCAATCCATTGGTCGAGACGGCGCGCATCGTCGACGAATACGGCCGTCTGGTATTCGGCAAGCCGAAGACGGGCAATGCCTTGAAGGCCGGCCAGGAACTGATGAAGCGCGGCACCGTCGACCTCGGTCTGCTCGACGAAAAGATCGAGGCGCTGTGCACCAAGCTTCTTTACACCTTTCCCGACTGCACGACGAAGACAATCGAGGAACTGCGCAAGCCAAAGCTCGATGCTTGGAATCGCAACAAGGAAAACTCGCGCGCCTGGCTCGCCCTCAACATGATGACCGAGGCGCGAGCCGGCTTTCGCGCCTTCAACGAGGGCACGCGCGAAACCGGCCGCGAGATCGATTTCATCGCTTTGCGCCGCTCGCTCGCCGCCAATACGCCGTGGAGCGACGAGCTCACCGAGAGCGTCATGCCTCGGGTGAAGGAAAAGCGATGACCGCGCCGCTGAAGGTCTGGTTCGACGCGGAAGGCCGGTTGCTGCGCCTATCGCTCAATCGGCCGAAGGCCAATCTGATCGACGCCGCCATGATCGCGGCGCTGGACGGTGCGTTGGCGCAACACTTGGACAATCTCGGCCTCGGTGCCGTGTTGCTCGAGGCGGAAGGCCCGCATTTCAGCTTCGGCGCCAGCGTGGAGGAGCATCTGCCCGGTCAATGTGCGGCGATGCTGCGGGGCCTTCATCGCCTGATCTTGCGCATGGTCGAGTCGCCGGTTCCCATCCTAGTCGCCGTGCACGGGCAATGTCTCGGCGGCGGGCTCGAAGTCGCGCTCGCCGGGCATCTGTTGTTCGTCGCGCCCGATGCCGCCTTAGGGCAGCCCGAGATGAAGCTCGGAGTCTTCGCGCCGGCCGCATCCTGCCTGTTGCCCGAGCTTGCAGGTCCGATGCGGGCGCTCGATCTGCTCCTGTCCGGCCGGAGCATTAGCGGAACCGAGGCTGTCGCGTTCGGCATCGCCATGGAAACCGCGCCTGATCCGACCGCGGCCGCGCTTGCCTACTTCGAAGAGTACCTCAAAACCAAGAGCGCGAGTTCGCTGCGTCACGCCGTCAAGGCCGCGCGTCTCGACTATGTTGCTCGGGTTAAGGCGAAATTGGCAGCCGTCGAGCGGATCTATCTCGATGAATTGATGACGACGCACGATGCGGTGGAGGGTCTCGACGCCTTTATCGCGAAGAGGTCAGCACAATGGATGCATCGCTGAACAATCCGGCTACGGCCGGCATCATCGCGCGCGCGAGCGCGCTGTTCGAGGATCTGTCGTTCACCGCGGCCCGCGAATGGAAAGCGGCGGCGGCAGGCCGCAAGGTCGTCGGCTACATGCCGATCTACGTGCCGCGCGAGATCATTCATGCCGCCAACATGCTGCCGCTCGGCGTCGTCGGCGGCGGCGATCAGCTCGAGGTCATCCACGGCGACGCCTATTACCAGAGCTACATCTGCCGCATTCCGCGCTCGACGATCGAGCTCGGCGTATCGGGCCGGCTCGACTTCGTCGACGGCATGCTGTTCCCCTCGATCTGCGACGTGATCCGCAATCTGTCGGGCATGTGGAAGATGATGTTTCCGAACGTCTATGTCCGCTACTTCGACGTGCCGCAGAATTTCCGCGACGACATCGGCGGCAATTACTACATCAACGAGCTTGCCGAGCTCAGGCGCGATCTCGGCGAGCTGCGCGGCGCCCCGATCACCGACGCCGAACTCAACCGCTCCATCGCGCTCTACAATGAGAATCGCCGGCTGGTGCGCGAGCTCTACGCCTTCCGCGCCGAGCGGCCCTGGCAGGCGCCGGCGGCCGAAGTCTATCTGGTGGTGCGGGCCGGAATGGTGCTTGCGGTCGAGGAGCACTCGGCGATGCTCCGCGACTATCTCGCCGCGGCCCGGGCCGAGGACCGGCCCAAGCGTGACAATTGCCGCATCGTGCTGACCGGCGCCTTCTGCGAGCAGCCGCCGCTCAATCTCATCAAGTCGCTCGAGCTCTCCGGCTGTTACGTGGTCGACGACGATCTCCTGCTGGTCACCCGCTGGCTGACCGGCGACGTCCCGACCGAGGGCGAGCCGCTGAAGAATCTCGCGCTTGCGTTCCTGCATCATTCGGAATCGACGGCCGCCAAGTACGAGCCCGACCTGAAGGAGAAAGGCCAGCACCTGGTGCGCGCGGTGCAACGCTCCGGAGCGGAGGGCGTCATCTTCGCGGCGCCGAGCTTCTGCGACCCGGCTCTGCTCGACCGGCCGATGCTGCAGCACGTGCTCAGGGACGCCGGCATTCCCTTCATCGCCTTCAAATACGCGGAGAACTCCGGGCAGATGCAGCCGATCCGCGAGCAGGCCGGGACCTTCGCCGATTCGATCAAATTATGGAGCGGAAGATGACGACGGTAATCGCTACGCCAAAGGCGGCACCAGCCAAAGCGGCCGTCAAGGATGCTTCGATGGTGAAGCAGAAGGAGATGATGGCGGCGCATTACGATCGCCTGACCAGCGCGCCGCAGACCGGTGAGAAGATCGCCGCCACCTTCGTGCCCGGCAATCTCAACGAGCTGATCATGTGCTTCGACCTCGTCAACAATCTGCCCGAGGTCAACGCCATCCAGAACGG
>JBEKNW010000146.1:0-11603 GCA_049522435.1 Xanthobacteraceae bacterium
TCTGTTCCCTCCGAATCAGACGGTCAAAGAATCACGCCTCGCAACCCGAAAACAACCCATTCCGATCTTTAGTCCCCGCCACCGCAACCTTTCGATTCAATCAGCTATGGAAGCGGTATGAGTACGCTTTGATCGGCTCGGGTGCTTCAGCTTCCTCAGCGCCCTGGCCTCGATCTGCCGAATTCGCTCGCGCGTCAGCGAGAATTGTTGGCCGACTTCCTCCAGCGTGTGGTCGGAATTCATGCCGATGCCAAAGCGCATGCGTACGATGCGCTCCTCGCCTATTGGCTCCGAGATCAAAGCACAAGTGTGCGTCGAGAATATAATTCGCGGTTGAGTGGTGGTGGTCGTGGCGCCTTGGGAGGGGTCGATTTGCAGCGCCCGCAATACTCGTTGCTGAGGTTCGCGACGGCCGGTATGACCTATTGCAGAGAAAGCGAGAAAGCGTGAAATGTCAAAACAAAGGATGCGCGACGAGACCGAACGTCTGGTGAAAGAGGCATTGGAGCGCAAAACCGTTACCGTTACGCAGGTAAGACTCGCATAGAGAGCAGATGCCGAAAGTGCGGAGCGCTAAATCGCGTCTCAGGAGCTCAAGGGCAGGTTCGCGTGCCGTACACGTGTAAGGAATGTGGCGAGGAACAAAAGACATTCTGATGAGAGTCAGCTGCGGATTATTGAGCGGAGGAGGTCGCCTCTGTTGCCGGCCCGATGAGGACGGTTCTGGTGCTGGTGGCGGTGAGGCCGTCGGTGTCGGCGGCGACGTAGTCGATGGTGTCGGTGGCTATCTGGCTTGTGTCGATCACGATGGTTGAGACGAGCGTGCCGTCGGGCATGAGGGCCGTGGCGCTCGTGGTTGAAACGAGAGCGGGGAAGATTTGCTGCTTGTGGTTGGGCTTCTGCGAGGCCGCTTTGGGGGCGGCTGGGGACGCCGATGGTAGCGGCCAGAGAAATGAAAAGCCCCACACACGTGAGTGGCGGGGCTTTGAGATTGTAGCGTAGCTCGGCGGCAGGACTGCGGTTTTAAAAGTCTTGGTTCGTTAAGCGCGCGAATTGAGTGACAACCCGAGAATGAATGCCTTTTGCCGGGTTGCTCCTTCGGATCGTTTCAAACGCCGCGCGATTGTCCGTGCGGGTATTTTCTTCCGCGCGAGTGACTTGAGGTCGCGAAGCTGTACCGATGTCCAAGGGCGTCTCTTCGTTGCATTTTTCATGATGCGAATCTCCATGTGTGAGTCGTTGGTGTTTTGTAGCTGGAAGCCGGTCAAAAGAAAAGCCCCGCGACATGCGCGGGACTTGAGATCGCAGCGTAGCGCTGGGGCAGAGCTGCAAAGTTCAAAGAGCTATTACGGCCTGGGCTTCCCTGGCTAATCGGAGCGCTTTCAGGCGCGCGGTCTTTTCGCGAATGGCGCGAGCTTCGGCTTCGTATTCGATCATCGCCGCTCGACCATCCCTGGTCGCGCTCTTCCTTTTTGAAACATGCTTCTGCCCATCGTCGGGCCTTATCTGAAATCATGCGAATGTCTCCTGTGTGGCAATAACACTACAAAACACTCCTCCCTTCGCGGCGTTAATCGATGTTACTCTGGGGTGGGGGAATGATGTGTATATAAGCACTAATCGTACAAAGAAAAGGCCCCGCGCACGTGAGTGGCGGGGCTTGAGATCGCAGCAGATGAGCAACTAACCGCAAAGCACCATCGACTGGCCCGCAATCATCGGCGGGTTGCAATTGTTTCCGCGCTTTTTCGCCGGGGTGCCTCAAACGCACGCGGTACGATGCCTCTATCGTTATGGCGTCGATCGCCTTGCAGCGGCCGTGGCCGATTTGCGCCAAACGCCGGCCGCGATGCAAGTGGCTGGCGTTCTGACGGTCGAGCAAAGGCTCGCGCTCGCCCAGCTCCCCAATAATGTCCGGACCTCACGTCCGAGGTTGGCCCCAAAGCCGACCTCTCCCAGCGATATTTGTCTCGAAGCAACTGGGAGGAGCTTGGGCGTCCTGCTCTTGACCCTACTATCGCCGATGCGAGTATTATCAACCACGCGAGATAGGTAAGCACCATAAATCGATTTGACCACCCGATTAGTAGGTGAGGCCCAGGTTGAGGTGTTATGCGACCGAAAAAGTATAGTGATCCCATGAAGGTGATAAAGCCGAGCCAGACCACGAGCGACATCGAGGAAAGATAGTGTTGTATCGGGGCGACAAGTTGGTTGCCGACCAAGTCCCATCCGATAACTGTAGCGGCGATCGGGAAACCAACGACAAAACAGGCACCGAACAAAGAGTGCGAGCGACCAGCGGGGGTCGCAGAATGTCGAGGTGTTGTTATGGCGTCGGGTGCAAAAAACGCCGCACCAAGAGGACCGATGGCGACGATCACCAGCAACATTTCGCCTATAATCGACACCTGTTGCCAGAGAACTACAACCAAAGTGAAACAACTGACCGATAGGCAAACAAATGCGAGCCGCATCAGCCAACCCCAGCGGCCATTCTCATATTCGCTAATCACGCGCCAAGAGGGATCGAACTCCGGCTTGAGGAAGTGCAATAGAATGAGGACGGCCGCGAAAGAGGCTGCCCCTATCATTGTTATCTCCGCTGCGCCTCGCACGAGTGTCGGCATGATGTTACTTTACACGCATTGATCGGCCTGCCGCGCGACAGCACGATCCTTCGATGATAATTCCGGGTTATGTGCAGTTAGCGCCGGGCAGCACGACCTTAGCCTCATCCTTATCTGATGACCGTTGGCGGCCAGGCCATGTTGTACATCATAAGGATGTATTGGCTCACTGAGGGATCAATCAAGAAATAAATTCGAGCCTCCGCTGACCAGTCCTCATCATTGGCGACGACGTAGGAGGCATGCGCGTATGGCTGAAACTTGGACACTAGGCGATACCAGTTCCCGAGAATATCATTGAACGATCCGTGCCAATAATGTTCGAGCGATTGCGCCTCGGCGCGAACTCCATTCAAGGCAGCTTCTCTTCCAACCTCATCCATGCATTCGCTAGCGTAGCCAACAATCGCGTAGTCCAAATCGGACCTATTGATCGCGGTCAAGTGCTGGCTAGAGTTAGCGCGATCGAAGTCCCAATGGAGCCATCGCTCGTGAGCACGGGTCCACAACGCTCTGCGGCGTTCCGAGGAGGCATACGCGCGAAACTCTCTCAAGCATTCCGCGACCAAACGGCGGCTCGTATTAAACTGAATTGGCCGCGGGACTAGCCAAATCGAATTGACATAGCCATCAATTGCGGCGTCGGGTCCTTTCGCTAGTGCCCGTCCCAACGAAATTTGCAGCGCCGGATAACCGACGAACACTTTCATCCACTCTGCCCAACGCGAAGTGTCGTTAGCCACCTTGAGCAGCAATTCGGTCAGAAGGTCTCTATCTAAGTCGGTAAGTTTCTGCGGGCTCCGGTCATCGGTAAGCGTGCGATACATGGCAGCGATCTGGACGTGCGGATTATCGCTGCCAATCGCGAGACGCAGCCTTTGCTCGGCGCTTAGCACTCCAGCCACCTGCATAGTGACGGGGGTCTGATGCAAACTGGCCAAGCCTTCGACGAGGCGTGCAAAGCTATAGCGATAGAGCAATCGCACCGCCTGGATCTGGAGCGTATTGGCAAAAAAGAGCTGATAACGAAACTGTGGCCAGCTTCGGATGATCGCAACCCAATCGTCTTCCGCGTCGGCCCGCTTGAATTCCTCAACGGCTTCGCCCTCCCAAATCGGCACCTGGGCACCGGGCCGCGCTTCGAACGTGACAGCGAAGGAGGCAATCATGCCTTTGAGGTGGTCGAGAAGATCGATGTTCTCACCGATCTCATTCGGAAGTAGATTCCACAGCCCATTATCGGAGTCGCACCTCTGAGCCACGACGAATGCTGTTACGAGCTTGTCTTGGCGAGGATCGGCTCTTCGCCATGCACGCAATTCGCGAATCAGCCAGCGGAGAAGCGATGCGTAGCGGAGCTGGTCCGCCGGTTGAATCTGAGCCGCAGGAATTCTTGCATCGGCCCAAAAGCTAAAGCGAATAAAGCCGAATTCTTTATCGAGCGCGTCGAAGAGTTCATTGGCGCGATCCATGTTTTGAAGGGCTTGGAGTGAATTTTCGAGGCCGCCGATCAGTGCAATAAGTCCGGTTGGTGCGGCGATCTCTCCCTCCCGCGCAGCTTCTTGTACTGCCCTTGCAAGTTGATCGTTACCGTTGCTCACGGGGTTTTCCAAATCAAATGCTCAGGCTGATCGAGCGCCTCCCAAAGCTCGGCGAAAGCATCGCTGATGCGCTGCCCGTCATCGACGCGCTGCAAGATATGGTGTTGCGCGCCAAGACTATTGATTGACGTTCCAAGCGACCAAGCTAGCGCGGCGCGCTCGGCAGCAGCAAAGATCAAGAAACGATCATGGAAGCTCCAGCCGGCGGAGCCTGTCCGCATGCGATATTCCAAATGTAGCCCGCGCAAGTTTGACTTGATACCTGTAAGCTTCGTGCGCTGGTCCGCAGCGAATTGAGCGCTCGGCGGCAATGAAACTTCGGGCCGCATCGATTGGTCTCCGCCGGGTGGAATATATCCGGCAGTCAAGGCGCGTAGCTCCGCGCCGAAAAAACGGCAATAAAAGAGCGTGTTGGTCACGTCTTCGGCGCTAAAGTACGGATCCCATAGCCAAACGCCTTCCTCGCCATGGCGATCGATGAGAAAGCGCACGTCGTCCAGCGCCTTTTCGTGAAGTTGTTGGCCAGGTTCCGGCTTATATTGAACGAAGCGCCGCTCCGCGAGCAATTGGTCGGTCTCTTCGCGATACATTCGCCCTCGCGTCCAATCTCCGGCGGGATTGCTCTTGGGTTCCCCAACGACGTTTCTGATGGGCTTCGGCGTGAGGCCGAACCGAACTGTTTTTTCGCCGCCCTTGCCGTCCGGCACCGTGAAAACGCGGCGCTCCGGGTCGACCACGTGCAGATTGAATACGACCGTGCTGATAAAGCTCATGTCGCCGGTCGCGGACAGCAGGACGTGATTTTCGTCATCCCATAAAACGCCGCGGTGCAATCCTTGCCCATCATGCATCGGCAGCAGCGTTTCGGTTCCCTGGACACTCACGGAATTAAAGGCGGGGATCGCGTCGTCGTAGTGCATTTCACAGGAGGCCCGGAGCACGCGCGGTGACGCCCTCGGATGCCAGGCGATCGTCAATGTGAAGTCACCGGAAGCCCGCAATTCCGCGAATTTGGCGATGAGGACGGTGATGGGGAACTGCACGACAATGTTTCCGAGCCGGTCGGATAGACTTGCCAAACCCATTGGGACAAAGGCGCGCACAGCTTCCGAAAGCTCCTGCAGGCGCGGCGGGTCATCGTACAACGGCTGAAGGGCACTCTTTTTCGCGTCAGCCCATTCGAACACGTGCGACCCATTCCAAAAATTGTTCTTGAGAACACGATTCCATGGTACCGGGCCGGTGGTATCAGCCGGCACGAATTGTGTTGGAATGGATACGAGATCGGCCACTTGCAGCGTCTGCCCCGATCCACGCCATTCTTTGGCATCGCACAGCGTGTCGAAGAGCGGGACAAGCTCCGCGATCGGCTTCACATAGCGCTTTATTCCAAAGTTCCAATCCGGCAGCGATCTTACTTTGATACGCTCGGGATTGAGATAGCGCGGCGCCTCGGACGCATCGGGCAACCGCTCTTCCGCTACCAGAACTGAGAATACGTTGACGGGCGCGCCGGAGCCCCGTGTGGCAAAAACTTCTGTGGCTTCAAAATGCGTGTAGAACCCGAGCACACCCGGGGCGATCAGCCGGGACATTTCCTGTCTGGCACGCAGCGAATCCCAGTTACGCAGCGCCATGTTGCGCCTCTAAAGAGCGGGCAGTCTCGGTTAGCTTTTGCGTGACATCGCGCACGCCAGGCGCGGTCCAGACATCATCGTGCAAAATGAACTTGTGGCTGTTGGTATGCTCCACGAATTTAGCGCGCTGCTCCACGATCGCGTAGGGAATGAGGGCGGCGCGAAGGATGCGGTATTCTTCGGTGAAGAGGACGCCTGCCAGATAGTCGAAGTGCCGGCCTGCAAGATCGCGAATGGCGCTCAATTGGCGCGACTTGGTGTGCCGCGTGATGCGCCGCCCTTTGATTTGGTAGCGCGTACCGTCCCGAGCGATGGCGTCAATATTGGCCTTCGAATTACCCGCTGGCTTCCAGCCAAAGGCTTGGCAGAACAGATACTCGGCGAGGTCGCCGGTTGGATTGTTTGATGTTCGTGCAATCGCGCGCCCGCGCAGCTCTTCCGCGATGCGCGCGTGAAGCGTCAGTAATTCAATCGATGTAAGGCGCGTAAGATCGATCAAGGGTTATCGTGGCTCCATGCCGCCGCATCATTTCTTGTCGCCCGATTTGCCTGCCGCCTGCTCTATCGACCATTTCACCCGCTCGGCGATGAACGTGGCGAACGGCTCGATATTCATTTGGACGCTCGCGCTTTCGAGCGCCTTCATATAAGCGTCGCGGTCCTCGACGCGGATCACGGTCCACGGATAGCCGCCGGACGCAAGCATCGTGTTCATGAGAAACCGGGCCATGCGGCCGTTGCCGTCTGGATACGGGTGGATGTAACCGAACAGCCAATGACCGAGCACGATCCGCACTGACGGCTCTTTCTCGCCTTCGAGAAGATCGAAGAGCGCATCCATCGCATCCGGAACGACCTCCCAGCGCGGCGGCACATGGCGCGAGCCTTGCAGATAGACGAAGTGATTCCGGTATCCGGCGAGCGCTTGCGCCTGGATCAGCCCCGCCGCGACGCAAGGCTGGAACATTTCGCGATACCAGTCGCGAAAGGTGCCGCGAACGAGCACGGCGGCATCGGCACCGCCGATGATTTTCTCGATTGATTTCTTGACGCTCTGAAAGGCTTGCCAGTAGCCGCGCGCCGCCAGCGCATCGCGGTTCTGCCGGTCGGCATCGTGTGCGTCGGGATTCCATGCCCCTGCGCGGACGCGTTCGATCAATTCAGGCGTGACGCGGTAGCCTTCGATCGAAAGAGAGTGATAGGCGTCGCTCTTGTAGATTTCATCGACGAACTTCAAATAGGCTGCGGTGTCCTCCGGCAATCCCGGCGCCTTGGGAAGCGCCGCGATGACTTCCTCGCGGTGCTGACTCCAGAATGACTGAAGCCGGCCGACGATCGGCGGGACGCCTGTTTGCAGCGACCCGAACGTCTGCTGCTCGGCGAAGGGATCGGCCGGCCGGACATCGTGCCCGGCCGCCTTCATCGCCTTGACGATTTCTTCGGCGATTTCGTTCCGGCCGACGCGGGTAAAGGCGCCGGCAAGACGCCCCGCGACAACCGTATGGCCGCCTTCAAGCAGGGGGCCAAGGATTTCGGACGCATCCTTGATGCCCGCGAGCACGACATGAATCTCGGCAGGGTGACGCCGCATGAAATCTTCGGACATCCGGACGAGCGCGGCCGTGGGCTTGAACAAGCGAAGCCCGTCCTTCATCACCAGGTCTGCCGCGTTCGGCATCTTGCTTTTAAGATCGTAGAGCGATGTGCCGAACAGCAACTTGATCGTGTTATTCGCACCCTGAGGGCTGTAGATGATGATCTGGGTCGGAATAACGGTATCTTCCGCGTGCAGGAGCAATGACTGCTCGGGAGAGAGGTGCCAATCCGAGCCAAATCGGTATTCGCAATAGCGCGCGCAAAATTCCCAGAATGAAGCGAACCAGGGCGTGGTGTCGCCCGGTGCGGCGCCCGGGCTTGTCGAAATCAGCCACCCTTTGATGACCTCGCGCAGAAATCCCTGCTCCAGCAAGCGTTCGCGATCGACACGCGGGAACGCCTCCGACCGAAACACATGCCGACCGTCGCTTTGGAGCTGTTGAAGCTTTTCAAGCGATGTCGCGAGCTTTTCGTGTAGAGTAACCATATGAGTCCCGCCGCATTACGAGTGTGGGCCAATTCAAGTTTATTAGGCTGTATGCTCACAAGTATATAATGTCGTACTATTACAAGTCAAATATGCTGTACGTATTCAAGTCTATTATGTGAATATAAAACTAACTCACTGATATAGAACATATTTTCGAAACATGGGGAAATTTAGACCCCCAAAACGGCAATGCATCCAAAATGGACTTCGAGACCTATACCCGATCCAAACGTGCCGACTATGCCGCCCTGGCGGACACCGTAGCCTCCATTCTACAGGCGGCGATCGGCGCCTATCCTCGCCCTCTTCGCCTCCAGCAGGTCCAGCAACGGGCAAAAGACCCGGACAAGCTTCGCAAGAAACTGGAAGATCGCGGCATCCTTGCGACGATGGCTCTCGAAAAGGACATCAAGGATTTGGCGGGCTGCCGCCTGATTTTTTATACGAATTCGGACGTGTCGCAATTCCTGCAGAGCGGCATCATTCAGGATAATTTCGAGGTCGATTGGGAGCGCACCAAGATTCATCATCCGGTGCCGGGGCAAACGACGCCCGAGAATTCGTTCATATCAAATAACTACGTCCTGAAGCTGAAGCCCGATCGGGCCGCGCTGCCCGAATACGCGCGTTTCGGCGGCCTCTGGTGCGAGGTGCAGGTTCAGACAATCCTGAACCACGCCTGGTCGGAAATGGGGCACGACATCATCTACAAAAAGCCCGCGCTCGCGGGCTTCGGCGCGCAGCTGTTCGAGGCGATCAAGGAACGTCTCGAAAAGATCATGAAAACCCATCTGCTGCCGGCAGGCTATGAATTTCAGAAAGTGCAGGATGACTACGAACGGCTCATGAGCGGCAGGGAGCTGTTTCACCGCGGCGCGCTCAAGGCGCTGGCGGAATGCGGCGACAACAATGCGTGTCACGACCTTCTGGAACGGTTCCGCGATTACGTCTTGCCAATTACGATGATCCCCAAGGGGTATATCCGGAAATCAAGGATCAGCTTGTCGCCGCCGTCGCGGCGGCACGGCTGACGAAGCCGCGCCCGATCGAGACGCCGTTCGGCAGCTATCCGGGCGTTACGACCGAACGAATTGTGGAGGATGTTTGCGACATCCTCATGCATTACCGCTACGTCGATATAGAAATCACCTTCGATGCCGTGTGCGCGATGTTTCCGGGCGCGCAGAGCGACGAGGAGCAAAAACATTTGCTCGGCGTTGCCGGGGGCCTCGCCCGGCACAATCGCGATGTCTGGAAACAGGCTGGACCTTATGTTCAGACGGTCCTCGTGCAAAAAATCGGCAAGATGGATCCGAACACCTGGGGTCCAATCCGCCCCGTTGTCGTGGAAGTCCTCGGTGAAGCCCTTAAAGCGGAAGTGCACGGCGTGTCGAGCACTTACCGCTCCGTTACGCTCAGTCAGGGCTCGACTATCCCGAGCGATGCACTCGCGCGCATGCGCGCGGAGGCGATCGAACTGCTCAAGGAGCTATACCGAACGGCGTCTTCGGAGACGGAAAAACGCCAATCGGAAAACGCGTTGTTCGAAGCCGACCGGACGCCAAGCGGCAGCGGGTATTCGAACGAGCTACTGATCGAAATTCTGGAAAACAGCACCTCGATCGTGGATTTCTTCTGCGAAGTCGCGCAGACAGAGGCGTATGAAATCTTGCAATCGCTGGAACACAGGCTGCTTTGGATGTACCGGCGCAACCAGGGCATCGCCGGCGCCATGGCCGCCGATCCGAACGTGATCAAGGCGCGCGACGCGCTGAACGACAGCGTTTTGAGATTTCGTGACATCGTGAATGCGAACAAGGGATTCGCCGTCTACAAGACGCTTGTGGGCTTCGAGTCCGTTTTTCCGCCGGCATGGGACGATCCGGAGTTTCACTACGAACAGGAAACGGCGTACAGGCAGGAGCGCATCGAAGAGTTCGTAGCTGAGGTCAACGAGACGAACGCGGAAGAGTGGTTCGCGATCATTCAACGTTGCGGGCAAACGGAACCCGACGATCTGGCGACCTTTCCGATCTTCGGCGAATTTCTTAAAACACTGGGCCAAGCGAAGCCAGGCATCGTCTTAGGCTTTATCGACCGTTTGGATGGGCGTCTGCGCGGCTTCCTGGGCGTGATGCTAAGTGGCCTCGTCCAAAGCGACCGGCGCGCCGATCTCGACGCCAAAATCGCGGAATGGCTGGCGCAAGAAAAGAATTTGGTCGAGATGGCGCACTACGTCCAGCTCGCGGCCGAGTTTGACCAGTCGTTGCTGCGAAAGATTCTGGCACTTGGGATCAAGAGGAAAGAAACGCCGGTTCTGGTGCAGGTGGTGTCGGCCTTGGGCCGCCGATACGGCGATGCGCCCGAGGGGCTTATCGAGACGGTGTTCCTGCCTGCCGTTGAATATTTCAACGAGCAGCACGACGCCCGCTGGATTAACCTTATTTGGTTCATTCCGAAAGAACGTTCCCCGCTTTGCGCGCTGACGTCTGCGCAAACGGATGTCGTTCTCAAGAACCTGCTCTATCTTCGCGAAACCGAATCGCATGCCGAACGCGTATTGGCGTTGCTGGCCAAGAGTCAGCCTGAAAAGGTGTTCGATTACTTTGGCGCGCGGCTGGATTATTCGGCTTCACGTGGGGATGACGATCGCTACGAAGAAATCCCCCATCAGTTTCACGGGCTCCAGAAATCGTTCGCGGGCATCGTGGATCACGCCGTCGGCACGGTGCGGCGATGGTTTGTCGCCGGCGACCCCATGTTCCAGTTTCGCGGCGGTTTGCTGCTTGCGAGCAGTTTTCCGGGTTTCCCGGAGCCCTTCGCCCGAAAGCTGCAATCAATGGTCCAGACCGGCAATCGGGACGATATAGAGTTCGTGGTCAGGGTGATGTCGAGCTATCACGGCGAAGTGTTTCTCGGTGAAACCTGCAAGGCGGTCGTGCGGGCGCTGCCCGCCGATGACTCGCTGCTCGGCGAGGTGGAGGTCATTCTTCAGAGCACGGGTGTCGTTTCCGGCGAGTTCGGGTTCGTTGAGGTGTTCACGAAGAAGAAACAGGAAATGGCCGATTGGCTCGCCGATCCAGACGTCCATGTTCGCGCCTTCGCCGAAAAGTACATGCTCTTTCTCGATCGCCGGATTGCCGCCGAACAGAGGCGCAGCGAGGAAAATATCGCATTGCGCAAGCGGATGTATGATGATCCCGGCGCCGGTGGCGAAACGTGAAAGCCGCGAGCACAACATTCGAGATATTTGTCGTTGATCGTAAAGGTCAGTCCACGAGTCTGCCCGTGCCAAAAGATGACTATTTGGAAGCCCTTAGAGGCTGACCCGAAAATAAGTGGAGTGATCTCAGTCACTTGTGATTCTGTCGAGTTGCGAATCAAGACGGAGTCACAGGATGTGGACCAAGATCACCCGAAAGGGGTATGGACGCGAAAAGCTGCGCTATGCAAGCGACACGACGGATGAGGAATGGGCATTGATCGAGCCATTGCTGCCGCCACCTGCGAAGGGGCGCGGGCGGCCGCGCAAAACGGATTTGCGATCGGTCGTGGACGCCCTGTTCTACATTGCGCAGAGCGGGTGTCAGTGGCGGATGCTGCCGAAGAACTTTCCACCCTACACGACGGTACAACGATATTTTTATCC
>JBEKNW010000147.1:0-11547 GCA_049522435.1 Xanthobacteraceae bacterium
GAACGAAGTGAAATCCGGGAACGATCTGCGAGCTTGAATGCCGCTCCCGGGTTTCGCTAACGCTCAACCCGGGCTACGGCTTCAGAGCGTTTGCAAAGCTCGGGCGCGGATGCGTCGCGAGATCGACGGTTGCTGCTTTTTTTAAGCGCCCGCCGCGCCAAGAATAATCGCGAGGGATAACAATGAGTGAGGGCTTTCAGCAATTCTTTGCCGTGCCTGAAAATTCGCCATTTACCGCGGTCCGCTACGCTGTCGTCACGCGATCTTGAACGCTTCCGCCGTCGTCGCGGCTGAGCGGCGGGAACGATGTGGCTTGCAGCACGTTGAAGTCGCGTGCCCCTGCGGGGCTGCGAGGTGTTGCCGTGGTGCTCTTGCGTCGCAGCAAACGGTTGACATGGCCTGCGGCCGCCCGGTTCGGCGCCTTGTCCGCGGCGTTACTTGTCGCGGTGCCGTGCCCGGCGAGCGCCGGTATTTTCGACTTTCTGTTTGGCGGCCCACAGCAGCAAGCCCCGCTGCCGCCGCCGGTCAGTTCCTATGCCGAGCCGGCTGCGCCGCCGATATCGGCAGCACCCGTAAATCCGTACGGCGGCGGTAGCGGACGCTTCGTTGCCTTTTGCGTGCGGCTCTGCGACGGGCAGCACTTTCCGTTCGATCGCATGGCCAACGCGACGCCGGTCGAGACCTGCCGGTCGATGTGCCCGGCGAGCAAGACCAAGGTCTTCTTCGGCGGTGAAATCGACCACGCCGTCGCCCGCGACGGCGCGAGCTACGCCAACCTCGACAATGCGTTTGTCTACCGCCAGCGCCTGGTGGCCAATTGCACCTGCAACGGCAAGGACGCGTTCGGGCTTGCTCCGTTCGATCTGGCGAGCGATCCGACGCTGCGGCCCGGCGACATCGTCGCAACCAAAAACGGCTTCATGGCCTTTACCGGCAAACGCGGAAAGACCGACAGGTTCACGACCGTCAATTCGTCGACGCTTACCGCCGAATTGAACGCCGGATTCTCGCGCGTGCGGCTCGCCCGGCGCAGCACCGAGCCGCCGATTGCCGACGAGGAGCCCGGGATCATCGTGCCGCGGCCAGCCGACATGCACACGGCCGTGCGCGATCAGGCCGTGAGGTAATCGACGACCTCCTCGGCCAGCGAGAGCGAAGCGGTGAGCCCCGGCGATTCGATGCCGAACAGGCAAATGAGCCGCGGCAGGCCGTGAGCGGGCTCTCCCGCAATCATGAAATCAGCCGGCTTTTCGCCCGGCCCGCTGAGCTTGGGCCGAATTCCGCAATAGTCCGGCACCAGCGAGCCGTCCGGCAGTCCCGGCCAATAGGCGCGGATACGGTCGTAGAACGCCTCGGCGCGGCGCGGATCGACGGTGTAGCTTTCGTGATCGATCCACTCGACGTCCGGGCCGAAGCGCATGCGGCCGGCGAGGTCGAGGGTGACGTGCACGCCGAGGCCGCCGTCGACCGGCGTCGGATAGATAAGCCGCGCGAACACCGGGCGGCCGGCAAAGCCGAAGTAATTGCCCTTGGCGAGGACGAGCGGCGGCACCTGATCGGCCGGATAACCCTCGATGCGGCGCGCCAGCGTTTGCGCGCCGAGGCCCGCGGAATTCACCACCGCGTCGAACCCGACGCTGCCGGCGTCGCGGCCGCCGAATTGCACCTGCCATTGCGGCGCCGCAAAGGACATCCGCTCGACCGGCGTCTCAAAAGCGATCCTGCCGCCGCGATCCTCGAGCTCGCCCCACAGCGCCAGCATGAGGCCGTGGCTGTCGATAATGCCGGATTCCGGCGACCACAATGCGCCGATGCAGGAGAGTTCCGCCTCGAGCGCCCGCGCCGCATTGCCGCCGATCAGCTCCAGCCCTTCGACGCCGTTCTGGCGCCCCTGCGCCAGCAGCGTTTCGACCTTGGCAAGCTCGGCTGCGTCGGTCGCCACAATGAACTTGCCGCATTTCTTATGGGCGACGCCGTGCGCGGCGCAGAATTCGTAGAGCATGCGCCGGCCGCGCGTGCAGTGGCGGGCGCGCAGCGAGCCGGTCGGATAATAGATGCCGCCATGGATCACCTCGCTGTTGCGCGAGGAAATCCCGTTGCCGATGCCGCCGGTCGCCTCGGCGACGATCACGTCATGGCCGCGCCGGGCCGCCGCGCGCGCGACGGCGAGCCCGATGACGCCTGCGCCGACCACGAGAATCTGCATGGCTCCCGCCCTTGTTGCGCTTACTCTAGAATATGGATCGCGAAAGAGGGGAACGCTCATGACGGATAACGCGGATAGTGTCGTGCGAGTCTGTGCTCAGGCCGATGTGGCGCCGGATTCCGTCAAGGCGTTCGAGGTCGGCACCCGCAAGCTTGCGGTCTATCACATCGACGGCACCTTCTACGTCACCGACGACGAATGCACGCACGCGGCGGCGAGCCTGGCCGACGGCATGATCGAGGGCGACGTGATCGAGTGCTGCATGCACTTCGGCGCATTCCATATCCCGACCGGCAAGGTGATGCAGCCGCCCTGCGAGGTTCCTTTGCGCACCTATCAGGTCGTGCTCAAGGATGACGGCGTGTTCGTCGATCTGACGCGCAACGCCGCCGGCGAGCCGCAATGACGAGGTGATCGAGGGTCTTTTCCGCCATTTCGTGAGAGTCGCCGAAACCGCAAATCGTCCTTATCATATCGGCGACGGTCACGCCCGAACCCAAAACCCAAGCCCATGTCAAAGGCCATGCCCATGCCCATACGGATGCGCATCATTGGTCTCGCCGGCTGGAGCGGATCCGGCAAGACGACGTTGATCACGAGAGTCATTCCGGTGCTGGTCCGGCGCGGGCTTACAGTCGCGACCATCAAGCATGCGCACCATGAGTTCGATATCGATCGGCCGGGCAAGGATTCATGGCTGCACCGCGAGGCCGGGGCGAGTGAAGTCGCGGTCGTATCGAGCCGGCGCTGGGCGCTTATTCACGAGCTGCGCGGCGAACCCGAACCGCCGCTCGCCGAGATTTTGGCGAAGCTGAGCCCGGTCGACCTGGTGATCGTCGAAGGTTTTAAGCGCCATACGCTGCCGAAGCTCGAAGTCTATCGCGCTGCGGTCGGCAAGCCGCTCCTTTATCCCGACGACGATTGCATCGTTGCGATCGCGACCGACGCGCCGCTGCCGCAGGCGCCGCTGCCGGTGCTGATGCTCGACGATGTCGAAAGCGTCGCCAATGTCTTGCAGGCCGAGGCGCTGCCGCGCGATCAAATCGGGCAGCCGCGGGAAGAGGGGTGAGGGCGCGGCGCGGCGGCGCGGCGGCGACTTCAAATGTCCGGATGTCGCGCTGCCATGCGGGCGGCCTCGACGGCCTCTTCGCGGGTGTTGACGTTGAAGAACGGGTCGATCGGCACGGCCGGCCACTCGGCGATGCCGACGCCATAACGCGCGATCCATTGGTCGACCTTGCGCACGCCTTCGCTTACGAGCGCGCGCCTTAAATCCTGGCGCAGCGCCACCGGCCAGAGCGCGATGACCGGGTGTCGCCATTCTCCCGAGCGCGCGCAAGCGAGCCGCGCGCCGGCCGCGACACGCGCCTGATGCAGGCGCGCCACCAAATCGCGCGGCAAGAACGGGCAATCGCTGGGCGCGCTCACGACCCAGGCGATCTCCGGCGCATGATTCGCCGCCCAGTCGAGGCCGGCCAAAATGCCGGCGAGGGGGCCGGCGTGATCCGGCAAGCTGTCGGCCACCACAGCGAGGCCGGTATCGGCGAAGCGCGTCGCGTCGCCATTGGCGTTGAGAACAAGTCGGCTGCACTGCGGGCGAAGCCGGGCAAGCACGCATTCGAGGATGGTCGTGCCGCCGACGCGGATGCGCGCCTTGTCGCCGCCGCCCATGCGGCGCGCGAGCCCGCCGGCGAGAACGACGCCGAGGGTTTCAGGAGTTGCCACGAGCCTTCCGCTTGCTGGAATTGTCAATCGCGGCCCGCCAGCACGCGCTCGATCTGCGCCGCCGTCGGGGTCACATGATAAAACAGGGTGTAGAAATCGCGGGTCAGCGCCTTGATGTCCTCGGGGAAGCGGTCGGGATAAAAAATCTTGCCGAGCCACCACAGCCCGATCAGCCGGTTGACCGCAGGCGGAAAATCGACCCAGCCGAACGGCAGCTTCGGCGCCAGGTAGACGCGGCCGGCCTTGACCGCTGCGATCGCAGCCCAGCCCGGATCGCTGCGCACATTCGCGGCAAATTCCTGGTCGCTGGCGATGATGATCTCAGGGTTCCACGCGCGCACCTGCTCGAGCGTTACCGTACCGTGGGCGCCGTGCAGTTCGGCGGCGACATTGCGGGCGCCGACGAACTCGATCGGCTCGGCGATCATCGAGCCGCCGAGGCCGGTCTGCAGGCCGCTTTTGTCGCGAGCATAGTAGACGCGCGACCGTGCCTCGCTCGGCACGGCAGCACTGCGCTGTGTGATCGTCGCTATCGTAGTCTCGGCGGAACGCGCGAGCGTCTCGGCCACGTCGCTGCGGCCGATCAGGTGGCCGAGAGCACGATAGGTCGCCCCGATGCGGTCCAAGTGCCCGTCGAGCAGCGCGTAGGGAATGCCGGTCTTTTGCTGGACGCTCTCGGCGAGCGACCCGTAGGCTGCGTCCACGTTGCCGATGTCGAGGATGAGATCAGGTTTGAGCGAGGTGAGGGCATCGAGATCGATGCTGTCGCTGCCGCGACCGGTGAGCCGAGGAATTTTGGGCCGCGCGGCGGTATCGGGGAGCAGAAATTCGCGCTCCTGCGGCCCAATCGTCTCCAGCCAGCCGAGGAGGAGATCGGGCGCGAGCGTATAGATCATGACCGCCGCCGGCGGGCCGGCGGGATAGACGCGCATGACGCGGTCCGGCGCCGTGACCGCCCGGCCGGTCGCGTCGGTGATGCTCGCGGCAAAAACTCGTCGCGGCGCGACGAGTGCCGCCGCAAGGCCGCCGAGAATGGTTCGACGATCGATTTTCATCCGTTCAGCCTTTGCTCCATGCGTCCGGCCATTCGCGGCAAGAAGAGCCTCTGCAATCTCACGCTCATGCCGGGTCGGCAATCTTGAGCAGCTGCTTGCCGAAATTCTCGCCCGTGAACAGACGCATCAGCGTGCGCGGTGCATTCTCGAGGCCGACCGCCACGTCCTCCTTTTGCACCAGCCGGCCTTCCCGCTGCCAGCGGCCGAGGGCCTCGATCGCCTCCGGAAAGCGGGGCCCATAATCGAGGATGATAAATCCCTCCATGCGGGCGCGTTTCGGCGTCAGGTTGAAGTAGTTCGACGGGCCCGGCGGCGGCACGGCATCGTTATATCGGGATATGGCGCCGCAGAGCACGATGCGCGCTTTGAGATTGATGCGCGCGAGCACCTCGTTGAGGACGATGCCGCCGACATTGTCGAAGAAGACATCAATCCCGTTGGGGCAAAGCGCCGAAAGCCGGACGCCGATGTCCTCACTCTTGTAGTCGATGGCGCCGTCGAAACCCGCCACTTCGACGAGCCAATCGCATTTTTCCTTGCCGCCTGCCGTGCCGATCACGCGGCACCCCTTGATCTTGGCGATCTGGCCGGCAACGGAGCCGGTCGAGCCGGCCGCGCCCGACACCACGACGGTTTCACCGGCCTTGACCTGACCGATGTCCGTTATCCCGAAATACGCTGTTGTCCCGGTGATGCCGAACAGGCTCAAGGCGAGGTTGGGTGGCACGCCAGATGGCAGCTTGCGCATGCCCCCGAAGCCCCGGCCGTCGGTCGCAATATAGTCCTGCCAGCCGAAGCCTCCTTGAACGAATTCTCCCGGTTTGAAGTCGGGATGACGAGATTGGATCACTTGGCCGACGCCAAAGGCCCGCATGACCTCGCCAATTGGAATTTTCGGCAAGTAGGAGTCGCGGGACATCCAGCCGCGCTGAGTGGGATCGAACGACAGCCACAGGTTCCGCACCAGCACCTGTCCGTCCGCAGGCTGTGGAATGGGTGCCTCGTTCCAGCGAAATTCGGTTCCAGTCAAAGCGCCCGTGGGGCGGGCGTTCAGAATCCATTGCCGGTTCTTTCCATCGCTCATCGGATCACCTCGCAATTATAATAAAGCGTCGGTTTCGTACCGTCTCGCTTTGTAGTTGGCGGTCGAATTTTGTCCAGCCGCGGCCGTTGCTCGAAGGCGGCGGCGTGAAGCGCGGTTCCAATCGGATGCGCATTATCGCGCGCGACAATCGTATCACGGGTTGTCAGTCGAAGCCGTCTCGCTATATTGCGCTCGTTTCGCGTGCCCGGAGGGGTGGCCGAGTGGCTGAAGGCGCACGCTTGGAAAGCGTGTATACGGGAAACCGTATCGTGGGTTCGAATCCCACTCCCTCCGCCAGCTACGCGGAACTTCGCTGCAATACGCGCGTTTTCGCCCGGTTTCGCGCCAGCACGGCTCCTTGCTCGCTGCGGGCCCACATCAGCGGATCGATACCAGACCTTGATTTGTTCTCCCATTGGACGTACATTTCCGCGCCAAAGGAGAAAACATGACACGTACTCGAGCCGCGGTTGGTATGAAAGAACGTCGCGCGCGTCCGGCGCGGCTCGGCTTTCGCGTGGATGACCGGACCAAGGAGATGGTGGAGCGGGCAGCTGAGCTCGAACGACGCAGCCTGACCGACTTCTGCTTGACAGTCCTGACTGAAGCAGCACGAAAGGCGATTGCCCGTCACCAAACGCTCGTTTTATCCGAGCGCGATCGACAGGTGTTCTTCGACACTCTGATCAACCCGGCGAAGCCTAATGCGCGGCTGAAACGGGCGTTCAAGGCCGAGCGGCAACGCATTGCGTCCTGATGGCAGAAGCTGCCGCCGTCGAATTCCAGGTTGTACCGCTCGGCAAGCAGCACGACCGGGCAGGCTTTTCGTGCGGTGAAGAAAGTCTCGATCGTTATCTTAAGACCCAAGCCTCGCAAGACATGCGCCGCAAGGCGAACGCGGTGTTCGTCATGGTCAGGTGGGACGCACCAGCGAAAATCGTCGGCTTTTTTACCCTTTGTGCCTACACGCTGAGTCAAGGCGCAATGCCCGAAGCGGCTCGCCGGCACATCCCCCGTTACCCGCTGGTCAGCGCCACCCTGATAGGCCGGCTGGCCATCGCGAAGGAATATCAGGGTCAAGGCATCGGCGCCGCGCTGCTTGCCCGAGCGTTGCGCAAGGCCTACGAAAATGCCTCAGTGGTTGGTTCGTCCATGGTCGTGGTCGACGCCATCAGCGACCGAGCTGCCCAGTATTATGAGGCTCACGGCTTTATTCGCCTTCGTGATTCAATGCGGCTCATCCTGCCGATGGTCACGATCGCCAGCTTGCTCGGGGGCGGGGCTGATCAACATTGACGATATGCAGCGCTTCAGGTGGTTGTCCGTTCGGTTCTGAGTAGGTTCTCTGAGGTCGCCGAACCAAAGCGAGTCGCGCAGGATCGCGTGGACGCTCACAAGGAGGCTCATCTGACGCCGACTGAGCAGGACCTGAGGTCACAAAATGCTTGGGAAATATGCAAAATCTTGGGAATCTACGGTGCCGCCTCATTGCTGATCGACTGCATGCCGGTTAGGTTCCCTTGAGTCCCGATCTTAAGCGAACCGTGCAATGCCAATGGGCCGTTCAAAGAAGAAGGCTGGCAAATTTGCTTCCAGCCAGCTTCCTGATCTTCAGACGATCGAATCCTTGTTGGCTGTGCTTGGCGGCCGGAGGGAAGACGATGCCATCGATGCAGCGCAGGAAATTATATACGACGCTTGGAAAACCGGCGATCGTCGGAAGCGTGTCGCTTTGGCGAAGAAGGCGCTCAAACTATCGCCCCTGTGCGCCGATGCATACGTGCTGTTAGCTCAGGAGACGACGCGGCACCTGGACGAGGCGATCGATCTCTACCGCCAGGGCGTCGCAGCCGGTGAAAAGACGTTGGGCAAGACCTGTTTCCGCAACGACGTTGGGCATTTCTGGAGCATTCTTGAGACGCGGCCCTACATGCGTGCGCGCCAGGGTCTTGCACAGGCACTCTGGGACAAAGGTCTGCGAGACGATGCCGTCGCGCACTTCAGGGACATGCTTCGCCTCAATCCGAATGACAATCAGGGTATCCGTTATCTCCTTATCGACATGCTTACAGCCAAGCTCGTTGAACTACGATTGAAGCTGCTGGGCACCACATTGATGGTCGCTCGTAATTACGTGGCGCGAGCGACCTTGTAAACCCAACATTGATGGGTTATTCTAATGGTGACGGTCCACCGCGCCTACGGTTTCCGGTTTGTGATTTTCTCGAATGATCACAGTCCGGCCCACGTGCACGTGTTCGGACAGGGCGGCGAAGCTAAGATCGTTTTGGAAGAGCCGGGCGGGATCAGGCTCGATTGGGTCGCCGGCATCAGCCGAGGCGATGTGCGCAGACTGATGCGGGAGGTACGGCGCGAGCGGGAGCAGCTGATCGCGATATGGAGGACAATTCATGAGCGATGATCTGGCCACGATGGTCGCGGAGGCCGAGCGGCGCGGCCAACGCTCGCTGCGCACGGAGCCGCGCGCCCGCACCGCCCGCTACGATCGCAGGACCGGACGCGTCCATGTCGAACTGACCAACGGGTGCACCTTCGCCTTTCCGGCGCGCAACGCGCAGGGGCTAAAGCGCGCCAGCGACGCGGAACTGGCGCAAGTCGAAATTCTCGGGCTCGGGCTCGGGCTGCACTGGGAGCGCCTCGATGTCGATCTCAGCGTTCCGGGCTTGCTCGCCGGGTTGTTCGGCACCAAGGCCTATATGGACCGCCAGCGAGCGGCGCGGGCCGGCGCAGCAACATCGGCCGCGAAGGCAGCGGCTGCCCGGCGCAACGGTGCGAAGGGCGGCCGTCCGCGCAAGGCGGCAGCGGCGAGGAAGGCGTGACGACTTGATCTCGGTTCCGGTTTTGGACCTGATGGGCAGCTCAAATATAGCCGCTATGGCCTCCGTGATCGGCTGAGTGGAAATCAACAGCGTTGACGTGCGTCTTTCGTGCCCGAGCGAATCCTGCGAGAGAATGTTGGAATACAGTTGCTCTCCCTCCGCCACCCTAAGCGAGAGGAACCGGCATCCAACTTTCTCCGTCTGTACTTCCCTGAATCTTGCGGTGCCAGCCTGTGCACCGTCTTTGGCCACGCCTTTTCCCCAAATTTTTGCCGTCCGTTCTGCTCGAGTTCAAGCCCAGCATGATATCTTCGAGTCCCTTGTCATGATCCGTTCTGGAGGGGAGCGCCGTGCGAAGGAGACAGCGGGTTTGGGCGCCGAAGCACGTTCGCGTACTCCCACCTCAGGGTGAAAAGGCAGCGATCGTTGCTGCCTGCGACAAATTCGTAACCGAAGTCTTGAAGCCGCGCTTTCTTCCCTCGATCCGTCCGACGGAATTCAATTATCCCGTAGACCTTTGTGGGAAATGGCATGGCGGTCGCTATCGTTTCATTGAACGGTTCCGCTCGAACCCGCCCGATGCAATCGAGCCTGAGTTCGAGCATTCTTTCGCCCGTCTGGATTACGTTGCTTCCGATCGATTCGATGTGATGTGGCACCGGCACACGGGTCAGTGGTGGCGCCTCTATCATTCGGTTCCGTTGGTCGAGGCACTTCATCGCATCGAGCAGGATGGACACCTCCATCCGATCTAAACGATGCACCAGTGTGCTCATGATTGAAGCTCGCGACGATGGCAAAGCATCCTGGAAACGACAATAAGGCAAATCGCGATCCGCCACGTTTCGATGTCGCTACCCTGCGTGAGTTTGCCGGGGAGAAGGTATTTGCGCGCGGCGTCGCGTACCATGAAGATCGGCAGGTTGAGATCGTCTCAATCGATAATGCTCGCGTCGTCGCACGGGTGATCGGCTCCGAGGTTTACCGTTCCCAGTTGGATGGTACGGGAAAGAAATTCTCCGGCGAATGTTCCTGTCCGGCGTTTTCCGACTGGGGATTCTGCAAGCATTTGGTGGCGACCGCACTCGCCGCGAACGATCTCCCACCCGGGGAGCTTGAAAAGACCGCCGGCCGCCTAACGAAAATCCGCGACTTTCTCCGCGCCAAGGGTGTCGAACCGCTCGTCGAGATGATCATAGGCCTCACCGAGCGCGATCCCGAGCTGCTTGGGGACATCGAACTTGCTGCCACGGCGGCGACAGCCGATGAGCAGACACTGTTTGTGCAGTTCAAGAAGGCCATCACCGAGGCCACCCGCACGCACGGCTTCGTCGAATATCGCGAGGCGCGTCCCTGGGCAGAGAAAATCGAGCGTGTCCTCGATCAGATCGAGGCCTTGATCCAAAGCGGCCGCGCCGATTTGGTCTTGCGGCTGCTCGACTATTTCTACGCTCGGATGGACGACGCGCTCAACAATACGGATGACTCTGATGGGCGAGGCGGAGGCGTCTATGCCAGGGCCTGTGAAATCCATCTCGCGGCGTGTCGCGCGGCAAAGCCCGAGCCCGTCGCACTTGCCCGTGAACTGTTTGCGCGTGAAGTGGATTCGAATTGGGATTTCTTCCACGGGGCGAGTGAGGCCTACGCCGATATTCTGGGAGATGTCGGCCTCGCTGAGTACCGCCGGCTTGCCAACGAAGCGTGGCAAGAAATCAAGCCGTTGCAAGCCGGTGGTCGGCAGGCACACGACGAACAATTCAGTGCCCGGTATCGGCTCGGGACCATTCTCGAATCCTTCGCAGAACGGGAAGGCGATGTTGACGCCGGCATCGCTATCCGCGCCAAGGGTCTCTCCACGGCCTACGCCTATCTGGGTATCGCGCAGCTGTGCCTCAGTCACGGCCGCGACGCGGAAGCGCTGAAATGGGCCGAAGAGGGATTGTGGAAGTTCGAGGATCAGCCCGATCAGCGCCTGGTATTCTTTACGGCCGATCTATACCGGCGAAGCGGGCGCGTGAAGGACGCCGATGAACTGCTCTGGCGGACCTTCGAGCGACTTCCGAGCATCGACCTTTACCGAAGACTGAAGCGCGCGGCGGGTCCCGGAAAGCCGGCAGTCGATGCTGCACGCGACCGCGCGGTTGCTCTGTTGCGGGCCAAGCTCGACAAGCCTGAAGCCAAAGCGCTGTGGTCGTCACCGAGAGAGCTTCTCCTCCAAGTACTGGTGTCGGAGAAACGCCTTGGCGAAGCTTGGGAAGTCGTGCGGGGTCACGGATGCAGCGAGCCACAGCTCATGGACTTGGCCAAAGCAAGTGAGCACAGTCATCCTGACGCCGCACTCTCGGCCTATGCACAAAGTGTCGAGCGGGTTGTCCGTCTTGGCGGTCAAGGCAATTATGAAGAGGCCAGCAAGACGATCGCGCGCATGCAGTCGATCCGCATGCGCCTTGGAGCCAGCGCTGAGCATGCTGTCTTTCTTGCTGACTTCATGAGCCGCCACAAGGCGAAGCGGAACCGTAAGAGGGGCAAAACCAGAGGCGGTATGATTTTACGATTCTCAGGAGGACGCGAGTCATTCATTCTGGGAATGTCGCCGCCCGGAGATCTTGACGGTCTGTCGCACGCCGAGCTGAAGGG
>JBEKNW010000148.1:0-11464 GCA_049522435.1 Xanthobacteraceae bacterium
CCAGTCCCACAAGCCGCTCCCGATCTTCGGGAGGAACCTGGATGCGTTCGATCTTGCCCATCCAGCCAGACTCGCATCTCTACGTCGATTTGGGAATCCTCCGATGCAAGCGGAACACTAGGATCGGTCTACGGCTTCCTGCAAGGCGCGTGGCCATTCGGGGTGGTCGAGGCTATATGGGCAGACGTAGCCGTAGGGCGATGGTGGAAGAGGGTCCAAAGTTGATCGCGGAATCGATACTGACCTGTCCTAAGTGTGGACACCAGGCGACCGAAACAATGCCGACGGATGCTTGCCAGTTCTTCTATGACTGCAAGGGGTGTGGAGAGCGGCTAAAGCCTCTCCCAGGCGACTGTTGCGTGTTCTGTTCCTACGGCTCTGTGCCGTGCCCGCCTATTCAGGCTAACGCCAAACCCTTGACGCGATGTCCGTCCTCGCCCATTGTGCGCCCATGAACGGCCTTAACTCTATCTGCGGCATTTGCCCGGAGATTATTCGCTAGCGACAACGCTGGCTGCGGCCGTCTTTTCTCATGATCGAGACCATGGACGCCCGGCCAGCAGGCCCAAGGTGCGTTCAATTGCGCATGGTTCGATTCGATCCGATGGAACTCAAGCTCTACGATACGCTGACGCGCGAGAAGCGGGTATTTGAGCCGCTCGATCCCGCCAATGTGCGCATGTATGTGTGCGGACCCACGGTCTACGACTTCGCCCATATCGGCAACGCGCGCCCGGTGATCGTGTTCGATGTGCTGTTCCGCCTGCTGCGCCACCTCTACGGCGCCGATCACGTCACCTACGTCCGCAACATCACCGACGTCGACGACAAGATCAACGCGCGGGCGGCGGAGCGCAATATTACCATTCAGAAGCTGACCGACGAAACGTATCGAGATTTCAAGGATGACGTAGCAGCGCTTGGCTGCCTCGACCCGACCCATGAGCCGCGCGCGACGCAGTACATCCGGCGACCTGATAGCAAAGTCGATATGGTCACGCTAATTGAGCGGCTAGTGCGGTCGGAGAATGCCTACTGTGCCGAAGACCATGTACTCTTTCATGTTCCATCAATGCCAGACTATGGGAAACTATCGAGACGCTCTCTTGATGAGATGATTGCCGGCGCGCGTGTAGAGGTCGCTCCTTACAAGCGCAATCCTATGGATTTTGTCCTCTGGAAACCGTCGGATCAGCAAAAATCAAATCTAGAATTGCCAGCTTGGCGTTCGCCGTGCGGGATAAACATGCCAGGACGACCCGGTTGGCACATTGAGTGTTCGGCTATGTCTGGCTCCATTCTTGGCGAGACCTTCGACATCCACGGCGGCGGCATCGATCTTCTCTTTCCCCACCATGAGAACGAGATCGCGCAATCGCGCTGCGCCTTTCATACGCCGGTGATGGCGAATTTTTGGATGCACAACGGCTTCTTGCAGGTCGAAGGTGAAAAGATGGCGAAGTCCGAGGGCAACTTCGTGACGATACGAGACGTATTGCACAGTTGGAACGGGCGCACATGGCCCGGTGCTGCTGTTCGTTGGGCGATGTTACAAACTCACTATCGCGAACCTATTGATTGGTCTCTAACTCATTTGAGCCAGAGCGCCGACGAAATTCTCAGATTCTTAAATCTCCTTAGGGGATACCATCGTAATTCCAGTGGAAAAGTTGATATTGAACGCATTGCTTCTGCCATTGACGCCGCGCGGCCATCTGATGCGGTAGTCGCGGCGCTATGCGACGACCTTAATACGTCTAGGGCGATAACGGCAATTCGCGCAGCAAGGATGAAAAGAACACGCGAATTAGCAGTTCAGGTCGCCAGAGATCTAATCTTTTTGGGGGTCCTTAAGCAAAGCGACATCCTCTACTATTCGACTTTCCATGGGGTGGAGAGCGATGTCGCGGAAAAAAATATTGTGACGTCTATCGCTACGGACTATCAGATGGCGCGTGCAAATGGCGACTTAACGTTTGCTGGAGCCCTTGTGACAAAGTTAAAAGACAGAGGGCTTCGAATTATCGAAAACGAGACGTCTTCAATCACCATCTCTACAGGATTTGAAGAGCAAAGTTTCGACGAAACAGTTCGAGCGCAAATTGCACTTCGTAGCGCCGCGCGTGCGCGAAAAGATTGGAAAGAAGCTGACCGCATCCGTGATGAGCTTCTCGCTATGGGTGTTCGTCTTAAGGACAATCCCGATGGTACTTCCACACCGGAGATCGCGCGATGAACGCCTTGGCGCACCCAAAGCTCGCCATGCGGCCGATGTTGCCGGCGGACGTGCCGCTGCTGGCGGAAATTTTTCGCGCCAGCATTGAGGAGCTAGCTGCGGACGACTACAGCGAGGCGCAGCGGGAGGCCTGGGCGGAGACTGCCGGCGATGTGGAAGGATTCGGCGCGCGGCTTGCCGCGGAGTTGACGCTGGTCGCGACGTTTGCCGGCTCGGCGGTGGGTTTCGCCTCGCTCGCCGACAGCATGCGGATCGACATGCTTTATGTGCACTCGGCCGCTTCCGGGCAGGGCGCCGGCACCATGCTTTGCGACGCGCTGGAGAAACTCGCGGCCGGTCGCGGCACGAAAGAACTCACCGTCGACGCCAGCGATACGGCGCGCGGCTTCTTTGAGCGCCGCGGTTTTATCGCGACCAGCCGCAACGCCGTGCTTTTGGCCGGCGAGTGGCTCGCCAACACCACGATGGTGAAGCGGCTCGCCGCCGCCGCCAAAGGGAGCGCGTCATGAAACGTCACGACATGCCGTTCCAGCGCCATTGGCTCTATTATCTTGTGCTGAAATATGCGGTGATCGCCGTCGCGGTCGCCATCACGTTCTATACCGCCTATCGGCTTTATTCGGGTTGAACACATGTTTTTCGGCATGCGGACCCACCATTTCGCGATTGCGCTGATCGCCATCTTGATCGCGGTCGCATTGGCGTCGAATTATTATCTCTGGTGAGGTCGCATCATGCCGCGCGAGCGCCTTTATCTGTTCGACACCACGCTGCGCGACGGCGCGCAGACGAACGGCGTCGATTTCACGCTCGCCGACAAGCTCGCCATTGCGCGCATGCTTGACGAAATCGGCATCGACTATGTCGAAGCGGGCTATCCGGGCGCCAATCCGATCGACACCAGCCTTTTTGCCGAACGCCGGCCGCTGCATGGAAAACTCACCGCATTCGGCATGACGCGGCGGCCCGGCCGCTCGGCCTCCAACGATCCCGGCCTCGCCGCGCTATTGGCGGCGCAGGCCGACGCCATCTGCTTCGTCGCCAAATCCTGGGACTATCACGTGCGCGTCGCGCTCGAAACCACCGAGGAAGAGAACCTTTCCTCGATCCGCGACAGCGTGCGCGCGGCCAAAGCCAAAGGCCGCGAGGTGTTGCTCGACTGCGAGCATTTCTTCGACGGCTACAAGGCCAATCCGGCCTATGCGCTCGCCTGCGCCAAGGCGGCGTACGACGAAGGCGCGCGCTGGGTGGTTCTGTGCGACACCAATGGCGGCACGCTGCCGCACGAGGTGGAAAAAATCGTCGGCGAAGTTTTGGCAAAAATCCCCGGCGACCACGTCGGCATTCACGCTCATAACGACACCGAGCAGGCGGTGGCGAATAGTTTTGCGGCGGTACGCGCCGGCGCGCGCCAGATCCAGGGCACGCTCAACGGGCTGGGCGAGCGCTGCGGCAACGCCAATCTCGTCTCCATCATCCCGACGCTGAAGCTCAAGCCGGATTTTTCCGAAAACTTCGACATCGGCGTGTCGGACGAGGCGCTCGCCCACCTCGCCCGCGTCTCGCACGCGCTCGACGACCTGCTCAATCGCGCGTCGGACCGCCACGCGCCCTATGTCGGCGCCAGCGCGTTCGCCACCAAGGCCGGCATCCACGCCTCCGCCATCATGAAGGATCCGGCGACCTACGAGCACGTTGCGCCGGAGCGCGTCGGCAACAAGCGCAAGCTTCTCGTTTCCGATCAGGCCGGCCGCTCGAACCTGCTCGCCGAGCTCGACCGCATCGGCTTCGCCGTCGACAAGGACGACCCGCGTCTTTCCCGCCTGCTCGACGAGGTCAAGGAACGCGAGGCGATCGGTTACGCCTATGAAGCGGCGGATGCCTCGTTCGAGCTGCTCGCCCGGCGGCTCCTCGGCAAGGTGCCGCGCTACTTCGAGGTGGAGAAATTCGACGTCAGCGTCGAGCAACGCATCAACGCCAAGGGCGAGCGCGTCACCGTCAGCTTGGCGGTGGTCAAGGTGAAGGTCGGCGACGACCTTTTGATCTCGGCCGCCGAAGGCAACGGCCCGGTCAATGCGCTCGACCTCGCGCTGCGCAAGGACCTCGGCAAATATCAGAGCTACATCACCGGGCTCGCACTCACCGATTATCGCGTACGCATCCTCAATGCCGGCACGCATGCCGTCACCCGCGTCCTGATCGAGAGCGCCGACGAAAGCGGCGAGCATTGGACCACGGTCGGCGTATCGGCGAACATCATCGATGCGTCCTTCCAGGCGCTGATGGATTCGATCGTCTACAAGCTGGTGAAGTCCGGCGCGCCGGCGTGAATTTCCCTCCCCCCTTGTGGGGGAGGGTAGGGAGGGGGGTCGGGAGGTGACGCGCTAGCGAGGACGTTTGCGACTGAGCCGCCCGTCGACGCTTACGGAAAACCTCTCGACCCCCACCCCTACCCCTCCCCACAAGGGGGAGGGGTACCCGAGGTCGTCCCATGATCGACCACGTCTCCGTCGCGGTGCGCGATCTTGGCGTGGCCGAGCCGTTCTACACCGCGCTGCTGGCGACGCTCGGAATGGCAAAACTGCGCGATTGGCCGAACGCCGCCGTCGGCTTCGGCAAGAAACATCCCGAATTCTGGATCAACCGGCGGAGCGAAATGAACCACGTCGCCGCCGACAGCGGCGTGCATATCTGCCTGCGCGCGCCGGACAGCGCCGCGGTCGATGCATTTCACGCGGCCGCGCTCAAGGCCGGCGGCACATCCGACGGCGCGCCGGGGCTGCGCCCGGAATATCACGGACAATATTACGCCGCCTTCATCCGCGATCCCGACGGCAACCGCGTCGAAGCGGTGACGTTTTTGCGGGAAGGGGAGGGCTGAAGAAATCCGGCTCGCGCATGCGCACTCCCTCTCCCGCCGAACTCGGGTGTTTCCGACTTCGGCCGGGGAGAGGGAGAAGAAGGCGTGCCGCTCCATTCTCATTCGATTGGACACTCGTGGGTCGAGCGCGATGGCGCGCGGCGATCACAACCTCTCCGCCGGCACCGCCATCGCCTTCTCCGCTTCGGCGATTTTTCGCGCGGCCTCTCGCACTTTCGGCAGGATCGCTTCGACACGGTCGACGACGAGAAGATTGACGCCGCGCGCCGGGGCCGGGACGAGGCCCAGCGCGCGCATGTGCGCGATCAGGGAGAGCAGCGGGTCCCAGAAGCCGTTGATGTTGGCGACCAGGATCGGCTTCTTGTGGCGGCCGAGCTGAGCCCAGGTCATTTGCTCAACGAGCTCCTCAAGCGTACCGAGACCGCCCGGCAGGGCGACGAAGGCGTCGGCGCGCTCGAACATCGTGCTTTTGCGCTCGTGCATGTCGCGCGTGACGATCAGTTCCTGCGCCAGGCGGCGCGGCCGTTCCTGCGCGGTGAGGAACTCCGGAATGATGCCGGTCACTTCGCCGCCGTGTTCGATCACGGAACCGGCGAGCGCTCCCATCAGGCCGATCGAGCCGCCGCCGTAAACCAGCCGAACGCCGCTTTCGGCGAGGATTTTGCCAAATCCGCGCGCTGCCTTCACGAATGCCGGGTCGGTGCCCGGGTTCGATCCGCAGTAGACGCAGATCGCATTGATTTTGCTCATGGAGTCACACTCATGGAGGGGTAGATGTGGCGTCGATTCGTCCGCACTGCAAGAACTTTGAGTCCCCGACACGCCGGTGCAGGAGATGGGGAAAGCCTCTATATGACGATTAAGTGGCGGCCCATTGCGGCCCGTCCAGGGCCTTAGCTTGCAATGAGCGACATTCAACGACCCGCTTACCGCGCCAGGCGTGAGGTGAAAGCCGACGGCGGGGCGCTGCTTTCGACACTGTTCCATCTATGGCCCTACATCTGGCCGGCCAACCGCCCCGACCTGAAGGCCCGCGTCGTGTTCGCGACGGTGCTGATCTTCGCCGCCAAATTCGCCACCATCGCGGTGCCGTTCACCTTCAAATGGGCGACCGATGCGCTGGCCGGCCAGGGTAGCGCGCCGATCGGGCCCAACAATTGGCTCGCCTGGGCGATGGCCGCGCCGGTGGTGATGACGCTCGCCTATGGCGGCATCCGCATCCTGATGGCGCTGCTCACGCAATGGCGCGACGGCATTTTCGCCAAGGTGGCGATGAACGCGGTGCGCCGGCTGGCGATGCTCACCTTCGAGCACATGCACCTCTTGTCATTGCGGTTCCATCTCGAGCGCAAGACCGGCGGACTGACGCGCACGCTCGAGCGCGGGCGCAACGCCATCGAGACCATCGTGCGCATGCTGCTCTTGCAGCTGGCGCCGACCATCGTCGAATTGGCTTTGATCGTCTGGGTCCTTCTCTTCCATTTCGACTGGCGCTACGTGGTCGTGATCATGTTCACCGTGGCGCTCTATGTCGGGTTCACCTTCTACGCGACCGAGTGGCGCATCGGCATCCGCCGCAGGATGAACGAAAGCGACACCGACGCCAATGCCAAGGCGATCGATTCGCTGCTCAACTACGAGACGGTCAAATATTTCTCCGCCGAGGAGCGCGAGGCCAAGCGCTACGACCGCTCGATGGCGCGCTACGAGGAGGCGAGCGTCAAGACCTATACGTCGCTTGCCGTGCTCAATGCCGGGCAGGCGGTCGTGTTCACCTTCGGGCTTGCGGCGGCGATGGTTTTGTGCGCGATCGGCGTCAAGGCCGGTACCAACACGGTCGGCGATTTCGTCATGATCAACGCCATGATGATCCAGCTCTATCAGCCGCTGAACTTCATGGGCATGGTCTACCGCGAGATCAAGCAGGCGGTGATCGACATCGAGATGATGTTCGCGATTCTTTCGCGTAAGTCGGAGATCGAGGATCGGCCGGGCGCCCGACCGCTTCAAGTGCGCGCCGGCACCATCCGCTTCGAGGACGTATCGTTCGCCTATGAGCCGGCGCGGCCGATCCTCAAAGGCTTGAGCTTCGAGGTGGCGGCGGGGCGAACCGTCGCCATCGTCGGGCCTTCGGGTGCGGGGAAATCGACGATCTCGCGGCTCCTGTTCCGCTTCTATGACGTGACCGGGGGCCGCATCCGCATCGACGGCGAGGACATCCGCGACGTCACGCAGACCTCGCTGCGCGCCGCGATCGGCATGGTGCCGCAGGATACGGTGCTGTTCAACGATACGATCCGCTACAACATCCGTTATGGCCGATGGGATGCGAGCGATGCCGAGGTCGAGGCGGCGGCGCGCATGGCGCAGATCGACGGCTTCATCCGGCTCTCCCCCAAGGGCTACGAAACCGAGGTCGGCGAGCGCGGCCTAAAACTCTCCGGCGGCGAGAAGCAGCGCGTCGCCATTGCCCGCACGATCCTCAAAGGCCCGCCGATCCTGCTGCTCGATGAGGCGACCTCCGCGCTGGACAGCCACACCGAGCGTGACATCCAGGACGCGCTCGACCGCGTGTCGCAGAACCGCACTACGCTCGTCATCGCCCACCGGCTCTCGACCATCGTCGGCGCCGACGAGATTCTGGTGCTCGACCAGGGCGTGATCGTCGAGCGCGGAACGCACGAACAATTGCTGGCGCACGACGGTCTCTATGCCAGCATGTGGAACCGCCAGCGCGAGGCGCAGATGGCGCGCGAAATTCTCGCCGAGGTCGAGGAGGATACGCCCGCGCCAAATCGCAACCCGCCGGAAGTGGAGGAGGAAGAGCTGGCACCGGCCGCGGATGCCGCCGAGTGACAATACAGAGCCGTCATTCCGGGGCGCCGCGAAGCGGCGAGCCCGGAATCCATAACCGCCGCAGTTGGAGAACGGCACTTCAGCGCATGTTCTGTAAGTGCTGTGCTATGGATTCCGGGCTCCTCGCTTTGCTCGGCCCCGCAATGACCGTCAGGGAGATCGAATTTTCTGATGTCCATCATCCATTCCATCCGCTCGCAGCTCGCGCCGATCCATCCGGAAGGTTATCCCTTCATCGGCGGCTTCGCGCTGGCGAGCCTTTTTCTGTTCTGGCTGTGGCCGCCGCTCGGTTGGCTCGCCACCGTCGCGACGCTGTGGTGCGCTTACTTCTTCCGCGACCCGCCGCGGGTAACGCCGATGCGCGAGGGCATCGTGGTCGCGCCGGCGGATGGCCGCGTCAGCCGCCTCGCCAATGCCGTGCCGCCGAAGGAACTCGATCTCGGCGAGCGGCCGCTCCTTCGCATTTCCATCTTCATGAGCGTGTTCGATTGTCACGTGAATCGCAGCCCGCTCGCCGGACGCATCGAACGCATCGTCTACCGGGCCGGCGCTTTCGTCAGCGCCGATCTTGACAAGGCGAGCGAGAGCAACGAGCGCAATGCCTTGGTCATTGCGACCGGCGGCGGGACGCGCATCGCGGTGATCCAGATCGCCGGGTTGATCGCGCGGCGCATCGTCGTGTTCGTGCGCGAGGGCGAGGTTGTCGGCGCCGGTCAGCGTATCGGCATGATCCGCTTCGGCTCGCGCGTCGATGTCTATCTGCCCGCGGGCACGCCGCCGTTGGTCGCCGAGGGACAGACCGCCATCGCCGGCGAGACGGTGCTCGCCGACCTCAAGGTTTTGCAGCCGGGACGCCCGTTCAGCGTGACCTGATTGCCGGTCATTCCGGGCTCGCGGCTGTTGGCCGCGCCCCGGAATGACCGGCCGTGTGGTTCGATGGCGGGCACGTTGCGGAAAGGCTATATTGCTGCCATGGCTATGCATCCACCCCCCTTCGAGGACCGGCGCCTGCGGCGGCGGCGATTCCGCCGCGTTCCGGTACGCATGCTGGTGCCGAACGTCATTACGCTCTTGGCGCTCTGCGCCGGCTTGACCGCTATCCGCATGGCGTTCGAGAACCATTATGTTCTCGCGCTCGCGGCAATTGTATTCGCCGCCATCCTCGATGGCATCGACGGCCGTCTGGCGCGGTTCCTGAAGGGAACCTCGCGCTTCGGCGCCGAGCTGGACAGCCTGACCGACTTCGTCAATTTCGGCGTCGCGCCGGCGCTGATCCTCTACTTCTGGGGCCTGCACGATTTGAAGTCGGCCGGCTGGATCGCCGCCATGGTGTTCGCCATCTGCGTCGCTCTGCGGCTCGCCCGCTTCAATGTGATGATCGACGATCCGGACCGGCCCGCCTGGGCCAGCAATTTCTTCGTCGGCATGCCGGCGCCGGCCGGCGCCATCACCGTGCTGTTGCCGATCTATGCGGTTTTTCTCGGCGTTCCGCGCTCGCATTTTTTGACCTGGGTGACGCTCGTCTACACGCTGGTCGTCGCTTCGCTCATGGTCTCGCGGCTGCCGGTCTTTTCCGGCAAGCGCATCGGCACGCGCGTGCCGCCGGAAATGGTGGGGCCGCTCATCATCGTGGTGGTGCTATTCGTTGCGCTGCTCATCGCCTATCCCTGGATCCTGCTCACTGCCGGGACGCTCGCCTATCTCGTGAGCTTTCCGTTCGGGTGGCTGTCCTATCGTGCGTACGAGCGACGGTCGCGCGAGAGCAAAGCGCAAGCGGCACCGGCTTCCGCCACGCAACCCGCGCCAGTGGCTGCGGGCATTGTCCGCCCCTCCGAGAACGACGATCGTCCATCGCGCCTCAATTGAGCCGCATCGCTGGCGCCCCTGAGCGGCTCTGCGAGGGAACCATGCGACTTGCCCGCCGCACGCTTCTGGCCTCGATAATGGCGGCCGTGGCGGCTCCCGCCGTTCTGCGCCTGGCGCGGGCCGCCGCGCCGCAAGTTGCGCTCAAACTGCATCACTTCTTCTCGTCGGTAGCGAGCGGGCACGACAAGTTTCTCGCGCCATGGGCGCGCAAGGTCGAGGCCGAGTCGGGCGGGCGCATCCGCATCGACATCTTTCCCTCGATGCAGCTCGGCGGGGCGCCGGCGCAACTCTTCGACCAGGCGCGCGAGGGGTTCGCCGATATCGTCTGGGCGGTGCCGGGCAACACGCCCGGACGCTTTGCGAAGATCGAGGCGTTCGAGCTGCCATTCGTGCCGTCGCGCCGGGCGCTGGTCAATTCCAAGGCGATCGAGGATTACGCCGCGGCAAATTTGCAGGACGAGTTCCGCGAGGTTCATCCCATCTCTTTCTCGTGCCGTGACCATGGCGTCGTGCACGCCAACCGCACGATCCAGTCAATCGCGGATCTCAAGGGGTTGCGGCTGCATGTGCCGAACCGCCTCGCCGGCGAGACCGTGCGCGCGCTCGGCGCGCTCGGCGTTACCGTGCCGATCCCGCAGGTTCCGACGGCGATCGCCGGGCACGTGATCGACGGCTGCCTCGATCCGTGGGACGTGGTGCCGGGCTTGAGGCTTCACGATCTCCTCAAGGCCCACACCGATTTCGCCGAATCTTCGTTGAGCACGACGACGTTCGTGCTGGCGATGAACAAAGCGGCTTATGACCGGCTGCCGCGCGACCTCAAGACGGTCATCGACAATAACTCGGGACAAGTCGCGGCCGGCATGGCGGGCGCCATGTGGGACATCGAAGCCGCTGCCGTCGCCGATATGGTGCGTAGAGGCGGCGATCCAATCACGATGCTTGCGGCGGAAGAGGTCGCAAAATGGCGCAAGGCGACTGCGCCCGTGATCGCGGCTTGGCTGAAACAGATGAAAGAGCACAAGCTCGATGGCGGCAAGCTCATCGCCGGCGCCCGCGTGCTGCTGGCGAAATACGCCAACGAACCCGAGCCGCAGCCGTCGCAACCGGCGCAGCCTCCTGAGCAGAAGGTCGTTACCGAGCCGCGGCAGCGTCCGCAAGCCAACGCCGAGGTGCCGAAAGGTGATACCCCCGCCACCACGCCGATTGCGAAACCCGCTCCGGCAGCTGCCACGCCGCGCAAGGAACTGGACATCCCGCTTTGATCGCGCCGCGATCGGGCTTGCTCATGCGAACTCCCTCTCCCGCCGAACTCGGGTGTTCCCGAGTTCGGCTAATCCAAGAGTGGCCGAAATCGGAAACATCCGACTTCGGCTGGGGAGAGGGTTGGGGTGAGGGGGTTCCGACCGAGAGGCCCGTCTCCCTCACCCCTCCCTCTCCCCAACGGCTATCGTATTCACACATCTCGATTGCCAGGAGCTTGCAAGCCTGATTCTGTCGGTTGTGGGCTTGCCCCGGTTTCGTGGAGAGGTGAGGTCTTGGGATCAGGGTATCTAATTTGACTGCATTCTGTCCTCCTTTTTTGGGCGATCTTTTGGTTCGGCCGAGAGCATCTTTTCGTCCCG
>JBEKNW010000149.1:0-11321 GCA_049522435.1 Xanthobacteraceae bacterium
GCTGGATCGAGTTCCGGAACGGCAAGGTCACGTCGCGCGCCGGGCTGCACCCGAAGCCCGACATCAAGTTGATGTTCAAGAACGCCGAGGTCGGCGCCCGGCTGCTGACGCCGCCGATCAACTGGCTCGATCAGATCAACGCGCAAAAGGACTTCGTTCTCACCGTCGACGGGCCCGAGGACCTCACCAACTGGTTCGCCCAGACCCTGATGATGATGCAGTCGGTCGGCTACAAGATGGGCGTGCCAATGCCCGACGGCTCGGTGCGCTACTGCAATATGGCGAATGGCGGGCCGCTCTTCGTTTATGTCAAGGACGGCAGGATCGTCCGCACGACGCCGATCGCGTTCGACCACACCGATCCGCAGCCCTGGACCATCGAGGCGCGCGGGCAGAAATTCACTCCGCCGCGCAAGACGACGCTCGCCCCGCACGGCCAGAACACGAAGTCGATCATCTATTCGCCCGACCGCTTGCTCTATCCGATGAAACGCGTCGATTTTGATCCGAAGGGCGAGCGCAACGTGGCAAACCGCGGCAAGTCCGGCTACGTGCGGATCAGCTGGGATGAGGCGCTCGACATCGTCGCTGGCGAGATCAAGCGGGTCAAGCACGACTACGGTCCCGGCGCCATGACGGTGTCGCACGGCTCGCACCATACTTGGGGCCACGTCGGATATTACCTGAGCTGTCTCTTTCGCTTCCGCAATGCGGTTGGGCACACGCCCGTCCACCACAATCCCGATAGCTGGGAGGGCTGGTACTGGGGCGCCGCGCATCATTGGGGCTACACGCTGCGCGTCGGCCAGTGTGAAACTTACGGCACGGTCGAGGATCTGCTGCAAAACTGCGAGATGGTGGTGTTCTGGGCAGCCGATCCGGATACCACCAGCGGCTCCTATGGCTCGCAGGAAGGCACGGTGCGGCGGCAGTGGCTGAAGCGGCTCGGCATCAAGGTTGTGCACATCGATCCCTATTACAACTCGTCCGCCCAATTCCTGCCGGGCAAATGGATCTGCCCGAAGCCGACAACCTCACCGGCGCTCGCCATGGCGATCGCTTACGTTTGGATCAAGGAAGGGCTCTACGACAAGGAATACGTCGCCACGCGTACCGTCGGCTTTGATGCCTGGAAGGCTTATGTCATGGGCGAGCGCGACGGCGTGCCCAAGTCGCCGGAATGGCAGGAAAAGGAGACCGGCGTTGCTGCCAAGGACGTGCGCGCGCTGGCGCGCGAATGGGCGGCCAAACGCACCTATCTCGGCTGCGGCGGCTGGGGCAATGGTCACGGCGGCGCCTGTCGAAATCAGACCGGCATTCAATGGGCGCGCACCATGGTGTGCCTGATCGCAATGCAGGGACTGGGCAAGCCCGGCATCAATATGGGCAATTTGCAATGGGGTGCCCCGGTCGATCTGAATTTCTATTTCCCGGGCTACGCCGACGGCGGCATGTCGGGCGATCTCGAGGCAACATCGCTCGCGGTCGAGCTGTATCAGCGCATGCCGCAGCTGCCGACCATGAACACGCCGCTGCAGCGGATCCCCCGCCTTTATCTTCCCGAGGCAATCCTCGAAGGCAAGGCCGAGGGCTATCCGTGGAACGGCAAGTCGATCGAGGCGCAGTTCCAGAAGTTTAGCTATCCCGCGGCTGGTCACGCACCGGTGCGGATGATGTTCAAGTACGGCGGTTCTCTGATCCCGACCATGAACAACACTAACCGCCACGTGAAGATGTTCCAGTCGCCGAACCTCGAGTTCATCGTCAGTCAGGCGATCTGGTTCGAGGGCGACACCAAATTTGCCGACGTCATCCTGCCCGCCTGCACCAATTTCGAGCGGGTCGACGTCAGCGAATGGGCTGCGCTCGGCGGTTACGGCCATCACGGCCAGCAGCAGCTCAACCACCGCGTCGTCATCTTCCAGGCGCCGGCCATCGCGCCGCTCGGGGAGTCCAAATCCGACTTCTGGATCTTCAACGAGATCAGCAAGCGGCTCGGGCTCGCCAACTACTTCTCCGAAGGCGTGAACGAGATCGATTGGGTCAAGCGCCTGTTCGATGCCTCCGACATGCCCAAGGTGATGTCGTGGAAGAAATTCATTCGCCGCGGCTACTTCGTGGTGCCGACGGAGAAGGAGCATCTGCGCGCCCCGGTCTCCTTCCGCTGGTTCTGGGAAGGCCGCAAGAAGGACGTTCCGGAGCCGCACCCGCTGCCTTCCGACTACTCGGTGGAGTTCCTCAAGGGCCTGCAGACCCAATCGGGCAAGCTCGAGTTCGAGTGCAACAGCCTCAAGCGTTTGCAGGATCCGGAGCGGCCGCCGGTCGTCGAATACGTGCCGTCGTGGGAGGGCCCGCAATCGGGCGAGCTGTTCCGGAAATATCCGCTGCAGCTTCTCACGCCGCACAACAGGTACAGCTTCCACACCCAGGGCGACGGCAAGGACAGCTTCCTGCTCAACATCCCGGACCACCGGGTGAAGGTGAAGGATTGGTACTACTGGATCGTGCGCCTGAATCCGCGCGATGCCGCGGCGCGCGGCATCAAGCAGCACGATCTGGTCAAAGTCTATAACGACCGTGGCGCGGTGATCTGCGCGGCGGTGCTCACTCAGCGGCTGGCGCCCGGAATTGCCCACAGCTTCGAATCCTCGGCGCTGTACGAACCGATGGGCGATCCCGGCCGGTCGGTGGACCGCGGCGGCGTGGTCAATTTGTTGATGCCGCACCGCTCGCAGACCAGCTCGACGCATGCGCTCGCCGGTTCGCAGGCCCTGGTCGAAATCGAGCTGTGGGACGGCAACACCGAATACATCTCCGAGGCATTCGCCCAAGCGGACAAGGATTCGCAGGTCAAGCGCACACGCGAGGCGGCGCTGGTGCCGGCGAAGTGATGATTGACGTAAACCCTGTCTTATAGCGCCATAAAGGGCGCGTAACGGCTGCAACAAGCGGAGGATATTCAATGGCTTATGTATTCAAGGAGGGCGAACTGCCCTCGCTGATCGATGCCAAAGCGGCGCGCGAGCGCATCTTCTTCGTCAATCAGGAGCTCGCCAAGATCGACGACATGCTGGCCGGCGTCATGCATTACAAGAAAGACGCGGCGTCTCCCTTGCACCTGCACAAGAACTGCGAGCACTTCTATTTCATCATCGATGGCAAGGCGACGGTGGAATCGGACGACGGCATACGCCCGGTAGGACCCGGCGACATGATCTTCATCCCGGCCGAAGAGAAGCACCGCCTGCGCGCCACGGAGCCGCTGTTCTATTTCGAGTTCCAGGCGCCCAACCGCTTCAAAACCACGATCCTGGAAGGCACCGACGACGATTTGCGCTGGGAGCGCAAGGACGGCCGCGTCTGGGTGCAGACCTGACATGCTTCTGACCGCAGTGGAGAACCATGATGTCGCTCACATTCATCGATACCAATAAGCTGCCGAAAAAAGCATCGACGGGCCAAGGCCAGGTCACCGAGGTGCTGAACGAAGCCCTGTGCGGGGCGCAGAACGTGCAGGGTTCATTGCGCTGGCTAAAATCGGCCGAGACGTTCAAGCCGGATGTCGCCGACAAGCACCAGCTCATCTACCTGATGGAAGGCAAGGGCCGCATCCGGCTCAATGATCGCGATTACGATGTCGAAAAGGGTGCGGGCATCTACCTCGGCCCGTCCGAAACCGCGACCATCCAGGCGGCGAGCGGAGCGGTGCTGAAGCTTTTTCATCTTGTTGTACCGCAGATACCGAAGTGAGGATGCTCCGCGCGCGACGCGGTGCGGGGGCTGACGGATGATGATGCGAGATCAGCGATGAAAAAATGGAACATGATCATCGACGTCGCCGAGTGCACGAACTGCAATTTGTGCACGCTGGCGATCATGGACGAGTATATCGACAACGACTGGCCGGGCTATTGCGCGCCGATGCCGAAGCACGGTCACCGGTGGATCAACATTTTACAAAAAGAGCGCGGACAGACGCCGATGATCGATGCCGCCTATGTACCGACCATGTGCAACCACTGCGACGACGCGCCCTGTGTGGCGAAAGGCGGCGGTGCGGTGAAAAAACGCGACGACGGCATCGTGCTCATCGATCCGGTCAAGGCGAAGGGTCGCCGGGACCTGGTCGATGCCTGCCCCTACGGCCACATCTGGTGGAACGAGGAACTGAAGGTTCCGCAGGCTTGGCCGTTCGACGCCCATCTGCTCGATCAGGGCTGGAAGCAGACCCGCGGGCAGCTGTCCTGTCCAACCGGCGCCATGCGGGCGCTCAAGCTTGAAGACGACGACATGCAGCGCATGGCGCGCGAGCAGAAGCTCGAAGTGCTGAAGCCCGAGCTTAACGCCCGGCCGCGCGTCTACTACCGCAACCTATGGCGCTACGCGAAATGCTTCATCGGCGGCACCATCTCGGCCAATACCGGCGGCAGTGTGGACTGCGTCGAGGGTGCGCAGGTGCGGCTGATGAAGGATAACAAGGTCGTCGCGGAAACGGTGAGCGATAACTTCGGCGACTTCAAGTTTGACCGGCTCGACGAGAACTCGGGCCGCTATGTCGTGGAGGTCGCGGCCAAGGACGGAAGCAAGAAGGTGATCGAGACTAATCTCGGCGCCAGCATCAATCTCGGCGAGATCCGTCTATAGCAAACACCCCCGCAGCCTTCGCTGCTTCGCAGGAGATGCGGAGACTGGCTTGCCAGCCGTAGCTGCGAAGCAGCGAAGGCTGGTGGGCGCTGTAGGGATTGAACCTACGACCTCTCCCGTGTGAAGGGAACGCTCTCCCGCTGAGCTAAGCGCCCGGCCCGATCGGCACCGGATTTAAGGAATGGCTCAGTGGGGTGTCAAGCGAGGCTTCTACCGTTCGTCATTGCGAGGCACGCAGTGCCGAAGCAATCCAGGGCACACCAGGCCTGGATTGCTTCGTCGCTTCGCTCCTCGCAATGACGGACTTAATTCGACGCGACGCGAGAGGCGCTCGACTGCAGCGCGCGGATGCGGTCGGCGAGCGTGCCCTTGCCCTGCTGGGGGGAATCGATCGTGGCGGCGCCGGCCTCGTCGCTGGTGCCGTTGATGCCGGCGGCCGCATCGCCCATTCCCTGGTCCAAGGCCGGGATCTCGACGGCGAGCATCGACTCGATCGGCGAGCCTGGGCCTTCGAGCGCGGCGGTGAGCCGCGCCACCTCGGCGGCGACGTCATTGATGCGCTCGCGCAACAGCGCGTTCTCGACGCGCTCGGTCGCCCAGGTCGTTTCCGCATCGCGTTTCATCGTCGCGATCTCGCGCTGCAGCTTGGCGCGTTCCTCGAGCGCGGCGGCGAGCTGCGCTTCGAGCTGGCTGATGTCGGCGCGGAACTTGTCCACGGCGCCGCTGCCGCCGGCGCCGGCATTGTCAAGCTGCTCGCGCAGATCGTTCTCGATCTTGCTCGCGGCCTCAAGCTCGCGGCGCAGCCGGCTGGCCTCGAATTCGCGCTCGGCCAGCAGGCGGCCCTGATCGCCGAGCCGCTCTTCCAGCTCCTGCACCCGGCGGCTTAGCAGCTGCGCTTCGGTCGTCTGCACGACGAGCTGCCGCTCGAGCTCGCCGGTGCGCGCCGCCAGCCCGTCGAGCTTGCCGCGCGCCTCGTTCAATTGCTTGGCCGCCGCCTCGGCGTCGCCGCGTTCGCGCGCGAGGCGGTCTTCGGTCGCCCGCACGGCGCGCTCGTAGTCGGCGACGCTGACCTTCATCGCTTCGATCTGCGTGCGCAGCGCCGCGAGTTCGACGCGCTGCGTGTCGGCCAGGATCGAGCGCTCGCCGAGTTCGGCGAGCAGTTTGGCGAGGTTCGCCTCCTTGTCGGCGAGCTCGCGCTCCGCTTCGCGCAACGAGCTCGACTTCAGCTCGAACTCCTCCTCGGTGGCGCGCAGTTGAGCCCACAGATTCTTGTCGCGCGATTCCAGCGCGAAGATCGTCGCGGTCTTCTCGCCGAGTTCTTTCTTGAGCTGGTTGATGGCGTCCGCCTTCTTGCCAAGCTCGGCGAGCTGCGTCGTCGTCCTGGTCTTCATCTGCTCGACGCTCATTTCGAGCCGGCGAGTGGACATGGCGAACTCGGCGCGCAACTGATCCTTGTCGGCGCGGATTTCGGCGATCGACAGCGGCGTTGCCGCTTCCAGGCGTCGCATCGTCAGGCGCACGGCGCGATCATGCACGATGGGAACGAACAGCAGTCCGAAGAACGCCGCAACGAGGAACCCGATCCCGAAATACATGATCGGTTCGACCATGACACCACTCTTTAAGCCGCACCACCGTCCGCCGGCACATTGCCACGCGGAGGCGGGACTGCGCCATATTCACTAACCGTTAACCTAAACCGAGAACGGCCGCCGCGCCAGAAAGACAATGGAGCTGCGGCGCCGCTGAACTATTGCGCCGCGTGTCGAAGCCGGCGGGCGGCGATCAGAACGGGTTCCAGGTGGGGCGTGAAGTGAATTTGAGATAGCCGAGATTGGCCCCCAAGCGCAGCCCGACGCCCGAGCGGATGGGCACGACCACGATATCATTGGCCGTGAGCGCCGTCATGCCGAAGCCGCCGACGAAATAGGCCGAGCCGTCCACGCCGCCGAACCGCTCGAAAATCGCGGCGGTTCGCGGCAGGTTATAGACCAGCATCATGGTACGTGCGCCGTCGGCGCCGGCATCGAAGCCCAGCGTCGGCCCTTGCCAGAACACGCGCACGTCGCCGGCATTCTTGGTATAGAGCGTCCCGTCGCCATAGCGCAGGCCACCGACAAAGGCGCCGCCCACTTCCTCGCCGAGAATATAGCCGTTCGGTTGCCCCCATTGGCTCACCGCTTTCTCGATGATCGAGGCTAATCCGCGCGAAATGCCGCCGAAGAAGTGATGGCCGGCATCGACCAGCTCGTTTGGCGAGAACTGGTTGGCCGCCGGCGGCTGTGGCGGCAATGACGCTGAGGGTGCGCTGGGCGCTGGCGGCTGCGAGGGCTCGACGACCGCCGGCGGCTGCGGCGGCAACGACGGCGAGGGTCCGACGACCGCCGGCGGTGGCAGGGTCTGCGCTCCGGCCGACGCGGCTTCGAGGCCGGCAACGAGCAGGGCGATCATGGCGAACCGCAAGGCAAGATTCATCGAGTGTCCCCCGGTTAACCCCTTGCTCACGGGCACCGCGTAACTCTCGGCTTTTACCTCCTGGCGCAAGCCGATCCGAATCAGCCGATCTTCGCCGAAACTATGACCGCAGCACGGCAGCAACGGAAGCGATACTGCGCGGGCGTGGCCGCGTTCGCCGGCTTGATGCTCACCCTGCCTGCCGGTCCGCCCGCCTCGCGCGGCGCGACGACGGAACGGATCGTGGTCGATTGGCATACCGGTCTTGCCATCGGGGGCTACGACCCGGTCGCCTTCTATACCGACGGCAAGCCGGTCCTCGGCAGCCCAGACCTCGAATTCCGTTACGGTGGCGCGGTCTGGCGCTTCTGCAACAGCGGCAATCGCGAGGCCTTCGCGGCGCGGCCCGACGTCTACATGCCGCAATTCGGCGGTTATGACCCGCTCGGCGTCGCGCACGGCGTCGCGGTTGCTGGAAACCCGAGCGTGTGGCTGATTGCCGGCGGGCGGCTGTTCCTGTTCTATGATCGCGCCCGGATGGCAACGTTTACCGCCGATCCAGACCGCATCGTCGCCACGGCCGAACGTAAATGGCCGAATGTGCTGCGCACGCTCAGCCCCTGATCGCGGGGTCGGCAGGGTCGGCGGCGGCGGCGGCGGCCGGATCACCCCGGGCGACAAACGCTGGAATTCGTAGCTCCGGGCTGCCGTAGATGAGGGATGCGCCGTCCGGCGCGACCACGCTTCCACCTGCCGCGGTCAAGATCGCGTGACCCGCCGCCACGTCCCAGTCCCGCGTCGGCCCGAGCCGGGGATAAAGGTCGGCGGCGCCTTCGGCCAGGCGGCAGAATTTCACCGAGGAACCGCAGGAAACGCACCGTGCGCGCGGCAAGCCCTGGAGATAAGCCTGCGTTCGCGCGTCCAGGTGCGAGCGGCTCACCATGACGAGGAGGTCGCCCTGGGGACGAGACCGGGTGTGGATGACCTGCGGCGGTGAAGTCTTCCGCGCAGAAAATTCCAGCCGCTCGGCGCCGCGGCCGACGATTCCGCGCCAGATCAGCCCGAGCGCCGGCGCCGCGATAACGCCGAGGATCGGCGCACCACGCGAAACCAGACCGATATTGACCGTGTATTCATCACGCCCGGCGATATAGTCTCGCGTGCCGTCGAGCGGGTCGACGAGGATGAAGCTTGCACTGCTGATGGCCGGCTTCTCGCGCTCCGCTTGCTCCTCCGAGATGACCGGCAAAGCCGGAGCAAGATGCGCCAGGCCGTCGCGGATCACGGCTTCCGCAGCTTCGTCCGCCGCCGTCACCGGTGAGCCGTCGGCTTTGATGCGGACGCTGCCTTGCCCGTGCGAGCGCTGGATCGCTTCCGCCGCGGACGTACTGATTGCGGTCAGCAGGTCCATGAGGTCGGCGCAGGCGGCAGAGTCGAACGTGGACACGGGCGCTCCTTGGGGCCCGCTCGCGCGAGCATCGTCGCATCCGCCGGGCAAAGGGGATGCGTTTACCATAGGCCGCGGAAAACGGCACGATTGCCGAATCGCGCGCGCTGTGACACGGACGGGACCCATCGCACTTGAGCGGAGCCTCTCATGTCCGCCCCCGTTTCCGGCCCCATTGCCATCGGAGCCCTCGACCTTGCGGCGCTGCTGTGCTCGCGCGTTTGCCATGACCTGATCAGTCCGGTCGGGGCGATCGTCAACGGCATCGAAGTCCTGGAAGAGGACAAGGACGAGGAAACCAAGACATTCGCGCTCGATCTGATCAAGAAGAGCGCGTATCAGGCCTCGGCAAAACTTCAATTTTGCCGGCTTGCCTTCGGCGCCGCCGGATCGGCCGGCGCGCAGATCGAGCTCGGCGATGCGGAAAAGGCGGCGCGGGGGCTTCTTGAGGACAACAAGACCAAATTGATCTGGAACCTGCCGTGCCAATTGCTGGCGAAGAACCGGGTGAAGCTGTTGTTGAACATGCTGATGATCGGCGCCGGGGCCGTTCCACGCGGGGGAACGCTGACGGTCGATCCGGTCCCCGGCGGGGAGGGGGGGTTCGTGGTCACGGCTTGCGGCCTCAACGCCCGATTGAGCCCGGCCACTACCGAGCTGCTCTCGGGCAGCCCGGCTCAGGCCGTTGACGCTCACGCCATTCAACCCCTCTATGCGGGCATCCTGGCCCGGGATTGCGGGCTTGCACTCGCGGCTGGCGGCGAAGCCGGGACGGTTGTTTTAACGGCCCGCTAACGGGCCCCGGCTGGGCGGGGAAAGGCCCCCCAGGGGCAACGCGCTGCGCCTCCGCAACCGAAATTAAACCCTTTGGCAACAAACTCCGGCAGGTTCGGTCAGCCTCCGGCGCCTGGCGGCGACAGCACGCGTCCTGCGTGCTGGTTGCCAAGGCGCGTGGAGTACCGGCCGACGAAAGTTTGTGCTGACGAGGCGCCTGGTATGGACGACCTGCTTCGCGAATTTCTGACCGAGACCAACGAGAGTCTCGACCGGGTCGACGCCGAACTCGTGCGCTTCGAGCAGGAGCCGAACAACGGCGATATCCTCGGCGACATTTTTCGCCTCGTCCATACCATCAAAGGCACCTGCGGCTTTCTCGAACTTCCCCGGCTCGAGACGCTGGCGCATGCCGCCGAGACCTTGATGGGCGGGTTCCGCGACGGAATGCCGGTCACCACCGAGGCCGTCACGCTCATTCTCTCCACCATCGACCGCATCAAGACCATCCTGGACGGGATCGAAGCGCAGCAGAGCGAGCCGACGGGTAACGATGGCGATCTCATCGAACAACTCAATCGCCTGAGGCAGTTCGAGGAAATGCGGCGGCAACCGGCTCCTCGTGTGGAGGAGGATGCAAGGCCGCAACCGGCTCCGCGCTTGCAGGAGGATGCGAGGCCGCAAACGCCTGCGCGCGGCAAGCACTTGGCTGACAAGCACTTGGCTGACAAGCCCTTGGCCGACAAGCCTTTGGCCGAGCCGTCCGATGATGAACGCAGCGAAAGGCTCGCAAGCCATTCGATCCGCGTCCATGTCGAGACGCTCGATCGCCTCATGACCACGGTTTCCGAGCTCGTTCTCACCCGCAACCAGCTCCTCGAGATCGTCCGCCGTCACGAGGATTCCGACTTCAAGGTGCCGTTGCAGCGGCTCTCGAACGTCACCGCCGAGCTGCAGGAAGGCGTGATGAAAACGCGCATGCAGCCGGTCGGCAATGCGTGGCAAAAGCTGCCGCGCATCGTGCGCGACCTTTCCGCCGAACTCGGCAAACAGATTGAACTCGAGATGCACGGCGCCGAGACCGAGCTCGACCGCCAGGTGCTCGAGCTGGTCAAGGACCCACTCACCCATTTGGTCCGCAACTGTGCCGATCACGGCATCGAAAGTCCCGCCGAGCGGCTCGCCGCCGGCAAGACGCAGAACGGGACGATCCGGCTCTCCGCCTGTCACCAAGGCGGTCATATCATCATCGAGATTGCGGATGACGGCCGCGGCCTCGACGTGGCGCGCATCAGCGCCAAGGCGGTCGAGCATGGATTTGCCAGCGCGGCGGAGATTGCGACGAAATCCGCGGCGGAGATCTGCAATCTGATCTTTATGCCCGGCTTCTCCACCGCCGCGCAGGTGACCAGCATTTCCGGCCGCGGCGTCGGCATGGACGTCGTGCGCGTCAACATGGAGCAGATCGGCGGCACGGTCGATTTGAAATCCGTTGCCGGCGCTGGGACCACCTTCACGATCAAGATTCCGCTGACGCTTGCCATCGTTTCCGCCCTCATCGTCGAGGCGGCCGGCGAACGCTTCGCCATCCCGCAGCTTTCCGTGCTCGAGCTTGTGCGCGCCACGAGCGGCGGCGAACACCGTATCGAACGGATCAAGGACACGCCGGTGCTGCGCTTGCGCAACAAGTTGTTGCCGCTCATCGACCTCAAGGAAATCCTGCGCCTCGGCGAACGCGAAGGCGACAATTGCTTCGTCGTCGTCACCCAGGTCGGCAGCCAAATCTTTGGCATCGTCGTCGACGGCGTATTCCACACCGAGGAGATCGTGATCAAGCCGATGTCGTCGAAACTGCGTCACATCGCGGCTTTTTCCGGCACGACGATCCTCGGCGACGGCGCGGTGATCATGATCATCGACCCGAACGGAATTGCGCAGGCGCTCGGTCGCGCCGCGCCGATCGCGCCGGCCGACAATACCAAGCTCGAGGACGGCGAGGATG
>JBEKNW010000150.1:0-11280 GCA_049522435.1 Xanthobacteraceae bacterium
TGTCTTCCTTTCGGGCGGTACCTGGGATCCCCAAGCCCTTCACCGATCGCAAGAGGGCGTTCTGGCTCATGCCGTCCTCCCCAACCAGAGATAAGAACCCGAGATGCCGGCAAGCCGGCGCCGCGGAAGTGAAAGCCGCCCGATCGCGTCCACGTGGACTGATCAACAGCGGCAAAGTCCCCAAATAAATGCAATCGTCCGGGAGTCAAGCAGATTCTGTAAAAGAAACCGTAAAGCTTCGTCTGTGCCTTCCATCGGCGACGAGGAGAAGAGGCGCAGCACGCCGCTGAGCCAATCGTGGTGGTTGGTCGAACGCGCGATCGCCGCCAAGCTCGCGTCGGGCGACGCACCAACGAAGCGCGCGAGGACAGGGATGAACGCTGCATTTGCACGGCCGGACGCCGCACAGCGGACATCCACGCGGCACGGTTTTTTCCGCGCCTGCCCTGCTGCCAGGTGGCGCTCGCAGCTAATGTTCGGCTCGGATTATCCGTTCCGCGAAGGCAGCGAGCCGGCGGAGGGCCTCGCCGCGTATGATTTCAGCGACGCCGATCGCGCCTCGATCAATCGCCAAACCGCGCTCAGGCTGATGCCGCGCCTCGCCGGTTGAAATTGCCGCTTCACGCATCGCTTGGGCGGCGATGGCGGAAGCCGGTCCCACCGGTCAGCTGCATTCCTCGGTGTCGGTCATCAAAAACCGGGGATCGTTATGGCGACCGCACCTGTCGGGTCGAGGCCGACCGCCTCACTGTACTGTTCTCGGCGATGGTAACGGCGACGGGGACTCTTGGCCCCGCCGCCGGTTCAATTGCAGTAGCGGGGGTCGACTGCGGCGTATTCGCCGGTCGGATAGCGATAATAGCAGGCGCCCTGCCACAGATAATATCCGTTCCGCCGCTGGGCCTCCGCGCCGATGGCCGCGCCGGTCGCACCGCCGACGATTGCGCCGGCAACCGCACCGCCAGGTCGGCCCGTCAGCAAGCCGCCGAGTATGCCGCCCAGAACGGCGCCGCCGACCGCGCCGCCGACTGCATCTTGGCTCGGCGGGGGAGGTGGCGGCACATAGTCGGCAGGTGGCGGCGGTGGCGCATAGCCGACGGCAGGCGGCGGTGCCGCTTCCACTGGCACCAGATTGCCTTGTTCATCGTATGCGACCTCGGACACGACCTCCGGGGAGCCAGCGAACTGCTGGTCGTAAAAATACCAATAGCCATCGGCCCACCACCAGTAGCCGCAGCGTCCCCAGCGACACCCGTAGGGATAGGCACGCCCAAGCCCCCAAGCAGCGCGGTCGAAATGGTGTGGGTCAAAGCGATGGTGCATGCCCACCATTCCCGGCCCTCGCGGACCCGGATGCGGCCCGGCCATTGGTCCCGGCTTCACCTGGCCCCTCGGCTGGACTGCGGGCGCCTTTGCTGCCGGCTTCTTTGGTGGTTCTTGCGCCATCGCCGACAGCGATAGCGCGACAAAAATCGACACCAACGGTACGAAAACCATGAAGCGCTTTGACGTGCTCATGCCCGAAACTCCCCTCTGATGCGGCGAATTGCCAATCCGTGGTCGCACATTTACCTATCGTCTCCCGCTGTCAGCGGAACCTCGTGGCCGATCCGTTTGCGAAGGTTGGCGGCACCCCCGTCTACTCCACCCGGCCATGCATTGGAAAAAGAGTGGCGCAGCCATATTCGGGTACAAATATGCAGCCCTATTTGGGCATAAATATGCAGCCCTATTTGGCCATAAACATAATGCCATAGGGATCATGTCTTGCCTGAAAGGGGTTTGAGAAATGGCTGCGGCCTGCCGCCGACTCGGTGGGTGAGGAAGAGGAAGGCAGAACCGGCCCCGCTTAGCGTCAGCCGTTGACGGCGACCGCCGGCGGGACCATCGGCTGCGCCGGCTTTTTGACGCGCGTGCGGAAGAAGCCGAGCACGCGCCGGGCAGTATCGGGTTGCAACCGGTTGAAGCTCGAAAGCGCTTGCTCGAGGTCCTTTGCCGACATGCCACGGTCGGCTGCCCGCAGGAGCAGGACGGCCTTGGTCGTCGTGGACGACAGGCCGGCGACCTTGGCGAGGATGAGCACGATCTCGGCGCCCGGATCGAGTAGCGCCCGCTCCACGACATCGATTGGCGTATCGCACAGGATCGACAGCGCGATCGCCGTTTCCTCGAACTTGCGGTCGCGCGCATATTGGTAGATTTCGGCTTCGCCAATGCGACGGATGCGATTCTGCCGCTCCACGGCCGCCTGCGCGGCGGCAAAATCCGGCGAAGCGTTGCGGGCCTCGTTGCGAATGCCGCCGACGACCTCGGCCACGACCCCCTCGATGGCGGTGCTTGCTTGCGGGTTCTCGGCGGCAAGGCGTGCGCGCACCGCGCTCGAAGCCTTCTCCAGCAGCACCAGGAAATGCGGACGGGGGATGTCGCTGCGCATGCCGACCTCGGTCGCAAGGTCGTCATCGCCGGCGGAGCGCTTGACCAGCATGCGAAAGCCGGCATCGGAAAAACGGGCACCGATGTTCTTGACCACCGCATGAACGACCTCGCGGTCGCCGCGTTCGACCAGCACGTCGGTCACCGCTTCGCTCAGCGAGCTGCGCTGCGAGATGGCGAACAGGTGCTGCTGGCTCTTGGTGTTGGCGTTGGCGAGAAGGGCGGAGCCTTCGAGCCGTTCCGACTGACTGAGGATGGGCCGCGCGACTTCGATGTCGTCGTCGAAGGCGAGCATGTGGATCACGCTCGACGGGGCGTTTGCGATCGGCGCCAGACGGTGCGCCAGCTTGGCCCGCGCCTTGGCCTCGATCGTGCTCACCAGGCGCACCATGACGTCATCGAATACGCCGATCTGCTCTTCGGAATAGCGCGGTGCGCCGCCGACGAACAGATCGGTGATGCGCGTGAGCATCTCGATACGGCGCGTGTTGGTGCCGGAGGTCAGCGCGGCTTCGAGCTCTTCGATAAGGGGGAGAGTTCGGATCATGCTAAGGATGCCGCCACGCCATTGAAACGCCGATGACAATGCCGCGCGAACGGTGAACAAAGGCTTGCGGCGAACGCTCAAGGGTGGGAGGGCGGTTTAAGAAATCATGAATGAAATGGCGCAGCCGTTCTGCGTGGCGCGATCCATGTCCGCTTTTGCGGCCCTGCCCTCGCCGGACCGACTGCTGGCGGACGCATTTAGCGTGCCCACGTCACCAGCGTAATGCCGGCGGTCGCGTCGATGTCGCGTCGCGGGCCGGGCCTTAGGCCATGGCGGGCGAGGACTTCTTCCGGCGTCGCATGCGGGCCGACCTGCGGAAACAGCGGCCGTCCGCCGGGAATCTTGGCACGGGCGGCGCGCGTGAGATGAAAAGCGTCGTAGAGGGGCAAAAAAAGGCCGAACACGTCGGCGCCGCCGATGACCGCAATGGCGCCCGCTCCGGCGCCGAGCATCGCGATGGCCTCTTCGAGCGACGCGCCGGCCGGATTCCAAAGGAGCGCGCCGGGATGCGAAGGATCGGGCGCGATGGCAGCGATTCGACGCGTCACGATCAGGCGCTTGCGGCGCGCGGCGCGCGGCCCGCCTTCGTAGGAGTGCCGGCCGTGCACGACCAATGCGGCCAAGTCGAGCTCTTTTTGCAAAAATCTCTGGTCGGCCTCATTGCGGATCGTCTCCGGCATCACGCCGTTGCCATCGGCGATCATGCCGTCGGCAGACACGATGGCGTAGCCCTCGATGCGGTGCGGCCCGATCATGGGGAGACGATAGCGGCGCCCGCGCATCGAGTCATTGCGGAGAAGGCGGTGTCCGGCATAATGCGTCAAGGAGAGCCGCCGCATGAACGGGCTACCAGCCGACGCGCAGACCAAGGCGCTCGAATTCGTCAACAGCGCGAGCACTTACCTGCTGCTCGCCACCATCGCGCTGCTCGCCTGGGTGGCGTCCGGGGTGGAATTTTCCAGCGCGGCCCTGCGCCTCGCGGCGATGGCCTGCCTGACGATGTCGGTGGTCTTCGGCATCGCGACGCTTTCGCTTATTCCGCTGGTGCAGGAAGCGCGGCGGCCGGGGCAATCCAATTTCGATGTCGAGGCGCGATTCTCGCTGTTCGGGCGGCGCAGTTCCCGGCTGAAAGCCGTGTTGTTGCCGCAGTACCTGCTGCTGCTCGCCGGCGTTATTCTTTACGTGCTCGGCCTGATCGATTGATGGTCTCGAGGCGCCGCGCCGTCGGCGCGGCGCGCGCATCCGGGCGTTTCGCGGTCAGGACCCTCCCGCGCCATCGGCCGCGGCAAGAAGATTTGCATTGCCGGCGCCAAACGCTTATTTGCAATTCGAACGAGAGTTTGAAAAATGGTCGGCGATGACGCGCCCGTCTGAAATCACCCGCGAGCGCATCCTCAAAGCGGCCGCGCGGCTGTTCGCCGAGCGCGGCTACGAGGCCACGAGCGTGCGCGCCATCGTCGGCAAGGCGCGCGTCAACCAGGCCGCCGTCAACTACCACTTCGCCGGCAAGGAAGGACTGTACCGCGAAGTGCTGCGCGCGGCGTTCCGCGCGGTCACCGCGCACCAGCTCGCTCACGCCGAGGAGGCGAAAGCGATGTCGCGCGAAGAGGCGCTCGGCGAATTCGTCCGCGGCCAGCTTCGGCCGCTGCTGGCGCGCGACGAGTTCAGCCGACACATGCGGATTTTCAACTGGGAAGCGGTGCAGCCGACCGCGGTGTTCCGCAAGCTCCTCAGCGAGGAGGCGGCTCCGTTCATGGATTTGGCGGTCGAACTCGTGCGCCGCTTTATGCCGCAGGCGGATCAGCGCACGCTCATGGTCGCGGCGATCTGGCTGATCGGGCAATGCAGTGTGTTCATACGCAACCGCGAGCAGCTTGCGGCGCCCCCGGTTTCGCTTTCGCTCGACGAAACAGCGGTCGAAAGGCTCGCGGGCCTGGTCAGCCGCTGGGCGGTCGCCGGGCTGGCGCAACCGGCCTGAGCGGGTTTCCGCAAGAAATCCCCCTTGGCGCCGCAAAAATTCCTTGTTCCCGGCCTTCGGCTGCCTATAACACATGTTTGAAATTCAATCGGCCGTTTGAAAAACGCGGGCGGCCGAGGAGACCAGGGTCATGCCATACAATGTGCCGTTGCTGGCGCGCTTCCTTGCCAAACTCGTCCTCGACATCCTGCCGGCGGCGCTGGCGAGCGTGATCGGCGGTTTCCTGTTCACGCATTATCAGTTGGGCCGGGCGCCGCAGCCGACCGCCGCCGCGCAGGTCGCCCCGGCCTCCGCCGAAATGATGCAGCTAGTCCGCGACGAGCACGCCCTGATCGTGAATTTCCTCAAGGCGCAGATGGTGGCGGAAAAGACCAAGCTAACCGCAGAGGATGAGGCGCCGCGGGCGGCCGTCGAGGCCGAGCTGGCTCGGGCGGCGGCCGGGCCGCGCCAAGCGGTCGTCGCGATGGTCGCGCCGAAACCGGTCGCACTCCACAGCAAAACGCCGGTCGTTGGCGCGTCGCTTCCGCCGCTGGTGATCGCACAGAACGAAACCGTCAAACCTGCGGCGGCTAATCCGGATTCACTTGTCGCCAAGACGATTGGCATCAAGGATCACGTCCTCTCCGTCACGCAACGTGTCGTGTCCGTGATCGGCGGCATCCCGTCCTGGATCGGCTCGATTGGGGACCACATTGGCGGGGAGGGCGAGACTCCGCGGCCTCCGGCGAATTTGGTCAGCGCGTCTTAAGGGTGCTTTTCTTGAACGCCGACGGAAGAGACGCTCGCGGTCTCGCCGCGGCCGTGAAACTCGCGGCGGCGTGGCGGCAAGCTGTTGCGCATTGTCAACAGGCGGCAGCATTCGCTTTTCCGCGGCTTGCGAGCGTCTTCGATGACCGTTAACCATTTCTCGCCGGGACAGGAACCGGCGCCGCGGTCGATGCGTTTCCACATTTGGCAGCGGCTCTGGCACTGGGTGCGGGCAGCGGTCGGCCTGCCTCGGAGGTTGTGATGCGTCGCGCCGGGAATTTCAATCCGGAATGGGGTTATCTCGCCCCGGCACCCAGTTTCATGCGCACGGCACGCATCGTCATCGTCGCCGCCGCGGTCGGCGCAACCGCCGGCACCGCGGTGGTATTCTCGTTGGTGGATCGACCGGCCGCCGAGGAATCGGTTGCGGCGCGCACGTTGGCGCAGCCGGTCGCGGCTGCGTCGATGCCTATCAGCCTGCCCGCGGCGGCGCAGGTGCAAGCGCCGACGCAAGGACAGAAGCAATCGCCGCCGCCGCAAGTGCAGGCGGACGCGCAGAGCGCTTTGCGCGGGCGCTCCGCGATGCTGTCACCGGCGAACGGCCGCGCGGAAAGTCCCGCGGCAAGCGAATCGAGCACCAGTTCGACAGCTCAGGACCCGGCGAGCATGGCAGCGCTGGCCGAGGTGCCGGCGGCGACCGATGCCGCGCCGGCGCAAGCGCCTGATGAGATGGTCACGGCGCCCGATGCAATGCCGGTGCAAAAGAAAGTGACCAAGAAGCATGTTACTTGGCGTAGCGCCCCACGCGCCGAACAGGCGTCCAGCAGAGGACCTCTCGCGCTTCTGCGTTCATTCACGGGCCGCAACACAACCGCAGCGCACCCGCCGCGGGGCGCGTATTAGCTTGATGCCGAATGGCACCGGGCCACGCAATTCCGAACGGCACCGCGCGGACCTGCTAGCGGCAAGCAAAGCCGGGGCTAGCCAGAGGAGGCATCCATTGCCGGAAATCGTCGTCTACCTCTTGGAGGGGCGCACGCTCGAGGAGAAGCGGGGACTCGTCAAGGACGTCACCGCCGCCGTCGTGAAGAATCTCGGAGCGCCGGCAGAATCGGTTACCGTCTCGCTGGTCGAGACGGCGAAAACGGCGAAGGGCAAGGGCGGCGTGCTGTTCAGCGACATGGCGCCGCGCTAGCGAGCGCCGGCCCCGACCACGACATTCTCCCGGGCGGCCCGGCTGGGAACCGCTTGGCGGGCCGTGAGTTTTCCCCTGAGTGCATCGCATAGTGCATCGCACAATTTCCTTGCTGCAATGCGGTAGAAGGCTGATAATCGGTTTGGTGACAAGGCTTGGTGTCAACGCTTGGCGACAATGAAAGAATGAACGCAGGTGCGGATATGAGCGACATATGGGACACAAAAGACGGTCGCCGGCGGGTCAGACGCGATCCGCCGACGGTCGAGGAGGCGGTCCTGGCGGCACAGGGGCTCACCGACGATCTCAAGGAGCAGGTCGAGATCGTGGCGGCGCTGATGGAAGTCCCCCTCGATGAGGCGCGAGGGGCCGTCTTGCGAATGGGGCAGCGCAAGGACATGAACCATATTACCGTCACCAGCCGTGTCGGCGCGCCGCGCGCCGTCGTGGTCGAACGCCGGACGCCCCGCTATGCGGTCATTCCGCGGCGATCGGCAGGTCGCTAAGCCTACCTGCCCGTTGGGTAAGCTTACAGCCAACGGCGGCCGGGATCGGAAATCACGCGGTGTGTCACCAGCCGGTGCCAGACAAAGAGGACGATCAGCGCGCCGACGACAGCGCCGATGAGGCCGGCGCCCTGGTTCGGGCCGTACCAACCGACCGCCTGCCCGATCAAGGTGGCGACGAATGCGCCGGCAATGCCGAGCAGCGTGGTGAGAATGAAGCCCGCCGGGTTGTTCGCGCCCGGCGCCAGCATGCGGGCAATGATGCCGGCGACGAAGCCGATGATGATGATCCAAAGAATGTGCATGGTGATCTCCGTGCGATGCGGCGATGAATGCCACAAATGTGGCGCGGTTCCATGACGGAACATTGGCTGCCTGAGCGGTAGGCCGTCCGGCGAAACGTAAGCTCGTCGCGGCTGCGGCTGCGACATGCTGGGACAGAGCCGCGGCGCGGATTATACTTGCCGGGAGCGTCGCGCACGGGGTGCGGAGCGTCTGCCATGACCAAAACCCTCGTCAAAACCCGCACCAAGGTGCGGCCGAAAACCCAGCGGCCGCCGCTCTACAAGGTGATCCTCCTCAATGACGATTACACGCCGCGCGAATTCGTCGTCCTCGTGCTCAAGGCGGTGTTCCGCATGACCGCCGACCAGGCCTATCGCGTGATGATGACGGCGCATCAGAAGGGCGCCTGCGTCATCGCGGTCTATGTCAGGGACGTCGCCGAGACCAAGGCCAAGGAAGCCACCGAATTGGGCAAGAGCAATGGCTATCCGCTGTTCTTTACGACCGAGCCGGAGGAGTAGCGCGGCGCAGGAATCTCCCTCGTCAGGTCTCCGCGTCGCGATGGGGGCCGGGCGGGACGAGCAGATCTTCCAGCGCGAACAATTCGCGCATGTCGCCGATCGCCTCGATGGCTTCCTCCTCGGTCGTCACCGATTGGAGGCGGTGCCACAGCTCGCGCCACGGCGCCGGGCGGCCGAGCCGCAGCGCCTCGTCGACATAGGCGCGCGCCTGCGCCAGCGTGGCGAGCCGCCGCGGCTTCGGGTCATCCTTGACGACGAGCGGCGGATCGATCGGAAAGTCGTTCATGGCGGACATGGCTTGGCTGAGCAGTTTGGTCTCGATGGCGGTATAGCATGGATAGGCACATGTAGCCCGGATTGCGCGACACGCAATCCGGGTTGCGCTCTGCTACGCTCTGACACATCAGCATCTTGTGAAGTGCGCGCGACCTCGGCCGTCATTACATCGCGCGACAGGGGCGCCTTGGAGAGTTCGCAATGAATCACACCTCGACTCTGCCGACCCAGTCCTCCGCCCCCTCATTACGAACCTCTCTCGATCGCCTGGCGCCCTATGTGCTGAGCATTCTGCGCATCATCGCCGCGCTGTTGTTTCTGGAACACGGCACGTCGAAGTTTTTCGGCTTTCCGTCGCCGATGGCGCCGCCGGCGGTTTTCGACATGGAATGGTTCGCTGCACTCATCGAGTTCGGCGGCGGCGTGCTGCTGACGCTCGGCCTGTTCACGCGGGCGGCGGCGTTCATCATGTCGGGCGAAATGGCGGTCGGCTATTTCCTCATCCACGCGCCGCACGGGTTCTTTCCTTACCTCAATCACGGCGAGTTGGCGGTGATGTACTGCTTCGTCTTCCTCTATCTGGTTTTCGCCGGCGCCGGGCCGTGGAGCCTTGATGCGCTCATTTGGCGCAAGGGGCGAGACTGAGCGCGCCCTGTTTGTCATTGCGAGGAGCAAAGCGACGAAGGGGCGTGCCGCGGATTTCGTTTCACTCGATCCGGTCTGTGCCGCTGGCCGACGGTTCAGAAGCGCGCCGCACAGTCGCCGCCGGCGGCAGCGACATTGCATGTCCGCCCTCGGGCCCGTAGTATTTTTTGCAGACGGCCTGCGCTGGGCCTCAATCGATGTGGCAAACGGGGGGCGCTTTGAAATGGCTCTGATCCACGATCGCGAGGCCTGGCAAAGCAAGCTTGCCGCGCTTCCGCTCGCCAGCTACGACGCCGGTGAAACCGTGTTTGCCGAGGGTACGAAAACCGGGCGGCTTTTGATTCTCAAAAGCGGCGCGGTCGGCATTTTCAAGGGGGATATCGAGTTCGCCCAGGTGGCCGAAGTTGGCGCGGTGTTCGGCGAGCTCTCGGCGCTGCTCGATGCGCCGCATAGTGCGGACGTGCGCGCACTGGAAAAGTCGGAGTTTCATGTCGCCGACGCCGCGACATTGCTGCAAGACCCGACGGCACTTCTCTACGTGACGATGGTCCTGGCGCGGCGGATCGACGCCGCCAACCAAGGGCTTCTCCAACTGAAGATCCTGCTCGAGGCTGGCGAACCGCGGAGCCTGATCGACAAGACACTCGATGGGATCGAAGGATTGTTGAGCGCCATCGGCACCGGCTACATCCGCGCCGGCGCCGGCTATGCCGGCTATCCGATTGCTTGATTGGCGCTTGCGCAAGCGTCGGCAGCCGCCGCGGCTTCGGGCTACGTTTGCTTAATCCATCCTATGCGCTAACCTTTTATGTCGAGCAGCTCGACGTCGAAGATCAGCGTGGCGTTCGGCGGAATGACGCCGCCGGCGCCGCGCTCGCCGTAGCCGAGCTCGGGCGGGATGATGAGTGTGCGCTTGCCGCCGACCTTCATGGTCGCGACACCTTCGTCCCAGCCGGCGATGACCCGGTGCATGCCGATCGGAAACTCGAACGGCTTACCGCGGTCAACCGAGGAGTCGAATTTTTTGCCCTTGGCGCCGTCCTCGTAAAGCCAGCCGGTGTAATGCATGACGCAAATCTGCCCGGGGTTGGGCGAGGCACCGGTGCCGACTTTGCTGTCGATGATTTTTAAGCCCGATGGTGTGGTCATGGGTGTTCCGACGGTTTGTGCGTGGGCGGGGGCGAAGTTGGCGGATGCCAAAGGAACGACGACGCCGGCCGTTGCTATGATGAAGGCAACAACGACGAGGGCGCCGGCGCGCGGGAAAGCTCGCATTCTCTGTATCCCTCCCTGAGATCGATAGTGAGTTAGAATTGGTCGCGGGTATTCAGTTTGTAGGATGGGTTGAGCGAAAGCGAAACCCATCATCGGGACTGGTCGGCTGTTTGATGGGTTTCGCAAGGGCTCAACCCATCCTACGCGCTTGTACGGGTAGCGACCGAGCGGCGCCACACGCACGTCGGGGCGACGTGTGGAGCGGCGCATGCTTTCCGGCCAGCGGGCGAGATGGGCAACGACGATCCTCAGCCGCCGCTCGACGGCGCGGCCGAGCCCCGGGCGGTGCCGCCTAAGCCAAGCCGTGATCTCGTCGAGATCGCGGAGCGCAGGATCGGTATAGACGACCTTCAAGCGTCACGGAGTTTCGCCAGCGCGGCCTCAACTTGCTCGTCGCTGGCAAAGCGGCCTTCGGCCGCCGCGCGCAAGCCGCGATCGATGCCGGCCAATTCCGCTTCGCTCGGCTCGTATTCGCCCCTGGTGAGGCCATCCTCGATATCGCGCGCGATCTCGGCGAGTTCGTCCTGGGCGTGAGCGGGCCAGCGTTCGACACGTTCGAGAACTTCGGCGAGCTGTCTGGTCTTCATAGCCGCAGTCTAGAGCATGTTCAGTTTCGGTGGAAACTGATCATGCTCTAGATTCTTTGTTTGGTCGCATTTTCTACGGAAAACCGGTATCCACTTTTCCTGAAAATGCTCTGGCACAAATCCTGATCGGCGGAATACGCTGCGCTATTCCACCCTACGCGGTGATCGTAGATGGGGTAACGGGCCGGCCGCCGAGTAAGCCGCTCGCTCGCTACGGCGCGGTGGGTGGCGCGCTCGCTCGCGGCTTTCGGAAGCGCTTTGCAGACAGGCGGTCGTCCCTCAAAC
>JBEKNW010000151.1:0-11002 GCA_049522435.1 Xanthobacteraceae bacterium
CCGCTTGGCAGGACCATCGAAACAAGCATCACGCCAAGGCCGATTGGCAATTCACGACAGATCATGCCCGCGTCAAGCTCAAGAGGCTCTACCCCTCATTTTGAGTGACTCGGGCGACTAGGGCGTGCTCGCTAGGGCGTGCTCGCTAGGGCGTGCGCGTCACGGAACCACCGGCGGATGATATTCGAGCGTATACGCCAGTGCCCACAGCAGGAATAGCACAACCGGCAGGTGTACGAGTAACTGCAGGAATGTGAAGCCTACGAGATCGCGAGCGCGCAGCCCCAACACACCAAGCAACGGCAACATCCAGAACGGGTTGATCAGGTTCGGCAGCGCCTCGGCAGCGTTGTAGATTTGCACCGCCCAACCGAGATGCACCTTGAGATCGTTCGCTGCCTGCATCACATAGGGCGCTTCCAGCAACCATTTGCCGCCGCCCGACGGAACGAAAAATCCCAGGATCGCCGAATAGACGCCGATCACCAGCGGATAGGTGTGTTGGGTCGACACGCTGACGAAGGCGTGGCTGATCTGATCGGACACAGTCACGCCTGCGCCATTCTTCGCCTGGGTCAGGATTGTGGCGATGGCGCCGTAGAGCGGAAATTGTATCAGCACGCCTGCGGTGGCCGGCACCGACTTGGCAACTGCTGCTAAAAACCGTTTCGGCCGCCAGTGCAGCAGCAACCCCGCCATGACGAACATAAAATTGTAGGTATTCAGGTTCGAGATCGCGAGGATCGCGCTTTGCCGGGAGAATTCGTAGAACAGCCATCCGGCCGCGAGGAGCACGAGAAGAACGGTCAGCAGCGGCGAATGCTCGAGCCAATCGCCGGGTTTTTGCGGCGGCGGTACCTTGATCGCATCTTCACGCGAGATCTCGATCCCCATCGCCTCCGCCGTCACCGCAGTGCTCGGCCCGGGCGCCGACCAGATCGCGATGCTGATGGAAATCACCAGCAGCACTGCGGTGATCAAGAACGATTGCCACATGAAGATCGTCTCGGTGAACGGGATCACGCCGGTGATCGCCAGCAAGCTTTTGGGCACGCTCGCCGGATTGGCTTGCAGCTGCGCCGCCGACGAAGATAGGCCCATCGCCCAGGTCGCACCGAGCCCCAGATAAGCCGCGGCCCCGGCCGCGCGGTAGTCCATGCGCAGCTCACGCCGCTCGGCCAGCGCGCGGACCAGCAAACCGCCGACAATGAGGCTGAACCCCCAATTGAGCAGCGAGGCTATCATGGCGGAAGCGGCGACGAGTCCAACCGCTCCGGTACCGGTTTTCGGCAGTCCGGCAAGGCTGCGGATGAGTCGCTGCGCCGGCGCCGAGGTGGCAACGACATAGCCGCCGATCACGATGAAGGCCATCTGCATCGTGAAGGTGATCAGGCTCCAAAATCCATTTCCGAATGCCACGCTCACCGCCAGCGGCGACGCACCGTTGACGATGGCGCCCAGTGCGACCACCACCACCGCAATAGCGACAAAGATGAAGGCGTCGGGAAACCAGCGCTCGGCCCATGCCGTGAAAGCAATCGCAATTCGAACCAAAGCGCCATCGGATTTTGTTGGACCGCCGGAAGCACGACCTGGTGCCGCCGCTGTTGTCGTTGACATCGTTAGTCCCCCCTATTTGTTGCGCGCCTTTGCTTACAGGCTGACGATCTTGCCGGGGTTCATGATATCGAGCGGATCGAGCGCCCGCTTGATCGCGCGCATGGCGTCAAGCGCCGGTTCCCCGTGCTCGGCCGCAAGATACTTCATCTTGCCCTGGCCGACGCCGTGCTCGCCGGTGCAGGTTCCGTCCATCGCCAGCGCGCGCTCGACCAAGCGCTTGAGAAACCCCTGCACGCGCCCGACCTCCTGTTCGTCTTCGAGGTCCACCATCAGCCCGACGTGGAAATTGCCGTCGCCGACGTGGCCGACAATCGGGGCGAGGAGATTGTTCTCGGCGATGTCGCGTTGCGTCTCGGTCAGGCATTCGGCGAGCCGCGAGATCGGAACGCACACGTCGGTCGCAAGCGGATACCCATTGGGGCGCAGGCCGCGTTGCGCCCAATAGGCGTCATGCCGCGCCTGCCAGAGTCGGGTGCGGTCCTCCGCCCGCGTCGCCCAATCGAACGGACCGCCGCCGAATTCCTCCGCGATCTCGCCGAAGCGCTGCGATTGCTCGGCGACGCTCGCCTCGGTGCCGTGGAATTCGACGAACAGCACCGGCGTTTCCGGCAAGGCGAGCTTTGAGTAACGATTGGAAGCCTTTACCTGCAGCGTATCGAGGAGCTCGATCCGCGCCACCGGAATGCCGGACTGGATCGTCATGATCGTCGCGTTGCACGCCGCCTCGACCGAAGGAAACGGACAGACGCCGGAGGCGATCGCCTCCGGGATGCCGGCAAGGCGCAGCGTCAGCTCGGTGATGATGCCGAGCGTGCCTTCCGAGCCGACGATCAGACGGGTGAGGTCGTAGCCCGCCGACGATTTTTTTGCCCGCCGCGCCGTGGACATCACCTCGCCGTTGGCGAGGACGACTTTGAGCGCAAGCACATTGTCCTTCATCGTGCCGTAGCGCACGGCATTGGTGCCGGAGGCGCGCGTCGCCGCCATGCCGCCGAGCGAGGCGTCGGCGCCGGGATCGATGGGGAAAAATAGCCCCTGATCGCGTAAGTGCTCGTTGAGCTGCTTGCGCGTGACACCGGGCTCGACGACGCAATCGAGATCCTCGGCGTGGACGGCGAGCACGCGATTCATGTCGTGGAAGTCGAGCGAGATGCCGCCGCGCGGCGCGTTGACCTGGCCTTCGAGCGATGTGCCGGCGCCGAAGGCGATCACCGGCACCCGCTCCGCCGCGCACAGGCGCACGATCTGCTGCACGTCTGCGGTGGTCTGCGGAAAGACCACCGCGTCGGGCGGCTGATTGCCGACCCAGGTCAGCGTGTTGCCGTGCTGCTCGCGGACGGCGCGCGAGGTGACGAGCCGGTTGCCGAAATTCGCGGCGAGCGCGGCGATGACGGTCTCGACCGCCTTGCGGTCGCGCTGAACCCCTTCCCTCGCCTCGGTGACGACCATCGTGTCTCTGCTCTTTTCACGCAGGGTGGCCGCAGCGCCCCCACCGGTCAAGTGGTGCAACCGGCAACCGGCAACCGGCCGGCCTTGCCTATCGCGCCGAATCCGCCACTCTTGCGGCCCACCCACGCGATAGCATCAAATGCTCGACCGCCTCGACCCAGAACCTGCCTTCTTCGCGCCCTTCGTCTCCTCGGTCATGCGCGTCGAGCCGGCCTGGGTCGACTACAACGGCCATCTCAATATGGCCTATTACAACGTGCTGTTCGACCGCGCGGTCGATGAGGTGTACGAGCTGCTCGGCTGCGGTGCCGCCTATGTCGAAGCGAGCCGGCATTCCTGCTTCACCGCCGAGGCGCACGTGCGCTACTTACGGGAGCTCCATGCCGGCGACCCGGTGCGCGTGACTTTCCAGCTCCTCGACTACGATGCCAAGCGGCTGCACTATTTCGAACAGCTCTTCCATGCCGTCGAGGGCTGGCTCTCGGCCACCTCCGAGAACATGGTGCTGCACGTCGACATGGCGGCGCAAAAGACGGCAAACTTCCCGGATGCCATCACCGCCCGCCTCGCCCGCATGCAGGCCGCGCACGCGAATTTGCCGGTGCCGGAAGGCGCCGGACGGCGCATCGCCATGCCGGGAAGGGCTTGAATTTTACTGATAGGGACCTTCCATGGTAGAAGGGCTCGAAGGATTTCTACCATGGGAACGCCACAGCTTAACATCAAGGACGCCGAGACGACCCGCCTCGTCCGCGAACTCGCCGAGCTGACCGGCGAGACGCAGACGGAAGTGGTTCGCAAGGCCTTGCGCGAGCGTCTGGAACGCGAGAAGGCGGAGCGTGAAATGCACGCCGCCCGCAATGCCGAGCACAAACGCCGCGAGTTCGAAAGGGTGTGGCCTGAAATCCAGAAGATACAGGCAGAAGTGCGCAAGCACATGAAGCCAAGCGATTTTCTGACGGATGATGATCTTTACGACGAATGGGGCCTGCCGCGGTGAGTTCGATCCCGGCGGTCGTCATCGATACTTCCGCGATCGTTGCGATATTGAGGGATGAGCCGGACGCGATTGAACTTTTAACTCGAGCGACGAGCTACGGTCGCCGCCTGATTTCGGCAGCAACATGGCTCGAAGCTGCCATCGTGTGCGAAAGCAAAACTTGGCGGGGTGGCGAGTACTTCGATCGGATCATCGCCAAGCTCGAAGTAGAAGTTGTACCCTTCACGCCTACCCAGGCTCAACTCGCCCGAGAGGCGTTCAAGCGCTACGGCAAGGGACGTCGGACGAAAGCCCAGCTTTCATACGGCGACTGCTTCGTCTATGCACTCGCGAAAGAGTTCGGAGCGCCAGTGCTTTTCAAAGGCAACGATTTCGCGCAAACCGACATCGAGCCGGCCTGAACCCGGGAAACGCCAGTCTCGTAAAAGCCGCGCGCAGGTGCCATGTTCTCTCCATGAGAATCAGTGGTATCGGGCCCTTTGGCTGACCCCTTGAAGCAGACCCCCCCGCTCGAAGCGCCGCCGCCCGCGCCCGGCGGCATTGCCGCGCGGGCTCGCGCCGCTCCCCCGGGCGCGGGCGCGGCCTATCTCGCCGGGCTCAATACGGAGCAGCGGCTCGCGGTCGAGACGCTGGATGGGCCGGTTCTGGTGCTCGCCGGCGCCGGCACCGGCAAGACGCGGGTGCTCACCGTACGCATCGCCCACATTCTGGCGACCGGCCGCGCCCGGCCGAACGAGATTCTCGCCGTGACCTTCACCAACAAGGCGGCGCGCGAGATGAAAGCTCGTGTCGGCGAGATCGTCGGTGGCGTGGTCGAAGGGATGCCGTGGCTGGGCACCTTCCACTCGATCGGGGTGAGGATTTTGCGCCGGCACGCCGAGCTGGTGGGCTTAAAGCCCGATTTCACCATCCTCGACGTCGATGATCAGATCCGGCTGCTCAAGCAGCTGCTCGAAGCCGAGAATATCGACGAGAAGCGCTGGCCGGCGCGCGTCTTGGCGGCGCTGATCGACGGCTGGAAGAATCGCGGCCTCACCCCCGAGCAAGTTCCGCCGGGCGAAGCGGCCGCCTTCGCCAACGGCAAGGGCTTAAAACTCTACAAGGCGTTCCAGGAACGGCTGAAAATCCTCAACGCCGCCGATTTCGGCGATTTGCTGCTGGAGAACATAAGGCTGTTCCGCGAGCAGCCCGAGGTGCTGCGCCAGTACCAGAGCCGCTTCCGCTACATCCTGGTCGATGAATACCAGGACACCAATGTGGCGCAGTATCTCTGGCTGCGGCTGTTGGCGCAGCGGACCGGTTTCACCTCTCCCCGCGCGCGGGGAGAGGTCGACGCGCGAAGCGCGGCGGGTGAGGGGGCGCTTCAGCTACCTGAGCGAGCGGAGAGGCCCCCTCACCCCAACCCTCTCCCCCCCGGGGAGAGGGAGCAGAAAAACATCTGCTGCGTCGGCGACGACGACCAGTCGATCTACGGCTGGCGCGGCGCCGAGGTCGACAACATCCTGCGCTTCGAGCACGATTTCCCCGGCGCCACGGTGATCCGGCTCGAGCGCAACTACCGTTCGACCGGCCACATCCTCGCCAGCGCCTCGCACCTCATCGCGCACAACGAAGGCCGGCTGGGAAAAACGCTGCGCACCGACGACGTGCCGGGCGAGAAGGTCACCGTGACCGGCTCGTGGGATTCCGAGGAGGAAGCCCGCGCCGTCGGCGAGGAGATCGAGCAATTGCAGCGCGGCGGCCAAGCGGGCGCCCATCCGCTGAACCAGATCGCCATCCTGGTGCGCGCCTCGTTCCAGATGCGCGAATTCGAGGACCGCTTCGTGACGCTCGGCCTGCCCTATCGTGTGATCGGCGGCCCGCGTTTTTATGAACGCGCCGAAATCCGCGATGCGCTGGCTTATCTGCGGGTGATCAATTCGCCGGCCGACGATCTCGCCTTCGAGCGCATCGTCAATGTGCCCAAGCGCGGCCTCGGCGACGCCAGTGTGCAGCTCCTGCACGATCACGCGCGCAAACGCCGGGTGCCGATGACGGAGGCGGCGCGCGCCATCGTCGAGACCGACGAACTCAAGCCGAAGCCGCGCGGCGCGCTGCGCGGACTCATGGAAGCGTTCGAGCGCTGGCGCAAGCAACGCGACAGCCTGCCGCACAACGAGCTTGCCGAGATCGTGCTCGACGAGTCCGGCTATACCGAGATGTGGCAGAAGGATCGCTCCGCCGACGCCGCCGGCCGGCTGGAAAACCTGAAAGAGCTGGTTCGCTCCATGGAGGAGTTCGAGAACCTGCAGGGTTTTTTGGAACACATCTCGCTGGTCATGGACAACGAGAAGGCCGCCGAGGCCGACGCGGTCAACATCATGACCTTGCACTCGGCCAAGGGCCTCGAATTCGACACCGTGTTTTTGCCCGGCTGGGAGGAAGGCCTGTTTCCGCACCAGCGCACGCTCGACGATCAGGGCCGCGCCGGGCTCGAAGAGGAGCGCCGGCTCGCCCATGTCGGCATCACCCGCGCGCGCAAGCGGGCCAAGATTTATTTCGCCACCAATCGGCGCATGCACGGGCTGTGGCAGACCAATATTCCCTCGCGTTTTTTGGACGAGCTGCCGGAAGCCCATGTCGAGGTGACGGAGGCGCAAGGGGGCTATGGCGGTTACGGCGGCTACGGCGCCTCACGCTTCGACGCCACGACCGCGTTCGGCTCCAATTACGCCACGCCGGGCTGGCGGCGCGCGCAAGCGAAAAAATCGGAAAAAAAGTCGGAGAAAGGGCGCGGCGGTTTCTCGGAGGCGGGGTCGTCGCACTACGACGCCGACGACAGCCTCTCCCCCCTCTCCCGTTCCGGGAGAGGACGCGCCGAAGGCGCGGGTGAGGGCCCGCGGCGTTCCGGCCCTAGCGCGGACGACGACACCTCATCCCCCTCCCCCTGGCGCGCTCGCGAGGAGCGCACGCCCGTCCGCCGCCTGCCGCTCACCATCGAAGGCGAGCTGGTGGCGAAATCGACCGGCACCATCTCCGCCTTCACCCGCGGCGACCGCGTCTTCCACCAGAAATTCGGCAACGGCAACGTCACGGCCATCGACGGCAACAAGCTCACTATCCAATTCGACCGGGCGGGCGAGAAGCGGGTGGTGGATAGTTTTGTCGAGAGGGTTTAGCCGCACTTGAATGAATGGCTCTTCGCCAGTGTGCGGCATCGCGTGACTTTGCTTGGGACAAATAAAGCAGTTGCGCTCGGTTCGGCCAAATTTCCTACTCCTGAGGCATCCGGACGAGCAGATCGGCCATCATGGCGGTTGCAGCTTGCGCTCCCTATATTGTTGTTCTCGTACTTGGAGGCTTGTCTTGAAGAGATTGATGGCTGCGCTTGTGATCGGCAATTCCGCTTATCCGGACGGAGATGATCTGAAAAATCCTGTCAACGACGCGACCGACCTCGGCGCAAAGCTGAAGAGCTACGGCTTCGATGTCACAGTCGCGTTGGATTGCACCGCGAAAGATATGGACAAGCACCTGAAGGCGTTCCGGAAGCTGCTCGAAGCGAACGAGGTCGCCCTGTTCTTCTTCGCAGGGCACGGCATGCAGATCGATGGGACCAACTATCTGCTTGCGGCCGACACCGACATGGAATCGGAGGACGACGCGAAGTACAGCTCGCTGTCACTCGATAAAGTCGTCGACGCCATGGCAAAGTCAAAGGCCGCGACCCGAATCATCATTCTCGACGCCTGCCGCAGCAATCCGTGGGAGCGAAAGTGGCATCGCAGCCCAGGCGTGCGCGGCCTAGCGTCCGTGTATGCGCCGAAGGGCACGATTATTGGGTTTGCCACCTCGCCGGGCGAAGTCGCATATGACGGCACGGGCCGCAACGGCACCTACACCGCCGCCCTTTTGGAACATATCGATGCGCCGGACTGCTCGATCGAAACGATGTTCAAGCGGGTACGCAATACGGTCGCGGCGTCGAGCAAAGGCAAGCAGACTTCGTGGGAGCATACGTCGCTCTCAGGCGAATTCTACTTCAATCTCAGCCTCGGCAACCTGATCGATGAGTATGACGGCACGGCTCTCGCCGACCGCCTCTTCGTGATTGATCCCGCGAAGAAGTCGCACCGAATCATCGCCGGACTGAAGACCTATGATTGGTATAAGCAAAATCCCGCGCTGGAGCTGCTCGACGCCGACTCGGTGGAGAAAATGGCGAAGAACAGCCTCTTCGTTATCGGCCGGAACATCTATCAAGCGGCTTGCGGCGATGCGCACGGCGCGGGCGAGTTCGTCCGTAAATTCATGAACGTGACGAGCGGTTATCCCGTGGATAAGCGCAAAGCTATCTTGGACGGCGTGTTGTTCGAGATCTTCTTCGATAAGGATGGGAAACTGCGCAAACGCCTCAAGAATCGTCTCTTTGAGGAAGTTTTCGAGCTCCAGCAGTATGAGGAATTGAAGGATAGCTTCGAATTCATCGCTGAGGCGCTGACAGCGACTGGCGGTGACTTCTACGCGGTGCCCGGCAAGGGCCACGAACTCGCGGTAACCGTTTCGACGAAGAAGAGGAAAGACGGCGTGCTCGTCGATGCGATTTATATCGGGGGTGTGGACGTCCTGCGGATTGAGGACGAGTGGGGCACCGAGGAAGTACGTTACGCCGGCACCGATCCCAAAGATTTGATCGACAGGCTCCGCGATCAGCTGTTCCTGCCAGCCCGTCTGCTCAGGATCAGCTTCACGCCCAAGGAGGCCGAATCGGCCGACGAATTACTGATCCCCGAGGCATTGGACTGTCCAGAAGCAGTCGGCGTCGCAAAAGGCTGCTGCCTGAGGGATTCCAAAATTCGATGATTGGCTGAGCTGAGTACAAGCACAAAGCTCGATTTGTGTACAAAGAGCCCATAACCATCTACGTCGACGCCGACGCCTGCCCGGTGAAGCAGGAGGTCTATCGCGTCGCCGAACGGCATGCGCTCAAGGGCACAGCCCTCAAGGTCTTCGTCGTCACCAACAGCCCGATCGCGGTGCCGCGCGATGAGTTTGTCGAGCGCGTGGTGGTCGGCGCCGGCATGGACGAAGCGGACAACTGGATCGCGGAGCGCGCTCGCGCCGGCGACATCGTCATCACGGCGGACGTGCCGCTGGCGAGCCGCTGCGTCAAGGCCGGCGCCGAGGTGATCGGGCCGAACGGCCGCGCCTTCACCAAGGACTCGATCGGCATGACGCTGGCGACGCGCAACCTGATGGATTCGCTGCGCAGCGCCGGCGAGATCACCGGCGGGCCGAAACCGTTCGCGCCGCGCGACCGCTCGAGCTTTCTCGCCGCGCTCGACCAGGCCATCGTGCGCCTCAAGCGCGCGGGGTTCGGGCAAGCGGCCGGTGAGGGCTAATATCGGCGGCACTACTTGTTGACCGTCATCCTGAGGTGGCCGCGAAGCGGCCCTCGAAGGATGCTGCCGAGGCGCCCGGGCCGTCGCCTTTCGAGGCTCGCGGAGCCTGTCATCGGGCCGGCCACTTCGGGCCGGACCCGTTGGCGAGCACCTCAGGGTGACGGATATGAGTCAACAATAATCACCGATGGTATAAGAAGCGGCTTATGCGATCCGGGGTAGGACGCTAACCAACAGCCGGGATATAAAGCGCCGTCTGCAACGCGAAGGTTGGATCCTCGAACGCGTCGCTGGCTCGCATCACGTGTTTAAGCACCCGCGAACAAGGGCTACCGTCGTTTTGCCCCATCCAAAGAAAGACTTGGGCCGCGGCCTCGTTCGTAATATCTATAAGCAGGCTGGATGGCAGCCCGATTGATGGTGCCATGACCCACTATGTCGCTATTGTTGAAGATGCCGGCGCGGAAAAGGCCATCGGCATCTGGTTTCCCGATCTTCCCGGCTGTTTTTCAGCCGGCGACGATATCGACGACGCGCTGCGCAATGCCCATGAGGCTCTGGCTCTTTACGCCGAGGCGGAGGCGCAGGAAGGTCGCCCTTTGCCCAAGCCGCGCACCATTTCTGCATTGAAGTCCGACTCGGCCATCATCCCCGATCTGCGGGATCACATGGTGGCGTTGGTTGCGCTGGATACCCGAACGGTCCACGCGGCGGAATAGAATGGCGAAGAAGGTAAAAAAGAACAAAGCCAAACCCAGCCTCGCGGACGCCGCGCGCACGCTGATCGAAGTCATCAAGACCGAGCCGAAAGCCGTCCGTCGCGCGATGGCGAAAAATAATTCGGCGGCCTGATGATCCGCAAGCTTCCTTGCGGAAAATACCGGCTCTATTCACGCAAGAAGAACCCGAAGACCGGCAGGCGCCGCAATCTCGGCACCTTCGACACCCGCGCGGCGGCCGAGCAGCACGAGCGCGCGGTGCAGTATTTCAAGCGGCATTAGGGCGGCCCGGACGCCTCAGCGGGCATCCTTCGAGGGCCGCGGAGCCTGTCATTGGGCCGGCCAAAGGCCGGACCCATTGGCGGCCGCCTCAGGATGACGGCAATCGTGATGCGAAGCGCGCGGCGCTCACCATTCCCGCCGCATTTCGTTCACCATTTCGCCGGTCAGCGAAACTACGCTCTTGCTTTGAACCGGATGCTCGCGGGAGACTTCTTACCAAGGGCGATCGTCGCGACCATTTTACATAAGGCCTGCATAATGGCGATCGTCGCAACCATCCTATCGGGTGTACCATGCGTGCCGTCATTCTCCTCCCCGCCTCGCTCCTCGCCGCAGCGCTGGCGACGCCGTGCGCCTCGTCGGCGCGCGCCGACATCCTGGTCATCATCGACAAGAGCACGCAGCGCATGTCGGTCTCGGTCGACGGCACGCCGCGCTATCTCTGGCCGGTCTCGACCGGGCGGCCGGGCTACGACACCCCGAACGGCACCTTCAGGCCGAACCGCATGGATGCCGAGCACTTGTCGCAGGAGTGGGACAATGCGCCGATG
>JBEKNW010000152.1:0-10922 GCA_049522435.1 Xanthobacteraceae bacterium
CCGCGCGCTGCGTGACAGCGAAAACCGGCCGGTCGCCGTCGAGGGCATCCTCACCAACATTACCGACCGCAAGCTCGCAGCCGAGCAGATTGCAATGCTGGCGCGGACCGACTCGCTCACCGACCTTCCCAATCGCGCAGCATTTCTCGCACGGCTCAATCTGGAATTCGCGCGCGCCAGGCGCGGCGCCAACAAATTCGCCGTACATTACCTCGACCTCGATCATTTCAAGGACGTCAACGACACGCTTGGCCATCCAATCGGCGACGCCTTGCTGCGCGCAGTCGCCGAACGGCTCCAGAGCTGCGTGCGCGAGACCGACATGGTCGCGCGCTTCGGCGGCGACGAATTCGCCGTGCTGCAGGACGACATCGAAAACATCGCCGACGTCGAAACGTTGGCGGCGAAGATCGGTAAGATACTCGCCGCTCCCTTCGCAATCGAGGGTAATCAGGTGCAAACCACGGCCAGCATCGGTATCGTCCCCTACCGCGGCGACGTTGCGACTGCCGACGTCATGATGATGAAGGCCGATCTCGCCCTCTATCGCGCGAAGAATGAAGGCCGCAATCAGTTTCGCTTCCATGTTGTCGAACTCGACGAGCAGACCCAGGAGCGGATGATCATCGGCGACGAGCTGCGGCACGCGATCGAGCGCGGCGAATTCGAATTGTACTATCAGCCGCAGGTGGAGGTTAAGTCCGAATCGATGGTCGGGCTGGAGGCGCTGATCCGTTGGAACCACCCAAAACGCGGCCTGATGTTGCCGGCCGCCTTCATTCCGATCGCGGAAACGACCGGAAGCATTGTCTCGATCGGGGAATGGGTGATCGGGCATGCTTGTCGGCAGATCAAGGCCTGGAGCGACCTAGCGATTGCGCCGCCTACTGTCGCCGTGAACCTTTCCGGCGCGCAGTTCAAGCTGGCGTCGCAACTTGATAAGATCGTCACCGAAAATCTCACCCGCTACAATGTCGCGCCCGAGCGGCTGGAGCTTGAACTCACCGAATCGGTTCTGATCGAGACGACGCAACGCCACGGCGAGACCTTCAAACGGCTGCGAAAGATCGGGGTGCGGCTCGCTATCGATGATTTTGGCACCGGCTATTCCTCACTCGACTATTTACGGTCCTTTCGCGTCTCCCGCTTGAAGATCGACCGCCGCTTTATTAACGATGTGACGACAAGCGCGGATGATGCGGCAATCGTACGGGCCACCATCGGGCTCGCGCGTGAACTGGGCATCGAGGTGATTGCGGAAGGGGTGGAAACCGCCCAGCAACGGGATTTCTTGATCTCGGCCGGCTGCAAGCTCGCGCAGGGCTATTATTTCGGCAAGCCGATGCCGGCAGCGGCGGCGAGCGAACTGTTGCGCCAAAATTTTCAATTCGCCGCGGTCTAGGCGGGCAACCGCGCCTCAACGCGCTAGATTTTTTCGGAGCCGATGAAAACCTGGCGACCGTCGCGCATTCTTTCAAGCTTCGTCTTTCCTGTGATCAGCATTTACTTTCCTCTCAAATGTTTTGTGAAACGCTCTCTCGACTAGAGCATGTTCAGTTTTGGTGGAAACTGATCATGCTCTAGATTCTTTGTTTGGTCGCATTTTCTACGGAAAACCGGTATCCACTTTTCCTGAAAATGCTCTAGCATCCCGACTACCCTATTTGATGTGGCCAATCCGCGCAAAACGAGACTTCCGGAATGGGTCAATGGCATCATTTCTAACGTGCGCGAGGCACATCCGCTTTTCATCCAACTTCGGACATATCACCACACCGCGCGAACCAATTCGTTAGCGCTTGATCGGATGCGAAGTTCCGGCGAATTGTTGGAACGGTCAGAAAAACCGCGGCTGCCAGACCATCAGCGCAAAAACCGCGATCATGCCGGCGAGAGCCGGCCAGACCAGCGCGCTATAGAGGCGGAACAGGCGCCGGTACGTCTGCGGAAGCGGCACGCTGTCGAGCGCGGCTTGTCGCGTCATATCGCGAATACGAATTTCAATGCGCAGCACGGCGAGCCACGCCGCCGCGACGAGGACATAGAGCAGCAGCGAAAGCACGATCCAGAATTCATCGAGCGGCGAAAGGCCGATCGCCCAGGCCAACGCAAATCCGCTGATCGGCTGCAACGCCATGGCAGCAGCCATGACGATCATCTCAACGCTCACCACGAAGCGCGAGGTGAGCGCAACCACCGAGGTGTTGCCGGAGCGATGGGCGAGCTGCATGAAGACCGCCATGCCGAGCCACGTGCCGAACATCGCGGCGGCGAGAACGTGCACGAATTTGATCGCGAAGATGAGGTCGATCATCGCCGCCAAGGAAAAGCTGCTCGTCCCGGCGACAGCGGGGACCCACGAATCTCGAACGACTTTAGCTGGATTCCCGCTGGCGCGGGAATGAGCGGACGGCCGCGGCAAATGCTCCTCGCAATGACGCCTCTAGCGGTTCAGAACGGAATCTCATCGTCCATGTCGCCGCGCGGGCTTCTGGCGCCGCCGCCGGCGCCGGCGTCCGCAGCGGCAGCGACCTTGCGCGTCGGTCCAGACGAACCGAACTCGCCGCCCGCCTCGTCAGCCCCGAGTTCGCCGCCGCCGGCGCCGCCAGCGCCACTGCCGGCACTGGCGCGGTCGAGCAGCGTGAGTTCGCCGCGGAAGCCCTGCAGCACCACCTCGGTCGAGTAGCGGTCCTGGCCGGATTGATCCTGCCATTTGCGCGTCTGCAATTGGCCTTCGATGAAAACCTTCGAGCCCTTCTTGAGGTACTGCTCGGCGATCCGGCACAGATTTTCGTTGAAGATGACGACGCGGTGCCATTCCGTCTTTTCCCGCCGCTCGCCGGTCGTTTTGTCCTTCCAGGAATCGGACGTAGCCAGCCGCAGATTGGCGACCGGCCGCCCATCCTGGGTGCGACGGATTTCAGGATCGGCGCCCAAATTGCCGACCAGGATCACTTTATTGACGCTTCCCGCCATGACACGCTCCGTTCGCTAGGCGCGATCACCACCGTAATGCCGGGCCCGCCCCCCGCAAGGGCGATCCCAGCGCCATCGGCGTTATCCACACATACGGCTGGAGGATCCGCCGCCTGCCATTATGTTCTTAGTTTGTTCTTAGAGCGAACGCAAGCCTCATCCTCCGGACGCACATTAATTATTAACCAGCCTTGGAAGTCTCCCATGCTGACGCCGCATGGCGTGGATGGCGACCGGCAACGCGGAAATCAATCATTAACCAGCGTTGTTGCGGAATTCGCAGAGAAATTTTCGGCCGGCCGTTCGTCTGGGCCTGGTCGCAATTCTGATTGCGACATTTTATGGACAAGTTTTGTGTGTGGATTGTCGCCCGATGTGCCCTTTTGGTTACACCTTTATTTAGCCTAATCAGTTAGTTATTCGGGTGATAGCGGGGGCTGTACAGGCGTCATGCTGACGATCAACGACGCCACGTCGCGTGACTAAGAGGAGAGTCGCATGAAGCGGATTTTGATTGCTGGAGCATTGGCGCTCGCAGCCGGTGGACAGGCACTCGCTGCCGATCTGCCGCAGCCGGGACCGCCGCCGACCCCGCGGGCCCCGTCCACGTATGTTCCGACCACGGCACCGGTCTACAATTGGGGCGGCATCTATTTCGGCATCAACGGCGGCTACGGCTTTGGGACGAGCAATTGGACCCCTGCAGCACCGTTCATACCGACTGGAAACTTCAGCACCAGCGGCTTCCTCGCCGGCGGCACGCTCGGCGCCAATTACCAGATGGGCGCGTTCGTGCTCGGCATCGAGGGCGATGGCGACTGGACGAACCTCAGTGGGAGCGTCACCTGCACTCGTGGGTACACCTGCCAAACATCCAGCGACTGGCTGGCCACGGCTCGCGGCCGCATCGGCTATGCGTTCGACCGCATCTTGCTCTACGGGACGGGGGGCGGCGCCGCCGGCAATATCAAAGCGTACAATTCTGCCTCCGGCGGCACCGACAGCAATACAGAGTACGGCTGGACCGCCGGCGCCGGCATCGAAGCCGCCTTGGCGCAGAACTGGACGGTCAAGGTCGAATATCTCTACGTCGATCTAGCCAACGGGGCCTGCACGACATCTTGCCCAGGAGGATTTGCCCCCGTCGCCGTCTCGTTCACCGAGAGCCTCGTCCGCGCCGGCATCAACTACAAGTTCAATTTCTAGTTCGGCGCCAAGCAGCCGGCGAACCAAGCGAAGCCCCGGGTAAAAGAACCCGGGGCTTTTGTTTGCGGCTACGCGCAGCGCCCGGGCCGGCCCCTGTCATTCCCGAAACGGCATGAGCGCGCGATCTTTTCCGGAAATTGCGCCCGCCGCGCTCTGGCCAAACCTCCGCGTTTCCACTAGATTCGACATTCCGCTCGCGCGATGACCGGCTGCCGGGGCGGCGGCGATGTGGCCTTTTTGTTACACCTTGATCAAGCCCATTCAGTTAGTTATTCGGTTGATGGCGGGGGTGTACGGCGTCATGCTGACGATCAACGACGCCACGTCGCGTGACTAAGAGGAGAGTCGCATGAAGCGGATTTTGATTGCTGGAGCATTGGCGCTCGCAGCCGGGGGACAGGCACTCGCTGCCGATCTGCCGCAGCCGGCACCGCCGCCGCCGCCGCGGGCCCCGGCCACGTATGTTCCGACCACGGCCCCGGTCTACAATTGGGGCGGCGTCTATTTCGGCATCAACGGCGGCTACGGCTTCGGCAAAAGCAATTGGACCCCGACGGGAGCGGCATCGATAGGCGCCTTCAACACCTCTGGCTTCCTTGTCGGCGGCACGCTCGGTGCCAATTACCAGATGGGCGCGTTCGTGCTCGGCGTCGAGGGTGATATCGACTGGGCCAACCTCGACGGCAAAAGCTCCACAGCCTACTGCAGCACGATTCTCCTTGGCGCCACCAGTTGCGAAACCAAGAGCAACTGGCTGGGTACGGCGCGGGCCCGCGTCGGCTATGCCTTCGACCGCATCCTCCTCTACGGGACGGGTGGCGGCGCTTTCGGCAATCTTCAAGCCGGTATGACCGGCGGGAACTTTAGCAGCGCGACGGAATACGGCTGGACCGCCGGCGCCGGCATCGAAGCCGCCTTTGCGCAGAACTGGACCGCCAAGATCGAATATCTCTACGTCGATTTTGGCAATGCGACCTGCAACGGAGCCTGCGGAATTGGCATCCCCACCACCGTTTCCCTCACCGAGAGCCTGGTGCGCGCCGGCATCAACTACAAGTTCAGTTTCTAGTTCGGCTCCACGCAACCGGCGAGCCAAGCGAAGCCCCGGGTAAAAGAACCCGGGGCTTTCGTTTACGGCTACGCGCAGCGCCCGGGCCGGCCCCTGTCGTTCCCGAAAGGGCATAAAGGCGCGATCTTTCCGGGAATTGCGCTCCGCGCGGACTGGCAAATCGCCCGCGTTCTTACTACGTTCCAGAGTCCGTCCTGACGGCAGTTGCGGGTTCCCCTCTCCGCTCATTCCCGCGCCAGCGGGAATCCAGGCTGCTTCATGGACAAATGTTGCCAAGTTCTGGGTCCCCGCTGGAGTTTACCCCCGACTTGATCGGGGGCGGGGACGAGCGGGTTATTTCGGGTTGTTCGATGAGCGATAGTCCCTCCGAGAAGAGCGCCGCCGGCCCCAGCCCCCGCGACCATCGCGTGCAAGATCGTCGTGTGATTTCGATCCGCGGCGCGCGCGAGCACAACCTCAAGAATGTCGATCTCGACATTCCGCGCGACCGCCTCGTCGTGTTCACCGGACTGTCCGGCTCGGGCAAATCCTCGCTCGCGTTCGACACCATCTACGCCGAGGGCCAGCGCCGTTATGTCGAGAGTCTTTCCGCCTATGCGCGCCAGTTCCTGGAAATGATGCAGAAGCCGGACGTCGACCAGATCGACGGCCTGTCGCCCGCCATCTCCATCGAGCAAAAAACCACCTCGCGCAATCCGCGCTCGACCGTCGGCACGGTCACCGAAATCAACGATTACATGCGGCTCTTATGGGCGCGCGTCGGCGTCCCCTACTCGCCGGCGACCGGCCTGCCGATCGAGAGCCAGACCATCTCGCAGATGGTCGACCGCATCCTGGCGCTGCCGGAGGGCACGCGGCTTTATCTGCTCGCGCCCGTGGTGCGCGGCCGCAAGGGCGAATACCGCAAGGAACTCGCCGACTTTATGCGCAAGGGCTACCAGCGCGTCAAAGTCGACGGCCAGTTCTACGAGATCGCCGAGGTGCCGGCGCTCGACAAAAAATTCAACCACGACATCGACGTCGTGGTGGATCGCCTGGTGGTGCGGCCCGATATCGCGACGCGGCTGGCGGATTCGCTGGAGCAGGCGCTCAAGCTCGCCGACGGAATGGCGGTCGCGGAGTTGGCGGACGCTCTCCCGTCATCACCGGGCCGCCGCGAAGCGGCCAGTCCCGGTAATCCACGTCTTTCTTCCAAGGACCAGGAAGACGTGGATGGTCGGGACATAGGCGAGCGAAGCGACGCCGTTCGTCGAACGGCTATGCCCGGCCATGACGACAAGAGAGACGACAAGAAAAAAGTCGCGAAAATCCACGACAAGAGCGGTCCCGAGCGTCTCGTGTTCTCGGAAAAATTCGCCTGCCCGGTGTCCGGCTTCACCATTCCGGAGATCGAGCCGCGGCTGTTTTCCTTCAACAACCCGTTCGGCGCCTGCCCGAAATGCGGCGGGCTCGGCGTCGAGCAGCACATCGACCCCGAGTTGGTGATTCCCGACAAGGAGCGCACGCTGCGGCGCGGCGCCATCGCGCCCTGGGCGAAATCAAGCTCGCCCTATTACGTGCAGACCTTGTTGGCGCTGGGAAAGCATTACCGCTTCACCCTCGACACCAAATGGAAGGATTTATCGAAGAAGACGCAGGACGCGATCCTCTACGGCTCCGGCGACACCGAAATCCGCTTTTCCTACGACGACGGCATCCGCGCCTACGAGACCAGGCGCCCGTTCGAAGGCGTGATCACCAATCTCGAGCGGCGCTTCCGCGAGACCGACAGCGAATGGGCGCGCGAGGAGATCGCGCGCTACTTTACCGACGTGCCGTGCGAGGCCTGTCACGGCTATCGGCTGAAGCCCGAGGCGCTGTGCGTGAAGGTCGGCGGGGCGCACATCGGCGAAGTCTCCGAGCTGTCGGTCAAAGGCGCAGCGGCCTGGTTCGGCGAGCTACCGCAGCGACTGACCGCCAAGCAGAACGAGATCGCCGTGCGCGTGCTCAAGGAAATCCGCGCGCGGCTGAAATTTCTGGTCGATGTCGGGCTCGATTACCTGACATTGGCCCGTGCGAGTGGCACGCTGTCCGGCGGCGAGAGCCAGCGCATCCGGCTGGCCTCGCAGATCGGCTCCGGCCTGACCGGCGTCCTTTACGTGCTCGACGAGCCCTCGATCGGCCTGCACCAGCGCGACAACGCGCGGCTCCTCGATACGCTCAAGCGCCTGCGCGATCTCGGCAATACGGTGATCGTGGTCGAACACGACGAGGACGCGATACGTTCCGCCGACTACGTCGTCGATGTCGGGCCCGGCGCCGGGGTTCATGGCGGCCGCATCGTCGCCGAAGGCACGCCTGCCGAGATCATGGCCAATCCGAACTCGCTGACCGGCGAGTATCTGAACGGCGTGCGCGAGATCGCCGTGCCCGAGCGGCGGCCGAAGAACCCGCAGCGCGTGTTACGGCTCGTCGGCGCCCGCGGCAACAATCTGAAAAATATTTCCGTCGACATTCCGCTCGGCCTGTTCACCTGCGTCACCGGCGTGTCCGGCGGCGGCAAGTCGACGCTGCTGGTCGACACGCTGTACAAGGCGCTGGCGCGGCGGCTCAACGGCGCCAGCGACGCCCCTGCCCGCTTCGACCGCATCGAAGGCCTCGAGCACCTCGACAAGGTGATCGACATCGACCAGTCGCCGATCGGCCGCACCCCGCGAAGTAATCCCGCCACCTATACCGGCGCCTTCACGCCCATTCGCGAATGGTTCGCCGCCTTGCCCGAGTCGCGCGCGCGCGGCTACGCGCCCGGCCGCTTCTCGTTCAACGTCAAGGGCGGCCGCTGCGAGGCCTGCCAGGGCGACGGCGTGATCCAGATCGAGATGCACTTTTTGCCCGACGTCTACGTCACCTGCGACGTCTGCAAGGGCAAGCGCTACAACCGCGAAACGTTGGAGGTGCTGTTCAAGAATAAATCGATCGCCGACGTGCTCGACATGACGGTCGAGGAGGCGCTGGAATTCTTCAAGGTGGTGCCGCGCGTGCGCGACGTGCTGACGCTGTTGCGCCGCGTCGGCCTCGACTACATCCATGTCGGCCAGCAGGCGACCACGCTCTCCGGCGGCGAGGCGCAGCGCGTCAAGCTCGCGAAGGAATTATCGAAGCGCGCCACCGGCCGCACGCTCTATATTCTGGACGAGCCGACCACCGGCCTGCACTTCCACGACGTCGCCAAACTTCTGGAGGTGCTGCACGAATTGGTCGAGAGCGGCAACACCATCGTGGTCATCGAGCACAATCTCGAAGTGATCAAAACGGCAGACTGGATCATCGACCTCGGCCCCGAAGGCGGCGACGGCGGCGGCGAAATCGTCGCCGCCGGCACGCCCGAGGATATTACGCGCGAGAAGCGCAGCTACACCGGGCAGTTTCTCAAGCCGGTGCTGGCGCGCGGCGGCGGCAAGCGCCGCAAGCGCATCGAGGCGGCGGAGTGACTTCCCGAAGCGGCCGTAGTCCGGTGGCAGCGTTCGCGCCTGTTGCTGCACCCTGGCGAAAACTGTGCTAGAGGCACCGCGTGACCATGAACGTCGAAGCGGAAATTCGCGATCTCAAGCGCCGCGTCAGCGAGCTTGAAGGCTCGTTCGGATTCCTGCCGCAGCAGATTAAAAGCGTGCACAAGGACCTGCTCGCGTTTGAGGAAAAAACCGAGCAGAGGTTTGATCGCTTGGAGAACAAAATCGACAGCTTGGATCGAAAGATCGACGCCAAGGTCGACGGCCTGACCAAGAGCCTGCCCGGTATCGTTCGCGACGCCTTGAGCGATTACGAGATCAAGTCGAAGAAGAGGTAATGACGCGGAAACGAACGAAGCTCCACCCCCCTCACCCGCCACGCTTCGCTCGGCGACCTCTGCCCGCACGCGGGGCGAAGTATAATTAAGTCGGTGCTGCTGGCGCGCGGGAGCAGCGCCGGCGGCAAACGCTGCAAGCGCGTCGAGGCGGCGGAGTAGCAGTAATCTTGACCTGCCATTTTCAATGCGGATACTCGAATACGCGGGGGAGAAATCGAATCTAACCGCCCCCAAGGCGGCCATCAATGAGCCCCCATCGCTATTTTCGTCTGGAAAGCCCAACGCAAACTAAGCAAGATGCGATTCTTCAAACACAATCGCGCGAAGTATGGGGTCGAGAAGCCCGAGGTAGTCATCTACTCTGTGTAAAGGCCTACCGGGGCAGCTTAAGGCTCGACCAGCGCGGCATCGATTTTACGACTACCATCCTTCCCGAACGAGGAGCGGGAACACCATATGAAGCTCGGTGGTATTATCCGCAAACGCCGGGAACGATGCTGCGCACAAGGGACAATCTCGACTACGCGGCAATACCTGCGGAGGTAATCAATCGGCAGCCATGACGTCCGAGAAAGAAAGCAAAGCACGGCATGTTGCTAAAGGCACGACGCGATCGCGCAAAGGCGGACCATTCAAGCCGAAACACAAACTGAAACAAAAGGCGCTCGGCCAAAGGCATGGGAATGGGCGAAAAGAAAAGCTCGGTATTTTGGCGCAAATCATCGCCTCGCTATCGGAGGCTGAGGTAAAGCACGCCAAGGAGTTGCTTAAGCGGCGCTCGCAAAATTCAGAACGCGGCAAAGTCGAAACGCACCCTTTAATGGTTCAAGCAATTCCGTTGGAAAACGCACTTCAGAAATGGGACTTTATACCCCAAGCAGTGATAGCGCGGCCTCTCGAAGCTTTTACCCGGCACGTCGGTTCCAGAATAACAAGCGGCCACGACGCGCTCGATGAATATTCAGGGGTCGCTTTTGCAATCGATGGCGCGCCATTTGCTGTCATGCATTACAAGGGCCATCCGCCTGAAACATCCACCATTTACCTTCCGCGCGATCTAGGCACGATCCCGGAGATAACTGCACTCATCGGTCAGATCGTTTCCCGCTTCGAGCTGCCGAACGATTCGGTCATTTGGCAACGCAAAGACAATCCTGAACTTTGAGCTGGCGGCAAAGTGAGCGCGTAGAATCTCGAAGTAATCAAAACCGCCGACTGGATCATCGACCTCGGCCCCAAGGGCGGTGACGGCGGCGGCGAAAAAGCCTGCCCTCGGGCTTGACCCGAGGGTCGCGTCCGGAACGCCCGACGATATCGTGCGGGAAAAGCGGAGCTATACCGGGACGTTTCTGAAGCCGGTGCTGGCGTGCGGTGGCGGCAAGCGCCGCACGAGCATCGAGGCGGCGGAGTAACGGTCCGTCGTCGATCAGGAATTCTTCGATGCCGCTCTACCATACAACGCTGTTCTCCAATGATCCGCCGGGTGACGCGTTTTCCTCGCGTGGTTCTGCCTGGATCTTCAAAAAGGAATCGGGTGTTTACACAGGACCTCAAAACGAGGTGCACGAATATTCAATGAAATTGTTTAGAGAGCGTGGGCACGCGCCTACGGGCAACTACATGTCAGACGAACAGATTTTCTTTGATATGGAGGTGCTAATTCAGGCTTCCGGCGGCGCTCAGGCGCAACAGGCCGCAAACATGCTCGTTTCGGCCATAGCAGTATTAGCAGGCTGCTGAAGAACTCAATTTACGTACTCGTTTTAGCGTGATTCTATCACTCTGTGATTCTTTGCATTGAGGACCTCCAGGCGGGAGAGCGGTGCGATGCGGGGCGAAGATCAA
>JBEKNW010000153.1:0-10904 GCA_049522435.1 Xanthobacteraceae bacterium
CGATCGCCACCATCCATCGAAGATTGATCGTCGGCATCGCCAGAACCCTGCCGCGATGCCCATGCTGTGCCCGCAGCTTCAAACCGAACACCCGCTATGCTTTATGACGCAGTAAGATTAGCAGAACACGCACGAACCGCCGCGCGGATTGTCACCGCGCGGATGCCGCGAGCGGACCTGCAGTATTGTCTGCCTGCTCTGTCGCCGCCATCGACTTGCCCAACTCTTTGAGAATATTCACGCCGAGTTCGGTGGCGGAGACAGGTCTGCCGAAATAGAAACCCTGCACCTGATCGGCGGCGGCATCGTAGAGAAAGTCGACCTGCTCCGGAGTCTCCACGCCCTCGACAGTCACGCGCATGTTCATTTCGCGTCCGAGTGCGATGATCGTCTTCACCACCGTCTTCACGTGGTGTCCGGATTTTTCGAAACTCTCCATGAAGCTGCGGTCGATCTTGATTTTGTCGAAGGGAAATTTCCAAAGATAGCTCAAGCTCGAATAACCGATGCCGAAGTCGTCCATGACGATCGACACGCCCAATTCCTTGAGCCTCCCGAGCGCGGCCATGATGGCCTCGCTGTTCCGCAACAGCAGCGACTCGGTGATCTCCAATTCAAGCCGGTGCGGCTCCAGTCCGGACTCCTTGAGGGCCGCGCCAACGGTGCCCTCGATGTTGCCCGACTCGAATTGCGCCGGCGACAGGTTCACCGCGACGGTCAATGTCTGCGGCCACGACGTCGCCGTGCGACACGCCTCGCGTAAGATAAACTCGCCGATCTTGTCGATAAGCCGCAACTCCTCGGCGAGCGGAATGAACGTGGCAGGAGCAATGAACGAGCCGTCCGGACCGGGCAGCCGCGCCAGCGCCTCGAAGCCGACGAGACGATTGCCGTGCAATTCGAACACCGGCTGATAGTACACCTGGAACCGGTTGTGCTCGACCGCGTCGCGGACGATCCGTTCGAGCTTGATGCGCTTCTGCATGGCTTCGTCCATCTCCGGGGCGAAAAAGCGAATGCAGTCGCGACCTCCGGCCTTGCCGTCGTAGAGCGCGAGATCGGCGCTCTTGAGCAAGCGCTCCGGCGTCGCCCCGTCGGCGGGAGCGACCGCAATCCCGATCGTCATCCTGACGCGGATTTCCTGCTCGTTGAACATCATCGGCGCGCCGATCACGGCAGCGATCCGGCTGGCGAAATCCCACGCCTGCGGCTTGGCGATCAGGCCGGTTTGCACGATGACGAACTCGTCGCCGCCCAGTCGCGCCACCATGTCCTCGATCCGGGTCATGGCGCGCAGCCGCGCGCCGATGGTGCTGAGCAGAAAGTCGCCGCCGTCATGACCCGACGTGTCGTTCACCTGCTTGAAGTGATCGATATCGATGTAGTGAACGGCGATGAGCGCGCCGGTGGACGGCAATACCGCGAGCGCGGCTTGCAGCCGCTCGGTCAGGCGCGCGCGGTTGGCAAGCCCGGTCAGTGCGTCGTGGTGAGCGAGGAACTGAACGCGCCGATCCGCCCCTTGCTTCTCCCGGGTGCGGCGATACCAGGCCACGGCCGGGATGCCGAAGGAAAGGCCGGTCAAGCCGCAAAGCACCACGGAGAGCCACAAGATTCCTCCGTAGAAGTTGGCGCGCTGTGCAGTCTGATCGACATAGGCCGCGACGATGGCGACGTGTCGGCTGCCGACGCGGACCGGCATGAACGCCGCGGAAATATACGGAGGCGCGCCTCCCAACTTTGTCCATTTCGTATCGACGACCGGCACGCCGGTGTTGATGGCCTCCGCCGCCTCGTGACTGAACACCGAAATGTCGACAAATGAAACTCCACTCGCGTCGGCCACGAGCTGAGCATATCCTTCGCGATTGTAGATGACATAGCGGAACACATGACCGGCAGTGCGCGCGGCCTGAAAGAAGGCGAGGCTCTGCTTCGACGGCTGTTCGCCGGCGGCGATCTGCTCGAGATCGGTGACGTTGGCCGCCAGGAAATTGGCCCAATCGCTCGCAGTGTCCCTGGCGTCGCGATTCAACATGTTCTCCGTGGTTATCTTGATCGTCGCCCAGGTGCCGCCAACCAGCACGGCGAGAATGACGCCAAACAACCAGGCGCCGCCACGCAGCGAAATATCCGAAAGGTACGGCACGGCCAACTTCTTCATTCGCTTGTGCGCAGCTTCGCCAGCTCGGCGCGGACGCGGGCAAGAAGCTCGCGATTGTGATCGCTCGATCCGGCCCATTGCGCGATCACGTCCTTGTATACCCCCTGGATCGTCTTTTCGTCGGCGGCGCCGGGGAAAACGACAGTGCGCCTAGGGTCGGCTTCGAGAGTTTGCAGAACCTGGCGATCCAGCTCATCGAACTTCTTCGTGGAATAGTCGCACAGCCATTCGCCGCCATATTTGCGGATAATGGATTGCGACGCCTGGGGCAGGCTTTCGAATTTTCTGCGATTCATCAGCAGCGCCATAGGCGCCCCGCCGAGGCCGATCATGAAATGGTACGTGGCCACGCGGCCGACGCCGAACTCAAACAACATCGCCGGCGGGAACGTCGCGCCGTCGATGGTCCCGTTGCTCACGGCCGCGGTCGTTTGGTTGATCGAGAGCAGGACGGGAACGGCGCCCAACCGTTGCAGCACTTCGGCTTCCATCGGATTGTTCACGCGGATGGTGAGACCGTTGAGATCCGCGATTGAAGCGACCGGTTTACGGCTGTGGATGCTCTCCGGACCGGAAACTTCCCCCTCGACGACGTAGAAATCGTCATAGCCGGAAAGCGTGCCGTCGCGCGCCAGCTCCGTGAACACCCGGCTTGCCTCACGGGTATCGCGAAACAGTCCCGGCAGCTCCAGCACCGATGTATCGTGAAAGCGATCGGGCGTTCGGCCCGGGATGATAAACGCCAAATCGGCCATGCCGTCGGCAGCGAGCTGTGGCTGCTGGCTCAGGTCGCCGCTGATGGCGCCGCTGAAATAGACTTCGATGTGAACGAGGCCGGCACCCTCGGAGTTGACGGCATCGACGAACGGCTTGACCGAATACTGATAGATCTGCGAGCGATCGGAGGTGAAGAATGAAAGCTTCAGGTTGATCGGTTCGGCCGCCGCCAAGCTTGGCAACGAAACGATGCTGGCGGCGGCAACGGCACGTGCTATGATGCGCAGCATTTCCGTTCTCTATTCTTGAAGTCACTACGTTACCTCACACAGTAAATTTGATTTGTTTAATTTTGTTTGTGTCGCTTGCTAAAAACGGCTGCTTTACCTCCGTAAAATCCGTCGGTATTTTTACGTAGTCGAGCGGAACTCCTCGTTGAATGTCCTCCCTTCGAACAAAGACAAGCGGCATGAATGGCGAACCCGATACGGCGCCTCAACCGATTGCTCGCGGCGGCGGTACGGCAGAAGTCTTCGCCGCCTTTCTCCGGCTCGGACTCACCAGCTTCGGCGGTCCGATTGCGCATCTCGGCTATTTCCACGAGGAGTTCGTGGTGCGCCGGCGCTGGCTCGACGAGAAGACCTATGTCGACCTGGTGGCGCTGTCGCAATTCCTGCCCGGACCGGCGAGCAGCAAGGTCGGCATCGCCATCGGCCTGTCGCGCGCGGGCTATGCCGGAGCGCTCGCCGCCTGGAGCGGCTTCACGCTGCCGTCGGCGGTTGCACTGGTGTTGTTCGGCTATGGCGTCGCCTCGCTCGGCGGCGTCCTGCAGAGCGGCTGGCTGCACGGGCTGATGATCGCCGCCGTGGCGGTGGTCGCCCAGGCGGTTCTTTCGATGATGCGCGCGCTCGCGCCCGATCGCGCGCGCGCGACGCTTGCGGTGGCGGCGGCCGTCATGGTGTTGGCGCTGCCGCCGTCCTGGGGGCAGATTGCCGCCATTGTTCTCGGCGGCCTCATCGGGCTCTTGGCACTGCGCGGCGCGGCGCCCGCCGATCATGTCGGTCTGCCGCATCCGGTCGGACGTGCAGCCGCAATCGCCGCGATCGTTCTGTTCTTCGCCATCCTGATCGGCCTGCCGCTTCTCACCGCGGCCGTGCCCAACCACGCTCTGCAATTATTCGACGCGTTCTATCGCGCCGGCTCGCTCGTATTCGGCGGCGGTCATGTCGTGCTGCCGTTGCTGCAAGCCGCCGTGGTGCCGCCGGGCTGGGTCAGCAACGATACCTTCCTCGCCGGCTATGGCGCGGCGCAGGCGGTGCCCGGTCCGCTGTTCACCTTCTCCGCCTATCTCGGAACGGTCATGGCGCCGTCGCCGAACGGATGGATGGGAGCGATCCTCTGCCTCGTCGCCATGTTCCTGCCGGCCTTTCTCCTGGTCATCGGCCCGCTGCCGTTCTGGGACGAGTTGCGCCGGCGGTCTTGGGCGCAGGCGATGCTGCGCGGCGTCAATGCCGCCGTCGTCGGCTTGCTGCTCGCGGCGCTCTACCGTCCGGTCTGGACCTCGGCAATCACCAATGCCGGCGATTTCGCGCTCGGCATCGCCGCCTTCCTGCTGTTGTTGATGTGGAAGACGCCGCCCTGGCTGGTGGTCGTTTTCTGCGCGATCGGCGGCGAGGCGCTGACGCTGGTCCCGTTCGGTCGGTGAATCGACGGTCGTCATCGCCGACGGCGGAAAAGATCACTCCTCCGGCGCCGGGCCGCACCATCCGGGCAGGTAATTGGCGTCCTTGCTCTTGGCCAATTGCAGCGCCTTGGCGATGGCGCGATCGAAGTTCGCATCGACCGCCTTGCGCTTCATGTGCCGGCGCAGAAAATCCGCCCAGAGAAACTCGCTGAACGGCATCGTGTCCTTGGCGAAGCCGCCGGCGCGCCGCAACTCTCCGGCGAGCGAGCGAAACGGATCGTCGACGAGCTCAGTCACCGATTTGGGAATGTCGCGGTAATGGTGGCGGCGGCCGGCGGCATCGAACGGATGCATCCAATTGCGGTTGTCCATGACGGTCCAAAACGCATCGCGATCGAGCTTGCTCAGATTGACGATAACCGTCACGGCGACGTCCTTGACGCCTTCATCGTGCAGGGCGCGCGCGAGATGATGATGATCGATGACGTAATGCCGGTGCTTGGCGCCGAGGATCACCGGGATCATGTGCTTGCCGAGAAATTCTCCGCCCTTTTTCGCCGCTCTCTCGCGCCAGAGCTTGCGTTTGACCAGAACCTCGCGCATGCCGACGGTGATCTGGGTCGGACGCAGCTCGGCAACGGCGACCAGCGTCAGCACGGGCTCGCGAACAATGGCCATGTCAATTCGCCGACGCGTTGACTGCGCTGCTCAATTTCTCAAACAGGCCGGCGATGTCCTTGCGGATCGTCGCCAGCTTGGAAAACTGCTCGGTGAGGCTCGATACGCGTTTTTCCAGTTCCCGCTTGGTCTCGGTAAACTTCTGTACGCGTTCGGCGAGGCCGCCGTCGTCATCCTCTTCGATCTGTCTGATCTTGGCAAAGAGCCGGTCGCGGACGTCCTTCAGCTCCTCGATGAGGTTGGCCACGCCGCCCTCCGCGGCCTCCAGCGGAACCAGCCGCGACTGCAGATCGCCGAGCTTGGTCTTCAATTGGGCGAACCCAACCGCTCTGCGCTCGATCTCGTCGAGATGGGCCTGCGTCGCCTCGATGAAGGTCGCAAGCTCCTCGACGCGGGCATCGATATCCCCCACGCCCCTCTCTTCCGTCGTCTCCGCGAGCGCGTCGAGCGCGCCGTTGAAGTTGGCAAAGAGCCCGGCAAGGTCCATGCGCAGCGTCGCCAGCTTGGCAAACTGCGCATTGAGCTGCGACAGGCGATCGTCGAGTTGCTTGCTCTCGCTGGCAAACTTCTGCACGCGCTCGGCGAGCGGCCCTTGCGGCGTCTGCTCGAGGGCGCCGATGTCCTCGGCCAGCCGGTCACGCGTCGCGCTCAGCTCCTTGACGCGCCTGACGACGCCATCCTCCGCCGCCGCGAAGGGAGCGAGCCGGGCTTGCAGTCCGGCATAGTCCTCCTTCAAGCCGGCGATCGCCTTCGACGCGCGCTCGATTTCATCGCAGTTTTCGTGGCTCTGCCTGACGAAGTCCGTCATCTTTTTCAGGCTGATGTCGAGCGCGACGGCGTCATCCCCGCCGGCGATTTCGGCAAGCGCGCGGTCGATATCGTTCTGCCGGCCATCGAGCTCCATGAACAGCTGCTCGATCGTCCGCCTTTTCTCCAGGACCGGAGCGAGCCGCTGCTGCAGCGCCCGCTGCTGATTGCGGATGTCTTCGACGCGCGAGGCGAGGTCGACGATTTCGTTGCGGCTCTGTTGGATCTGCGCGAAGCGCTCGGCCTCGGTGAGCCGCTGCTGCATGGCGCTCATCGCATCTTCCGGATCGGTGCGGGCGAGATGGTGCACCGCCGCTTCGGCATCGACCTGCACCTTCGCCAGCGCTTTGACGCCCGCGCGCACGCCGTCCAGCCGCAGTTCGAGCGCTTGCGCCGCCTGGCGCTGCCGCACCAGCGTCTCACCCAGCCAGACCGCGTAGAGAAGAAGGACGAACGGCGCCAGCACGATGATTGCCCAGGCAGCCTTGGACAGCAGCGACTGCGACCAGAAGGCGTCCAACAAGGCGGCGGCTTCGCGCCCCTCGGCGAGGACAAGGAAACCGACTGCCAGCACGAAAAGCGCGCCGCAGATAGCCACAACATTGCGCACTGAAAAATACATCACCCGAAACGCCCTCGCTCGGCTTGTTTGGTACGACAGGAGCGCGCCGGGCACAAGTGCGCGCTCGAATAAGTCCCTGGTCGGCGCCTCAGCCTCAGCCGCCGCCGCCGGCGGCGCCGCGAAGGCTCAAGAAACGCACGCGTGGACAAGCGGAACGAAGCTCGCTATGGGGCGAACGGCGAGCCACCACGGTGTCGGCCATGCCAGAAAACCCGCGTGTCATGTCATGAGCAGGCTCCGGCACGCCGGAACGGCTCTTCTCGTCATCCTCGCCATTCTGCTGCTCTGCGCCGGTTGGCAGCCGGCGCGGAGCACGGAGCCCGCTCCGCGCGCGGCCAAGCCCGCCTCCTGTCAGCGTTCAGCCTTTCGCGCCGTTATCGACGTGGGCCATACCGTCGAGGTGCCCGGCGCGCTCAGCGCGCGCGGCATTCCCGAATACATGTTCAATCTTCAACTTGCCGACGCGGTCAAGCAAGCGTTCGTTGAAGCCGGCTTCGACAAGACCGTTCGGCTCGTCACCGCCACTGCTCCCTGGATCGGTCTGGTCGAGCGGGCGGCGCGCGCCAACAACATGCACGCCGATCTCTTCATCTCCATCCATCACGATTCGGTACCGGATTATCTGCTCGAGACCTGGGAATATCAGGGACAGGAGAACCATTTCAGCGACCGGTTCAAGGGCTACGCCATCTTCATCTCGAACGACAATGCCGACCGCGCCGGCAGCCTGCAGTTCGGCAGGTTTTTGGGCAAAGAGCTGCAGGCGCGCGGTTTCCGGTACACGCCGCATTACACGCTGCCGCTGATGGGCAAATACCGCCGCGAGCTCATCGACGCCGACGCCGGCGTCTACCGCTACGATCAGTTGATCGTGCTGCATGACACGCGTATGCCGGCGGTGCTGCTCGAAGCCGGATCGATCGTCAACCGGCAGGAGGAGCTGGAATTGGCGAGCCCCGAACGCCGCTCGCGCATCAGCGCGGCCGTCACCGCCGCGGTCGAGGATTTCTGCGCGGCGCGGTCGCGGCCGACGAGCGACCGGCACAACTGAATGATACGGTTTCCGTATGATCGCTTCGTTCGTCATTCCGGGCTCCTCGCGGAGCCTGTCATCGGGCCGGCCACTTCGGGCCGGACCCGTTGGCTCGGCCCCGGAATGACGAGTCAATTACCCGGAAGCCGTATGACTGGCTCGCGCACAAGGTGCGGCCGATGTTCGAAGAGCGCGTGCTCGCGATCACCGAGGACATCATGTTCAAGTGGCGACTCCTGGTCGAAAACGGCCGCAAAGCCGGCCACACCTTCTCGCAGCCCGATCTGATCATCGCCGCGACGGCGCTACATCACGGCCTGACGGTCGTGTTCCTCGATGTGCGCGACTATCAAAAGGCGCGCGCGCCGGTGTTCAATCCGTGGGTCGATCCGCCGCCGGCAAGCTTGTAGGCAAATGTGTAGGGCGGATTAGCCTTAGGCGTAATCCGCCAATTCAGCGGCCGCAACTGTCACCGTAATCGCGTAATCAACCGTAATCGATCGTAATCGATTTGGGCAATATGCGATTTTGATTTAAATCAATGCGATTAATACTCCTGGTTGTAATAATTATAGCGTTCGATGAAATTACTTATACCGAAAAACAATACCGAAGGGAGGTGAGAGGGCAATGGCAGATAAAGCAAAGTATACCGTGGCGCGAACGGACGAAGTTTCTGCAAAGAGCTGTGACTGTTCGTGTTCGAACACCGTCACGGTGTACTATTCTTCAGGACTCGAAAAAGCAGGGCAGAAAACCTTTAGCGCCAGAGAAGAAGCGGTGCAGATAAAGGTGCTCGAGTTGTCGTAGCGTAATGGCGCCGACACCGATGTGGGAGGGCAGCCGGCGCAAGCTGCTGCTCTCCCATCCCGTACGTCATCATTATTCCATCGGGGCGATCTATGGATCAATTCTTCCTGCGGCGCGAGCCTTTTGGCGGCGTTATTTATTACGTCGCTGAAGGGCGGCTGAAATTCCTCAATCACACAGGCTTCGAAATATGTTTCGGGCTGAGCCAGGGATGGCTCGACGACGAAATTATCGCGCATGTCGAGTCGCGATTTCAGGTCGATGATGCCCGAGTGGTTCGCTCGGATATCGAATACATCCGCGAAACGCTGCTGCATCCCGCTAGCTGGAATAAAAAGCACGCCGTTGCAGTCGGTGCCGACCCTGGCAGTATTCCCACTCTGTCCGCTCCGCTGGAAATACATTGGGAAATTACCGGCAGGTGCAATCTTAAATGCCATCATTGCTATAACAACTCTGTCGCCGCCAGTCCGCAGCCCTCGTTGGAGCAAATCCGCTCGGTCGTCGACGAATTGAAGGCGGCGAAAATAAAGACCAGGGGCATCATCGTTTCCGGCGGCGAACCTTTGATGCATCGGCGACTGCGGGAGATATTGGAATTGATAAGACCGCTGGCGGCCGAGGTCGTGCTGGCAACGAACGGAACCCTTGTGAGCGAATCCAACATCGGCTGGATTGCCGCTATGGTCGATGCCGTTAATCTGAGCGTCGATTCGAGCAGCACCGCCGATTTCGCAAAATTCAGAGGAAACCCTCAGGTTCTTGAGAAGGTACTCAACGCGCTCCGGCTATTCGACAAACACGGCACCCCAGTAATCGCACAAACCACCGTCTCCCGATACAATATCGACGCGCTCGATGATTTGGCATTATTGCTGAAATCCGAGGGAGCGGCATCTTGGATCATCCGCATGCCGCTTGCCATGGGCCGGGCAAGGGCCCATGAGCAAGATTTTCTCACTTGGCAGGAAGCGGAAGCAAAGGAACCCCTCTTTCAAAGAATCAAGGATACTTATACGTCTAAGTTCAATGCACTGCACATCGGGAACCGGTTCATGTGGAGCTATAAGGAACCTTTTGTTTCGGACGATCAGAAAACTGGATTGGCAAGTTGCGCAGCCGGCACCATGCTGGCGACGATCCGATCGGACGGCACTATGGTGCCGTGCGCTATCTTCGGCGATACCACCAATCCGGAGGTTCATTCGCGTCCCGTGTGGAATGGGCGGTTTCTCTCGGAATGGCGCAACGCGCAATGTTTCAAGACGATGCGGGAGATTAATCTTGCGAGGATCACGCCATGCAGCAATTGCAGCAAGTTGCCGGATGTTTGTGACGCCGGATGCCGCGCTCTTGCATTCAATACTTTTGGTAGCGTTTATGATGCCGATCCCGGCTGCAACTACGTGCGAACGTTGCGCTCTGGTCAGCAAGCACCGCCCGTAGACTGTAGGATGGGTTGAGCGGGAGCGAAACCCATCACTCACTCTCGTCGGGCCTATGATGGGTATCGCTTTCGCTCCATCGCGGTAGGGACGCTCATTGCTGAGCGCCCCCCGCACATATCCGTACATGCCCGATTCGGGCATACCGCTCCCACCTTGGGTGTATGACGGCGAACTTGCCGTGTGCGTTCCAGTCCTTGTGACACGCTTGCCCGGTTCTGCGCCCGGTGCATGCTGGGCTGGTCCGCATTCCCCTTGGCCTCCGCCCTTGGCTCCACCGACTCCGCAGTCGATCGCTCGACTTTGTTCGTCGGCTTCACAGCTACTATGGCGGAGTCTGACTTCCCGCGTCCGTGCATCATCGGCTACGGCTCCTCGCCTTCCCGATGCGGACCATCAGATGTGACGGCCAGACGTGGGACCCCGGTTCCCGTGCAAAGAGCGTCCGCACATGCCAGTGTCTTTGACCACGCCGGGCCGTTCAGGCGCTCGCGTTGGCGCGCCCGTCCGTGTTGCCTTCCACGATGGGTAACGCGTCGGCGTCCCGGTTGAACGTAGTTTTCGAGGCTCAATGGCTGGCCTATGCGCTCCCCTGCCGACGCTTCACCCCCGCCCTCGCGGACGACGGCGCACGGCTTGGGGCCGATGTGGATCGCTACTCCTTCATCGCAGTGGACTTGCACCACCTACTCCTTGCCGGTCTCCCGGCGCACACCCATCCTACGGATTACGGGCTGCGACAACATCCTCTCACCCGAATTGCTTCTCAATTCCCCACGTACGGGGGAGCGGTGAGAAGTCCGGCGCAGACGCCGGCGCCTGTTACCTAGTCGCCCGCGTCCTTGATTCTGCGGTGTTTTTCTGAATCTCTGTCGCCGCGATGCAGCGATGGAGGTGGTTCGTGGCGGGGAAAGAGATTGCGGTCAAGAAGTACGTTGTGCGGCTGA
>JBEKNW010000154.1:0-10863 GCA_049522435.1 Xanthobacteraceae bacterium
TCCGGGTACTAGTACCCACTTTCATAGAAACGTGATTCGCGCGGGCAGTGAATTCGAGAGTCGGATGAGACACTTGTTCGCATCGTTGCCTGCGCGGATTGGTGATTCCGGGTACTAGGTCTGAGACAACGCTCGAACGCTTCTATAGTTCCCACGTGATAGGAGTTTTTGACCGCGGTGAACCAACCGCGCGCACGAACCAACACCATTTCCCCGCTCAACCCCGCGCGAAAGGGGAGCGACCCTTCCCAAATCCATGACGCGCCGCGGCGATCCTCGCGCGCCAGGGGCGAGGGAACAATACGAAGGTCAGAATGTTGTCCCGTTGATGAGGGGCAAAGCGGTGCGCCATGCCTCGTTTACCCGATAATCCAGACCGAGAGTTTTCGGTTGGAGAAGAATGCGGTGACGATATCGAAAACGATATTGCCGAGAACCTATTTATGTCTCTGGTTGCCGGGTATAGTCAGCTTATCGATGATTCGCGGGTGCGATTCCGCATCGGAGAAATAATAGCCCAGGCGATGAGCCGAACGACTACGCTCCCCGGCCTGAAAAGGTTTCGTTAGCGTTTGCAATTTGCCGCAGCCACAGACGAAGTGCGCAACGCAGCTTACGCCGCTTCGCAGAGATCGGCGGTTTTGACTGGAAGTCTATGAGTCTTGCCGCAGTGCGGACACGTTAAACAAAGTTTGAGCATCTGAACGTTGGACAGGCTGGCTGCGTCAGTCACGATACCACTATCGATTTTATGACCAGTCTGCGGGCACGTGAAAATGAGCTTTGCCATCGCGATGCCTCCACGAATCATCGGCCCCATGAGCCTCGTCAATCGGTCCGACAAATGGTTAAAAAAGCGTTAAAGGCCTTTTCTGGGCGATTACCGAAAGCCCAATGCGCGCGCAAAGTCATCGGTTGACCGCTATGCCATGGAATATATGCGCACCGTCATCGTGGAAGCCCCCGCCAATTCCGACTCATCCCAATCAGGGCAGGGAAGCACCACCGACATCGCAACCTCAACAGCGCGTAGGATGGGTGGAGCGAAGCGATACCCATCATCGGGCGACGAGGATGAGTGATGGGTTTCGCAGGGCTCAACCCATCCTACGGGCTGCATCGATCAAATCGAAATCCGCTCCACGTCATCAAGGTTGGTGTCGTCGGAACGGCGATCGTAAAGCTGCGTGGTGCGGGTCGAGGCGTGGTTCGCCATAGCCGCGGCCTTTTCAAGTGTGCCGCCGTTTTTCAGATACGCCGTGATGCCGGTCGCGCGAAACGTGTGATTACCGACCAGGGTCATGATGCCGCCGCCGGCGGCGCGCCGGCGGATCATGGCGTGCGCGTTGGCCTGGGGCAGGGGGGTTTTGGTGAGCTGCCCGGTCGTGCGGCCGATCGTCCGAAACAGCGGCCCCTTGGGATCGCCGGAGATCCCGCCGCCGTCCAGATATTCCTGCAAGTAGATTTCAAGATTGTGGTGGCACGGCATTTCATGGCGCTTGCCGCCCTTCTCGCGCAACCGCACCCAATGCCGGCGGTTCTGCACGTATACGTCCTCGACCTTCATGGCGAGGGCGGCGCCGATGCGCGCGAACGAATAGACCATGAGGCCGATCAGGGCGCGATCGCGCAAGCCGGCGTGCGTGCTCACGTCGATCGCGTCGAGCACGCGGCGCGCTTCCTCGGGCGACAGCACTGGCGTCTTGCCGCGCTTGACGACGTGGCGCGGCCCGCGCACCGACGAGGCCGGATTCGCCGGCATGACCTGGCCGACCACAAGCCAGTCGAACAGATGACGGATTGCGGCAAGCCGCTGCTTGGCGGTCGGTGCCGATCGCTCGCGGGTCAGCTCCTCGATGTAGCCGGCGACGTGCACCGGCTGCACGGCCGTGATCGAGGGCACGCGATGATGCTTGCACCAGGCCAAAAATTCGCGCACCGCCTGCGCATAGGCGCGGCGGGTGTTGCGGTTGCGGATGTTGGCCGTAAAAAATTCAACGAAGCGAACGTGTGCTCGCTCGCCGGCGGCGGCGACAAGGGCAGGGGAGGCGGCGAGCGAACGAAATGGGATAAGCTGGCTCACAGCGCTTTCACCCTTCTGCAGAACCGCCACGCTCGGCTAACGCCGCGGCGTCGCGCGCGCCATGCAATACGCGAACGATGATCAGTTCGCGTTCGTCGGGACGGTAGTAGATCACGTAATTTCCGACAAAGCCCGCGCGCAGACCTGGAGCAAATTGCTCCCGCGCGGCGCCGGAAAGCGGGAAGTGACGGAACGGCTCACACGCGTCTTTGATCTTGTCGAGCAGCCGCGTCGCCGTCGTCTCCGACGCCTCCAGGGCGACATAGGCCCAGATTTCCGCAAGGTCGGCTTCGGCCGTGTCGGTTAGACGGAGGGTGAGCGGTCGGCTAATAGCTTCCTCCCTCGCGCGACGATGCGGGTGGCGTCAAAGTCCTTGACCCGACCGGCCGCCACATCCGCTAGCCCTGCGTTGATGTCGGCCTTGAGCGCCGCCAATTCCTCGATCTGAAGCGCGCGCTTCATTTTCCAGTCGCGCAACGCGGCGCGGACGACCTCGCTGGTGGATGCGTAATCTCCCGTCTCGACGGCGCTCTTCACCACCGCCGCCATTTCGGCGGGAAGGGTGATGGTCATGCGTTCGATCTCGGACATGGCTGGATTCCTCCTCATAAGGCAGAAATCATACTTTCTCATACTTTGTATGCAAGCGCCAGAGCGGCGGCGGTGGAGCGTCTAATATGTGATAAAGGACATTATCATATATTGTCTTTGGATTTTCCGAGGCGCACCAAATGTTCATAGAACGCTTCAGTGTTCTTGAGTTTGTTATGTGCGCGGGGGTCTGGGACTGTCTCCAGTTGGTCGGTAAATTTTGTGTGCCAGAATGGGCCACGATCGAATGTAAGCCAATTGACAGCAAGCCTCTCAACTGCAGGCCCCGACTTAAGCGGGACAGGCCATCGTATTAGCCAGCCTCGCTCCTCTGAGCACTGGAGGATGCTGCCTTGCCGATCGGCTGTTAGCCCTTGATCTTGATCCCACATCAGCACTGAATCACAAAGCGCGACCCCTGCCCACTCCTGTTCGCTTTCGAGTCGATGCGCTTCAACGAGCGGGCGGCAACTACCGTGTTAGCCTGGATGATCATCTCTCCCCATGCAATGGCTCCGCGTGGGAGAAGGCCGTTCTCACAACCAATGCGAAAAAGCTTTGATGAAATTTCTAAAATATCCAGACAATCATCATGACTGTCACCTTCAGTGTAGATCAGAGCTAGATCGGAGAAAAACCGCATTCTTACTCTGCCATCCCGGTCTAAGCCGTGATGTGGGCGCCCGTCGTTCAATTTTAGTGCTAAAGACCGGGTGATTTTCTGGAAGCTCTTCACCATGCTCCGCGATACGCTGAGGTCTTCGCCCATTACGAGAGCAGAGAACCCCAAGAGGTCAACCACACCTAGAAAGCGCTGAGTGCCACTCATCTTGCGCCGCTCACCGTCGATCAAAACGATCCTTGAATTCACGTGGCCAGCCTCGAAATCGTCCAGCGGCTCACATTGTAGGAGCGCGCGATCTCATCGTCGTCGAAGATCATGCCGGTGCCGAGGCTTACCGCCCCCAATTCTTCGGCCGTCAGCCAATGTTCGATCCAACGGCAAACCGTGTCGATCTCCGCCACGGTTGCGGGGTCGCGCGGCGCTTCAAGAATTTGCCGCATGACTGCAACGCCGATGAGGTAGCGCGCGCGTTCGTCGATATTGAGGCGTTTGATGCTCATGGCGCGACCTTGTCAGCAAAACGAGCCTCTAGGAAAGCCGCTGGTGCGTTATTTCAAGGGGGCAGCTATATCAGTATCCCCCCTTTTTTAAGATTTCGGCTCTGACATCTGACGGGGGGAAGAAGCGCGGTATCAAAGGATCGCGATCTCATCCCCTTCCGCAATCTCGCCGCCACGCACCACCTTGGCATAGACGCCGCAATCGGCGTGACCGTGGCTGCGCATCAGCGTCTGCGGCAGATTGAGATCGCGGATGCCGGTCTGCGGATCGACGTTGGTCGCCGCGCAGCGCACGATGCGCTTGACGACCTTGAGCCGGGCGTGGCGGCCGACGGTCAGCTCCTTGCCGAGGAGGTCGAGTTCGCTCCAGGCCGGCCAGCCCTGCACATAGACGTTGGCGCGAAAGCGCAGCGGATGCACGGGAACGCCGACCAGGTCTGCGAGCGCGCCGACGGAAGCCAGGTTGATGATCGAGACCACCTTGCGGGCGACATCGGAGAAGCTGTGGCCGGGAGCGTGCAGGATTCGCGGCGGTCCGCGCAGCTCATCGGCGCAGAATTCGGCGAAGTAGCGCTCGATGGCGGCGCGGCCTTCGGCCGTCCGCAGATCGCCGCGCGCGACTTCGCGTCCCTCGCGGATGATGGTGAGTGTGTGGGTTGCGTGGTCGAACGCCGTGCGCAACGCGGCGAGCCTCTCATTGCGCATCAGCATGAGGAAATGCTGCTTGGCCAGATAGGCCGGGGCCGCGGGATCGAAACCGGAGGGCCCGTTCTCGATGGCATAAAGCCGGTCGCCGGGAACGGTCTCGCCGGGTGCCAGCATCGTGTGCGCGAGCGGCTCGGCGCTCAGCCCTTTCACGGGGTACCGATAGATCGCCTTGATGGTGGCCATGGCCAATCAATCTCGCCGGACCGGTGTCTGCAGGGCGTGCAGAATTTGCCGTCTCCCGCTTGCACCGGCTCTTTCCGCCGGCCGGTCTGCCACCCATATAAATTCCGGTCGATCGCCGCACAGGTTCGACCGTAGCCGATCAAGATAAACCCAATGACGATGTTCCGATCGCGCCGCAAGGGCGTTCGGGATAGGCCGAGGGGAGCGATATGAATTTCGACAAATACACCGAACGCAGCCGCGGTTTCATCCAGTCCGCCCAGTCGCTCGCGTTGCGCGAGGGGCACCAGCAATTCGCCCCCGAGCATCTGCTCAAGGTGCTGCTCGACGACCCCGAGGGGCTCGCTGCCGGCCTCATCGATCGCTCCGGCGGCAATTCGCGCCAGGCTTTGTCCGCCGTCGACGCCGCGCTCGCCAGGCGCCCGAAAATTTCCGGCGGCGGCGCCGGACAGGTTTATCTCGATCCCGCTTTGGCGCGGGTCTTCGATGTCGCCGAGAAGGCGGGCGAGAAGGCCGGCGACAGCTTCGTTACCGTCGAGCGGCTGCTGCTCGCGCTCGCGCTCGAGAAAGGCAACGAGGCCGGAAAGATTCTCAGCCATGCCGGCGTGACCCCGCAAAACCTCAACGCCGCCATCGAGGCCCTGCGCAAGGGCCGCACCGCCGACTCGGCTTCGGCCGAAAACGCTTACGATGCGCTGAAGAAATACGCGCGCGACCTCACCCAGGCGGCGCGCGACGGCAAGCTCGACCCGGTGATCGGGCGCGATGAGGAAATCCGCCGCACCATCCAGGTGCTGTCGCGCCGGACTAAGAACAATCCGGTGCTGATCGGCGCGCCCGGCGTCGGCAAGACCGCGATCGTGGAGGGTCTCGCCTTGCGCATCGTCAACGGCGACGTGCCGGAAAGCCTCCACGACAAGAAGCTCCTTGCCCTCGACATGGGCGCGCTCATCGCCGGCGCCAAATATCGCGGCGAGTTCGAGGAGCGGCTCAAGGCCGTGCTGCAGGAGGTGACGTCGTCGGCCGGCGCCTACATCATGTTCATCGACGAGATGCACACCATCATCGGCGCCGGCAAGGCCGACGGCGCCATGGACGCCTCAAACCTGCTCAAGCCGGCGTTGGCGCGCGGGGAACTCCATTGCATCGGCGCCACCACGCTCGACGAATACAAGAAGCACGTCGAGAAGGACGCGGCTTTAGCCCGCCGCTTCCAGCCGATCTATGTCGACGAGCCGAGCGTCGAGGACACCATCTCGATCCTGCGCGGGCTCAAGGACAAGTACGAGGCGCATCACGGCGTGCGCATCACCGACGCCGCGCTGGTCGCGGCGGCGACGCTCTCGCACCGCTACATCAGCGATCGCTTCCTGCCCGACAAGGCGATCGACCTCGTCGACGAGGCGGCGGCGCGGCTGAAAATGCAGGTCGACTCCAAGCCCGAGGAGCTCGACTCGATCGATCGCGAGATCATCAGGCTCAAGATCGAGCAGGAGGCGTTGAAGAAGGAGCACGATCCCGGTTCGCGCGCCCGGCTCGGCGGGCTGGAAACCGAGCTCGCCGCGCTGGAGAAAAAGTCCGCCGACCTGACCGCGCGCTGGAAGTCGGAGAAGGAAAAGCTGTCCGACGCGCAAAAACTCAAGAACCAGCTCGACCAGTTGCGCGTCGAGCTCGCCAACGCGCAGCGCCGCGGCGAGTACCAGCGCGCCGGCGAAATCTCCTATGGCCGCATCCCGGAGATCGAGAAGCGGCTCAAGGCGATGGAGGCGGGCGACGGCAGGGGCGCGATGGTCGAGGAAGCGGTCACGCCAAATCACATCGCCCAGGTGGTCTCGCGCTGGACCGGCATTCCGGTCGATCGCATGCTGGCAGGCGAAAAGGAAAAGCTTTTGCGCATGGAGGAGCAGATCGGCAAACGCGTGGTCGGCCAGGCCGAGGCGATCAAGGCCGTGTCCGCGGCGGTACGGCGGGCGCGCGCCGGCCTGCAGGATCCGAACCGCCCGATCGGCTCGTTCATGTTTTTGGGCCCGACCGGCGTCGGCAAGACCGAACTCACCAAGGCGCTCGCCGAATTCCTGTTCGACGACGAGAGCGCGCTCATCCGCATCGACATGTCGGAATACATGGAGAAGCACTCGGTCGCGCGGTTGATCGGCGCGCCGCCCGGCTATGTCGGTTACGAGGAAGGCGGAGCGCTGACCGAAGCCGTGCGCCGGCGGCCTTATCAGGTGGTGCTGTTCGACGAGATCGAAAAAGCGCACCCGGACGTGTTCAATGTGCTGTTGCAGGTGCTCGACGACGGCCGGCTCACGGACGGCCAGGGCCACACCGTCGATTTCCGCAACACGCTGATCGTGATGACGTCGAATCTCGGCGCCGAACTCCTGGTCAGCCAGCCGGAAGGCGAGGATACCGACGCGGTCCGCGATCAGGTGATGGCGATCGTGCGCGCGAGCTTCCGGCCCGAATTCCTCAACCGGGTGGATGAGATCATTCTGTTCCACCGGCTGCAGAAGTCGGAGATGGCGCGCATCGTCGATATCCAGATGGTGCGTCTTGCCCGGCTCCTCGAGGAGCGCAAGATCACGGTCAAGCTCGAGCCGAGCGCGCGGGATTGGCTTGCCGACAAAGGCTGGGACCCCGCCTACGGCGCGCGTCCGCTCAAGCGGGTGATCCAGAAGTCGGTGCAGGACCCGCTGGCGGAGATGATCCTCTCCGGCCGCATCAAGGACGGCGAGCACGTCGTGATCGCGGCCGGCAAGCAGGGGCTCAAGTTCAACGGTGAGGTTGCAGCGGCGGCGTAGCCACGGTCTCGTTGATGCGCTCGCGCACCTGCTCCACGAAGTAGCGGGCCTGCCCTTTTGGCAGTCCGGCCACGACGAGCGGATTGAGGCCGCCTGAGCTCTCGACGCTGATCGTGTCCCAGAAAAAGCCGCGCGTGTGCGCGACCTCGGCGATGTGCGACATCGGCAAGTGCTCGTCGGTACGTCGCCACGGCGTGAGCCAGAACTCGACGATGCTGGTAGAAATACCCACGTGGTCGGCGACCATACGGGCGGGAAATAAGAGCCGGGTGAATTTTCCGGTCAGGAATGCCCACAGCCGGCTCGAGCGCACTTCGATGCGATCGTCGGTAGCCGCGGCAGCGTTGGTCACGGAAAGCTCCTGCTGATAACTGCGGCGAATGCTCTAGCGAACTTGGGCGACGCGCCCGGGCACGTGCGCCATCAGCGAGTCGAGCTGTTCGCGGTTCTTCTCGAAGAGGGCGAGCGAAATGCCGTCAAGGACGCGTCCGCGCGGCAGCTTGATGCGCATCGGATCGACGAAGCGGTCGTTCACCAGGATCTCGTAATGAACGTGCGAGCCGGTCGAGAGCCCGGAGGAGCCGACGAAACCGATGATTTGGCCCTGCCGCACGCGGCTGCCGACATTGAGGCCGCGCGCGAAAGCGGTCATGTGGCCGTAGGCGGTCTGATAGCCATTGGCATGGCGCAGGCGTACGTATTTGCCATAGCCGCCTTTGAGCCCGATCTCGTCGATGGCGCCGTTGCCGGCGGCAAAGATCGGCGTGCCGAAGGGCGCGGCCCAATCGACGCCGGTATGCATCTTCATGTAGTGGAGCAAGGGATGACTGCGTTCGCCGAACCCCGAACGCATGATGCCGATGGGTACCGGCTTGCGCACGAGGAACTTCTTGGCGCTTTTTCCGGTCTCGTCATAGTAATCGTAGATGCCGTCGTCGGCCGTCTGGTAATGGTAGTATTTCTTGGTCTCGCCCCCGGCCGTGAGCGAAACGTAGCGCACTTCGTTCCTGCCATCGCCGCTCTCATCGTCCGCATAAAGCACGTCGAACGAATCGCCCGGCTGCACTTTGCGTTGGAAGTCGACATCGTAGGAGTAGATGCGAACCAATTCCTCGATCACCGGCGACGGAACGTTGTTGCGCAGCGCAGTCTCGTAGATGCTCTGATAGAGCCGGACCCCGCTGCCGTCATCGTCGCCGCTGTCGTCCTCGCCCGCCTCGGCGATATCGGTGTCGACGTTGCGGATATCGACCGGGACATAAGTGCCCTTGTCGGAGAGCGCCGCCGCTGCTTCGATCGCGCTGTCGCCGGCGATGATGACGCGCAGCGGTTGCAGGTGTCCGAGGCCGGCCGCGGCAGCGAGCACGCGCAGCTTCTGCCCTTCCTTCAATCCGCCCTCGCGAGCGGGCGGTCCGAGCACCGCAATGATCCCCTTGATCTCGTCGGGCGCGGCGCCGAGTTCGCGCAGAATCGATCCGACCGTCTCACCCTTTTTCGCCACGACGATATGTTCGCTCCAGTCGTTGCTACCGCTCGTCGTTTTGGGCAAGAGGGTGATATTCTCCGGGACCACGCGTGCCGCGAACCCGACATAGGGGTCGGTGTCGCCCTCGGCGGCGTAACTGAGTTTGAGGCCCGCCGTCGTCACGTCGGCATTCGCGAGCAAGGGTAAATTCGCAGCGGCTGTGCTCGCGACGTCGCGTACGCGCGCGACGATTTGATCGAGCGGCAACAGCGTCGACGGTTTCACCTTTGGCAACAGCGAATTGATGTCGCAGACCGCCGGCATCACCTTGCCTTTCGGGCCGGCTGGCACGAAATCGCAGGTGACAAAGGAGACCTCGGCGTCCGGTTCCGCCGCCGGCGTGTCGTCGGCGTTCGCCACGCCATCGGCAAGGAGCTTTTGCGGATTGAACGGGGGAATGGCGGCGGAGAGTTCCGAAACGGACAGCGAAAGATTGCCGGAGACGCGCACGAAGGAGCGCGTGCGAATGAGCTCGCGATCGCGGACCCGGGTGCTGATGGGCACGCGCAGGATCTGGCGCGCAACGCTCGGTTCGCTGATAGAAGCAAGGCGATCGGTCTTGCGAATTCCGCTCAAGCGGCCGCCGATGTTGGCGAGCGCTCCGCGCAAAGCCGTCTCGACGCGTTCCGGCGCCGAGGCGAAATTGGTTTCGCCGTCAAGCGAAGCAAAAACGGCGCCCCCCATGAGCGCGGCGCCGCACAGTCCGGTCAGGATCGTACCACTCAACCATTGTACGGAGAGCCGGCGCCGGTCGACCAGACCGCCAACGCCCCCGTCCACCGAAAGCGGCGGCTCGTTGCCGAGATCGATGGGCTCGGCCTCGAACCTCCGATTTGCGCCGCGCAGCCTAGCTCGGTCCAAGACCACCGTCCCCCGCAGTCGCGATCGCACTCCAGTGTCCCGATTCCGAAGTTCGCAAATCCCTGCGGCATACTCATGCGAACTTCGCAATCAAGGGGACACCAGCAAACGAATGATTGACGCCTTGATTGAAGGCGCAGCACGATGCCCCGCCGCGGCCCCGTCAACGCGACCAGACCGTCGAGGCCCAAACGCTATCTGATACTGGCGCTCCCCCGCATTGCGGCACCCCCGACACGATTACGCAAAGAACGCGGAGGAATGTGGCCGCAGTACGGCGCGAGGTGCGCGAAAGCCTGATCGGGACGGCCCTGGGCATGGGACCGTGCGAATGTTCTCGCCGCGTCCGAACCCGGTAAAAATTGCCGCCTTATCGGCGAATCCACAGGGCTCATTTCGGTAAGTCCAGCCATTGACAATACCGGTGACCAAAGCCTATATAAACCCTCACGACGCGTCGCCGCTTCGTGCGCGATGGCGCGTCTGCGAAGCCCCTCACTGTTTACGCGGTGAACGAGCATCCGGCCATGATCTTGTGGCCATGTCGGATGCGCGGGGTTTCGGCGGCTCCCCCTCACTTCCCTCCCCTCGTGCAGGGGAGGGAAGTGAGGGGGAGGACGGAGCCGCAAGGTTCCGGGTTGTTTGACAGGTGAATCGGAAGAAAGAGAAACGTGGACGGCGGAGTCCTTGCGGGCCGCTTCTCGGGGTTGAAGCTTGTCTTCGACCAAGGGTGCGGCCGGACGAGACTTCGGCGGTCGACGTTTCAGGTCAACACTATGGGTCTTGTGGAGCTCACGCTTCGCAAGAAACCAAAGTGGGACCTCGTCAAACGTTGTGACTTGCCGGGAAAAAGTTCTCATCCAACTTGAGAGTTTGATCCTGGCTCAGAGCGAACGCTGGCGGCAGGCCTAACACATGCAAGTCGAGCGCCCCGCAAGGGGAGCGGCAGACGGGAGAGTAACACGTGGGAACGTGCCCTTTGG
>JBEKNW010000155.1:0-10855 GCA_049522435.1 Xanthobacteraceae bacterium
CAGCCGCACAACGTACTTCTTGACCGCAATCTCTTTCCCCGCCACGAACCACCTCCATCGCTGCATCGCGGCGACAGAGATTCAGAAAAACACCGCAGAATCAAGGACGCGGGCGACTAGCTGCAAAAGGTAATTGTCGTGGTCTTCCCGGCACGTTTATAAACAAAACACTTGGCCCCGCCCTCAGGCAATGAGCGCTTTGCGCTACCCGTATGTTACCCCATCCAAAGTGATCAGCACTCAAATAACTGATAATATTGGAGATTATTGTGATAGAAGTTGACCTGCCGGAGGTCGTCGCCGAAGTGAAAGCCGCGTTCCAGCGCTACGAGAAGGCGCTGGTGTCGAACGATATCGCCGCGCTCGACGCGATGTTTCACGACGATCCGCGCACCATCCGCTACGGCTCAACAGAGAACCTTTACGGCTACGCCGAGATCGAAGCTTTTCGTGCAGCGCGCTCGCCGGCCGGCCTGATGCGCACGCTGTCGAAGACCGTCATCAGCACCTACGGCCGCGACCACGCCGTCACCTCGACGCTGTTCCACCGCGCAAGCGTGCCGGGCAAAGTCGGCCGGCAGATGCAGACCTGGGTGCGCTTCCCGGAAGGTTGGCGCGTGGTCGCCGCGCATGTGAGCTTTATTGACGAGACCAAATGATCGTCATTCCGGGGCGGCCCGAAGGGCCGAGCCCGGAATCCATAATCACCACCATCAGAGAATGTCCCCGTTGCCAGGGGTTATGGATTCCGGGCTCGCGCTGCGCGCACCCCGGAATGACGGCCCCTCACACCGCGGCCTTTTCCTGCGCCACAAACGCGCGCCAGCCGCCAAAGCTTGAAATGTCGCGCGCGCCGGCAACCGCCTCGGCCTCAACCAAAAAGCCCTTGACGAGGCGGTCGCCGTCAAGTTCGAGCGTGCCGATCGACAGAGGCGGCGGCACGGCGGCGACGAAACGGCCGAATGCAGCTTCCGAAAGCGCCCAGATTTCGATCTCGATCGATGCGCCTGCGTCTTTTCCGACCCGGAGCAGGCCCGGCTTCGGCGGCCGTGTGCCGGCAAGCGCATAGAGCCGATAATGCGGCGCGGTCGCGGCGCGCTCGATCAGCCGGGCGCCGGCGGCGCGCAGTTCGCCGTTGAGCGGCATGCCGGAGAGATGAGCGCCGACCACGGCGATCGGGATTTCGTCCTCCGCCGGTGCGGCCGGTCGCCTGGCGAGCGGCGGCTGCTTGTGTTTCAGCGCGCCGAGCGGCAGGCCGGTCGCGTGATGGAATTCACGGCCGATCGCCGCCAGCGCCGCCTCCTCGCCCGCGGGCGCAAGCAGCGTCACGCCGAACGGCGTGCCGTCGGGACGCATGGCGGCCGGCACGGCGAGGCCGCACAGGTCGAGCAGGTTGACAAAGTTGGTATAGGTGCCGAGCCGGCTGTTGAGCCTGATCGGGTCGGCAAGCACCTCCTCGATCGTATAGATCGTCGGCGCCGTCGGCAGCACCAGCGCATCGATCGCGCGGAAGGTGTGATCGCACACCCGCCGCAGCTCTTCGAGCTGATAGAAGGCGGCGAACGCATCGGCCGCCGTGCCGTGCGCGCCGGCGAGAATCACCTGCAGGGTGACCGGATGCAGGGATTCCGGCGAAGAGGCGATCAGCGCGCGCGCTGCGAGGTAGCGCTCGGCGACCCACGGTCCCTCGTAGAGCAGGCGCGCTGCCGCGTAGAACGGCTCGATGTCGATCTCCACGATTTTTGCGCCGAGCCCGGCGAGACGCGCTAGCGCCGCCTCGTAGGCCGCTGCCGACGCGGGATCGCCGAAGAACAGGCGCTGACCCGATAGCGGCACGCCGAGCTTAAGGCCGTCAGGCATCGGCCCGACTGCGTGCACCGGCCGTGGACGCGAAAAGAGATCGGCGTCGTCGGGGGCGGCAATCGCCGTCAGCATCGCCATCGCATCATCGACCGTGAGCGCGAGGACGGAAACACAATCGAGAGTGCGGCACGCCGGTACGACGCCTGCCGTGGAAACAAGACCGCGGCTCGGCTTGAGACCGACGATGTTGCTGTAGGCAGCGGGAACGCGGCCCGATCCCGCGGTGTCGGTGCCGAGCGCGAGCGGCACGAGACCAACGCCGACCGCAATCGCTGAGCCCGAGCTCGATCCACCGGGGATGAGCTTCGCGTTAAATAGGTTGCGGGGGATGCCGTACGGCGTGCGCACGCCGACGAGGCCGGTCGCAAACTGGTCGAGATTGGTCTTGCCGAGGATGAGCGCACCGGCCTCGCGCAGCCGCGCGACAACGGTGGCGTCCTTGCTCGGGCGATAGAGGTAAGCGGGACACGCGGCGGTGGTCGGCAAACCCTTGACGTCGATATTGTCCTTTACGGCAACCGGAATGCCGTACAGCGGAAGCGTCTTGTCCCCGGTACGCGCGAGCGAGCGCGCCTCGGCGAGGACATCGATTTCCTCGCGCAGCGCGATGAAGATCGCCGGATCGCCATGGGCGCGGATGCGCGCAAAGCTCCGCGCGACGATGTCGTCGGGCTTAACTGCTCCGCCGCGATAAGCGTTGAGGATTTCGGCGACCGTCTCGGTCACGTGAAGCTCCGTATTAGCGCGACAGGCCGGCCCGGCAACCGCGTTCGCCGCTTCCTTTGTGCCAAATCCGGGTCATTTCGCAATGGGTATGACGCGCGCTGTGCGGGCGTGTGCGCGGCCCGGATCAGCGATATCGCCCAGCTGGTTGCGCCAGGCGGACGAGCCACCTATATTCTGGCAGCTTTTCCAGTCATCGTTGATGACGCGAGTGGCTTCGCCCGGACGGGCGGGCGGAGCGCAGAGGAGATTTACCTATGGCAACCGCGCCCTTGATGCCGAAAGCGACAGCGGTATGGCTGGTCGAGAATACTTCTCTGTCGTTCGACCAGATCGCACACTTCTGCAACCTGCACCCGCTCGAAGTGAAGGCGATCGCCGACGGCGACGCCGCGCAGGGGATCAAGGGGCTTGACCCGATCCTGACCGGGCAACTGACGCGCGAGGAAATTGCCGGGGCCGAAGCCGATCCGGACCACCGGCTGCACATCGCCGACCCGAAGGTCCGCCTGCCGCAGGCCAAGCAAAAGAAAGGCCCGCGCTACACGCCGGTGTCGCGCCGCCAGGACCGGCCGAACGCCATCCTCTGGCTGGTGCGCAATCATCCGGAGCTCAAGGACAGCCAGATCATGCGACTCGTCGGCACCACGAAATCGACCATCCAGGCGATCCGCGAGCGCACACACTGGAACTCGGCCAACCTGACGCCGCTCGACCCGGTGACGCTCGGCCTTTGCTCGCAGATCGACCTCGACCTTGAAGTTCAGCGCGCGGCGAAGGAGAAGCCGGTTCCGGTCGAGGCCCAGGGAGCGACGCTCCTCCCCGCCTCGGTCACCACGGCGCCGAAGCAAGAGCCGGAGCCCGCGACCACGAAGAAATCCGAAGAGCTCAACGTCGAAGCCGTGTTCGCCAAGCTCAAGCAGCTTGGCGGCAAGGGCGAGTGATCAACGGGCAGATTTTACTTCTTCGCGTCCCGAGGTTCAGGATCACCGACACTATCCTTCGCCGACAAGCTCCTGTCGCCGCCGCTCCAACTCCGCCGCGTAGCGACGCAATGCAAAGGCCTCGGTCAAGAGCCCGATGACGCGGCGGTCGAGGTGGGAATCGACGACCGCGAGAGTCTCCGTCTCGGCGCGATCGAAGGCGAGCACCGCCTCCTTGATCGCCATCCCCGGCAGCAGCATGTCTTCGGCGTTGTGCAGAACATCCTTGACCGATTTATCCGGCGCGGCTTCCGCCGCGTGGGCCTCCGCCACGTGCACCATGCCGACATAGCGACCCTGCTCGTCGACGGCGATGACATAGGCCGGGGAGCCGAGCGGGAAAGCTTCACGGAAGGACGCGATGGTCGTCGCGGCAGGGACTGTCCGCACATCATGGCGCATCATCTTGCCGACGGTCAGGTCGCGCATCCAACCAATGTCGGCGGCGCTGCGGATCGTCTCACCGCGCAAATGAAAGCGCCAGGTGGCGAATGAATAGCCGAACGCCTCCCGCGTCACCTGCGAGGAGACAATCACGGCGATGAGCACCGCCGTCGTGAGCCATAAATCGCTTGTCGTCTCCAACGCGATGAAGGTCATCGTCAGGGGGCCGCCGATGACCGAGGCCGCGAGCGCGCTCATGCCAATCACCGCGTAAACGTTCGAATCGAAGGAGCCGCTCGGCCAGCTCATGGTGAGCGCGGCGGCCAGGAGATGGCCGCCGAGCGCACCCATGAGCAGCGAGGAAAAAAACAGCCCACCGCGGAATCCGGAGCCGAGGGAGACGATCGACGCCGCGATCTTGAGCACGAAAAAAAGCGCCACGGTCCGCAGCGAGAGGTCGACCATTCCGGAAAGGTGCAACGCGCCATGACCAGAAGACATCACCTGCGGCGACACGATGGCCAAAAGCCCGACGACAAGCCCGCCGAACATCGTGCGCAGCGCCGGCCGCAGCTTCAGGCGAACGTACCACGATTCACACAGCGCCACCCCGCGCATGAGCAGGATGCCGAGGACGGCCGAGAGAAGGCCGATCGCGGCGGCGATGACCAGATCATGGGTCGCCACAATCATCTTGTCGGGCGCGACGACGCCGATCTCGGCCGGCGCCAGCACATGCGTGACGAGGTATCCGATCAGCGCCGAGATGGCGACGGGCGCCAGGCTGTTCGGTGAATAGCCCCCGATGATGAGCTCGAAACCGTAGAAGGCGCCGGCGAGCGGCGCGCCGAATGCGCCGGCAATTCCTCCGGCAGCACCACAGCCCACCAGGATGCGCAGGTCGAGGCGCCGCAGCCGAAACGCAATGCCGATGCGCGAGGCGATGCCGCTGGCAAATTGCGTATAGCCCGCCTCCAGGCCGACCGAGGCGCCGACGCCGCTCGACCAGACCGTCTGCGCCGCGACGATGATGCTGCCGAGAAGCGACATGCGGCCGCCATGCAGCGCGTTCGCTTCGATCGGATCGATTTCCCGCTCCGGCCGCCAGCGCGCGATCAGCTCTCCGGCGATGCCAAACACGAGCCCGCCGGCGAGCGGCACGGCGATCGCCACCACTGGATCGAGCCGCAAGACTCCCGACAGACGCATGCCCGGATCGAGGTGGAAGAACAGACGGTGCAAGACGTCGACGCCCGTGCTCATGAGGGCCACGACCACGCCTGCGATCGCGCCAACCAGCGCCGCCAGTACGATCAGGCTCGATTCCCGCGCCCGCACGATGGCGCGCAGGCGCCGAGGTATCTCCAATTGGCTCGCAATTTTATCGATCAAGGCGGATCACCACAGGCCGCAGCTTCCGGGAATTGGCAATGGTCATGGTCATAGTAATAATGGAACCGCTCCGACCCCGGCTTGTTCACGTAGCGGACTCGCCAGAAACTTCGCCAGGAGTGCGCATGCCTCATCCCATCCCGACGATCGTTGCCGCCTTCATCGCCGCGGCAGTCGTTCCTGCCGCCGTGCCGCTTTTGGCCCAGACGAACACCAATCTGCTCGAAGGACCGGCTGCGTACGGCGATTGGCATGCGGACAGTCCGGGGACGCGGCGTCTGATCAGGCCGCAAGACCTGCCGGCCCCCGATCCTGCCGAGTCGGTGAGGAATACCGTCACAAATGTGCGTCGCACCGACGCGCAAAAGCCCATCGTCCCAAACGGCTTTGAAGTCAACGCCGGCGAAGCCCGGCCGACGGATATCGCCCGGCGTCTGGGCGTGTCCCACGCCACCGCCGTCAAGGCGATCTCGCGGTTGAAACGGGCCGGATTGGCGACCGCGCGCCCTTATCGGGGGGTGTTCCTAACCGAGAAGGGGCGGGCGCTCGCCGACCGCGTGCGCGTACGGCACCGGCTGGTGGTCGATCTCCTTTGCGCACTGGGCGTTCCGACCGAGTCGGCCGAGGCGGATGCCGAGGGAATAGAACGCCACGTCTCGGAAATTACGCTGAAGGCGTTCGCGCAATTCCTGAAATCGCGCGGGTGATGCTTTCCGCCCCCCGCACGCAGTGCGGGGGGAGGGGGCATAGGCGGCCTCCCGGCCGCCGTACTTTACGTAAAGAACGCCGACGCAAAGCGTCGGCTATGCCGAAGCTCGCGACTTGTCCACCGTAGCGCGCAGTGCGAAGGTGGAAGCGAGCGAAGGGTGGTGGAGGGGGCGTCGGCGTTCAAGGCCCAACGGCGGCGGCCATTCAGCCATTGTAGTTTGGTTAAGCAAAGCGCCATCCGGGACAAATTACTGCTATTGCGAGCCAATAAGAATTTTGCTATCATTATAGCAAGACTTATTGATATCATTCCGGACTATGGTCACCTACCCCCAAATCAATCTTCGCGTTCACGACGCTTTTCTGAAGCGCCTCGACGCTTGGCGACGGAAGCAAGCGGATTTACCAAATCGTCCCCAGGCAATCCGCAGATTAGTCGAAATTGGCTTAAAGTCGTCCAATCGTACCCCATCACGTCTCAGAACAACCCAATCCTCCCGATCAGCCCGCCACCGGTCTTCATGACGACACAACGGTATCTCAAACTCTCTGAAGGCAAGCAGCAGTCATTCATCGCCGGGGCTCGCGATGATGAACCCGTGCGCGGCCTGACGCACGGGTACTACAAGTACCCGGCGCGCTTCTCTCCCACCTTTGCCAAGGCGGCGATCAAGGCCTTCACGAAGCCGGGCCAGCTCGTCCTCGATCCGCATGTCGGTGGAGGGACGACACTTGTCGAAGCTCGCGCAGCCGGTCGAGAAGCGATCGGTATTGATATCAGCGCGCTTGCGGAGTTCGTTGCGCGGGTAAAATGCATCGTTTTCTCAGAAACCGAATTGGCGAGGCTTGAGGCGTGGGCCTCACGCTTGCCAAACGTTGTCGACATCCGCGGGCGTTCTATCCAATTCGCTGAATATGCCGAGCTAGGCTACTACAAGCACCTTGACCACCCGTCGCGCTGGCGGCTGCGCAAGGGAATAGAACAGGCGCTTTCAAGTGCAATACAGCTTGCCACTCCTCGGCTGGAGGCCTTCGGGCGATGCGCCGTATTGCGGACCGCGCAATGGGCGCTCGATGGCACACGCAAGCTCACGTCGATCGACGAGTTCCGCATCTCTCTAGGGCAGATCGCCACACAGATGGTTCAAGGCGCGCGCGAATTGCGCGCGGCTGTGAAAGAGAACGGTCGGCATCCCGTTACGGTTCTCCATCGAAACGCAGCAGGTCTTGAAGAGGATAAGCGCTTATGGGAAATGGGTGCGCCGCGGCTTGTGCTCACGTCACCTCCGTATCCGGGAGTGCATGTACTCTATCATCGCTGGCAAGTTGACGGGCGCAAAGAAGCGCCGCTGCCGTTCATGATCGCGAACAAGCTTGATGGCGCTGGCAGCAGCTATTACACCATGGGGGATCGCAAGTATCGCGAGCTGAGAACCTACTTCGAGAACATCAAAGCCACGATGTCATCCGTGGCTGCTCTTGCGAATGGCGAGACTATCATAGTGCAAATGGTCGCGTTCTCAGAGCCGAAGTGGCAACTCCGGCGCTACCTCGAAACGATGGAAGAGGCTGGCCTGACAGAAGCCTTCCTGCCTGCCCTGCGCGGGCAAGCGGACGGTCGGCTATGGCGGAGCGTACCAAGCCGTCGTTGGTATAGCCAACAGCGCGGCGAGACGCCCGGTAGCCAAGAGGTCGTGCTATTGCACCGCAAGTCGCCCGCTATGCCGCCTCGCCCGCTACGGCCGACAGAGATTCGGCAGTTCCGGTAATCTGGGAAAGGCTTTCGACCAGAGGGAGGAGGAACGGCGCAATTGCGCTCGTCACGTCTGCAACGCTGTCGTGGATGTCCAGCGGCTTTGCTTTTCCTTCGTCTTCCTCGGTTTCGGGCTTCTGCTCGTCGCGCTTCTTCGCCTCCACGTCTTGCCGGATCAACGCGAGCGCGATGAGGGTCATGCCGAACTTGAAGCGCTCGCGATGTTCGGATGCGCGCTTGGGCTGCGTTTTCGTGGCTTGCACAAGGAACACGTTGTCCATGTTGATGAAGTAGTCGTAGACGTGAGAATCTTCCGGCGCTCCGGGCTGGCGCTTGATGCGCATGGCGGTGAAGCGATCAAAGACGGGATCTTGGTTGCCCCAAGCCGCTTCCCAAATCTCCTGAGGACGCGGCACGTTGAGCTTACTTTCGTTCGGCTTTTCCTTGCCGTCCGTCCCAGTCGGTCCCTCATGTGGCTTCGGAGGCTTCTGCGGTCGGGGCGGCTGCTCTTCCCTTTCGGCGCGGACGGTAAGCGTGAAGCGGTTGCGGAACGGCTCTATCCGGCTCGGGTCCATGATCTGAGCTTCGTACGTCAGAGTGTCGCCAATCTCGACTTCCTCGGGAAGCGTCAGAGTGAGGCTGGCCGCGCCGTTGAACAGATGAGGCGTGCGCCAATTCTTCGCGGGCTTTAGCTTGCCGTCGATGAGCTGGAAAAGCTTCAGCTCGCCAGCCTCTTCGTCTCGCCGGAAGTAGTCATTTTCTGCGTCGGTTTCGAACGCGACGCGAACCTGTGAATTAAGATGCGCGTCACGATCCAGCGCCTTGCTGGCCTGCGACCCTTTGAAGTGGAATTTGGTCGGGAAGCGCACGCCTTCAAACGGCTTTTCCACCGACTCGACCAGATGCGGCTTGAACGGGTTTGCGATACGGAATCCCGGACCAAGTATTTGCTCAAGTAGCGGATGCTTTTTGACCATATCCTCCATGAATTTCTCGAACGTCTCGGAAACATCCGGGCTGTCGACAGCTCGGTTTTCCGGCGCGCAATAGCTATTTGTTCGAGTTCCTTGTGGTGGCGCAGCTTGTCTTCCAACTCACGCTCCAAGCAGCGCTTCAACGGCCCATCGCGCAACGATTCGCGATTGGCCATAAAGAGCTTTTCGTGAGGCCGCACGCCGATGGCGGTGCAGTCAACGAAAACGAGCAAGGAATTCCAGAGGTAGTCCTGCTTGACGCGCTTACGCCGAAAGAAATCCTTGCTGTAAACCGCCTGAGCCTGCCCGTTATAGGTGAATACGACGCCTTCGTCCTTGCGGTAGTTTTCGGCGGGATTTTTAGCCTCGTCCTTACCTTGCTTGCGAAACAGATAAATGCGTCCGGTGAATTTCTGTCCGTCAATGTCGATGTCGAACTTGTCGAACCACTCAACGTTCTGGCGCTTGGGATTCTTCCGGTCCTGTTCGAGCGTGTAGATCAATCCGGCCATCGGGGTATCGAACGAACCCGAATGGCCTTTGTAATCGCGGCATTCGTGGAACCTAATCGGCAACGCCGGCTCGGGCAGCAGGAGCCTCAACTTCATCATCAGCCCGTCTTCGAGCATCATGCTGGTGACTGCGCGGGTCCCGTATTCATAGAGCTTGAACAGCGTGCCCCATGTCGCCTCTCGCGCGTAAGCTTTGTTCTTGTCCGGGAAGATCGGCATGGTCGGCGCGTCGAAGGTGAGAAGTGTGCCGTGGCCCTCCTTATCGAGCGGACCAGGTGCCAAGTAGGTAAAGCGGCTAGATCTCGGCGAGTCGGCCGGTGGATCTTCGCGGCGGATGACGGTGAAGCTCCATTTTCGATCTTCCGCTGATTCGTTCGGCGGTAGGAGCTTCGGATTGCGACGGGAAAGCACGAGTTCAACGTTATGCTCATGACCGCAGAATTCGAGAACGCCGCTGCCTCCCATATTGAACTTGCCCTGCGCGAACGGGATTTGGTCCTTGTTGCCCTCGTGCAAGGAAAGGATCGTCTTAGGCATGCCGGACGGCGTAACCCCCTCGCCATCGTCCGTGATGGTGATGGACGGGCGTTGTCGTCTGCCGGTCGCTGCGACGGTGATGGATTTTGAAAGCGTCTCCATGTCCTTCAACTGCTCGCCAAAGAACCTATCGCGCGCTACGGCCATTGACTGCGGACACTCGGGACCGTCGAGCTGATTCTTAATGCGCGCCACCGCGATGAGCTTCGTGTCGATGGCGTTGGTAAGCTTTTCGACCAACGCGTGGTCAGGCTTGCTCTGTTGTCCACCGACGGTCGCCCAGTTGCGCGGCTTGTCGCCGTAAGAGCGCCAAACCTTCGGGTCGCTCCAATACGCCGCGTCCGTCAGGATTTTTACAACGTCCGCCTCTTCGTCCGCGCTCACCAACCGGTTCAGCAACTCTCTCGGATTTACTTTCACTTGCCCCTCCCACCGGAATGGCTATCTCAAGTTGTAACAACCTACACACCCTTAAAGCTTGAAGTCCACGGACTCTTTGCCGCCAGTAGATGACATTCGCGCTTTCAGCGAATCGATCTCCTTGCTGAGCGCCCGGACGATCTTCTGCACGTCGGAATCGTCGAACTCGTAAGCGTTTTTATTGCCTAATTTGCCGATTACCCGGATAGCTCTGATGGCATTTCTCGTCCTATTCTCGGCTAATTTAACGAACTTTTCCCGCCTCTGCGCCTTGCCACTAGCTGTCGTAGTCGCGCTTTTGTCGAGCATACCAGCCTCCAATCTGCTACAAATTACAGCCAAAATCGTGGAATATTTTCCATGTAATTTAAATGAAAACGAGTCAAGCGAAATCTTGCAAATCTTCGTTTTCGCATTTGTGGTCCTATTGTTAGTGACGGGACTTGACATCCGTCCCTACTTCAGTTACAAGCCGCAAATCTCGCTCGCCTAAAGGACGTCAGCCGGCGACACCGGCTGACGGAGCGAGAGCGGTTCCCGCGGGCGGGGGCTCGTCACCTCCGCTCCCGGGCGGCTCCGGGTCATACGCCCGTCCGGCATTACGAC
>JBEKNW010000156.1:0-10787 GCA_049522435.1 Xanthobacteraceae bacterium
GAGAAGCTCGCGGGAGCCAACGACGGCAACAAGGTTCGCGCCGTCGTCGCGCTCCTCGTGGAGGGTGCCAAGGAGATCGAGCTCAACAACAAGAAGCTCGAAGCGAGTCTGTCGACGTCGAAGCAGGAGATCGAGCAGCTCCAGCAAGATCTCGCGGCTGTGCGCACCGAAAGCCTCACCGATCCGCTGACGGGCCTGTCGAATCGCAAGTTCTTCGATTCGGCGCTCGCCAAGGCCATCGCCGACGCCAAGGAGAAGAACGAGCCGCTGTCGCTCATGATGGCCGACATCGACCACTTTAAGAGCTTCAATGACAAGTTCGGGCACCTGACTGGCGATCAGGTGCTGCGTCTCGTCGCCGTGGCAATGAAGCACAACCTCAAGGGCCAGGACATCGCTGCGCGCTACGGCGGCGAGGAGTTCGTCATCGCCCTGCCGAACACGGTGCTGCGATCGGCAATCACGCTCGCCGACCACATCCGGCGCGCCGTCATGACCAAGGAATTGATCAAGCGATCGAACGGCGCGCGTCTCGGCCAGGTGACGATTTCCATCGGCGTCGCGGTGCTGCGCCTGCAGGACACGCCGCAGTCGTTGATCGAGCGCGCCGACGGCTGCCTCTACGCGGCCAAGCGCGGCCGCAATTGCGTCATCTGCGAGAGCGACCCGGAGGCCGATGCCGCGGAGAAGATGGCAGCACCGGCGCGCCTGGGGTAAGGCGCCCCGCAGCGTGGGCATTGCACTCGTTCAGATGTGAAGTTTTGCGCTTTCGGCTGCGGCGCAATGCCCACGCGGTCAGGACCGACGCGTGGGCAAAATCGCTCATTAGCTCCGTACAAGCCCGTCCGCCTGCGGCGGCGATTTTGCCCACCCTACCGAGTTATTGCGCCTCGGCGCCGGCCTCGCGGCTCGCCGGCTCGAGCTGCACCGATTCGCCGCAGCCGCAGGCCGCGGTCTGGTTCGGATTGTTGAACACGAATTGCGCCGACAGTTTTTCGACCTTGTAGTCCATCTCGGTGCCGAGCAGGAACAGCACCGCCTTGGGATCGATGAGGATGCGCACGCCGTTGTCCTCGATCACCTCGTCGAGCGGATTGATTTTTTCGGCATATTCCATGAAGTAGCTCATGCCGGCGCAGCCGCCGTTCTTGACGCCGACGCGCACCGCCGCGATCGGGCGCTCGGCTTTCGCCATGACCGCCTTGATGCGTTCCGCGGCGGCTTCGGTGAGCCGCATCACCTGAGGTCTCGGCCGGGGAGAGGCCATCCTTTGCATCCTCCTCGCATCCTCTCTTTCAAGAGGCGCACACCACTTTCACGATCCGCAATAAGTCAAGAATACTAACGACCTCAATACGTTGCACAACCACATTGCATGTAATGCGCCGAGGCTGCGCGCGCAACTCGCCCACGCAAGCCTCACCACATATTGAGCACCGCGCGGGCCTCGTCCGACATGCGGCTCGGGTCCCACGGCGGATCCCAGACGATGTTGACCTTGGCCTCGCGCACGCCGGGCACGCTGGCGACGGCATTCTCCACCTGGGTCGGCAGCTCCGCCGCCGACGGGCAGTTCGGCGTCGTCAGTGTCATGTCGATCTTGACCATGCGGTCGTTGTCGATGTCCACCTTGTAGATCAGGCCGAGCTCATAGATATCGGCGGGAATTTCCGGGTCGTAAACGGTCTTAATGGCGCCGACGATCTCGTCGGTCAATCGCCCCATCTCGTCCGCGGGAATGGCGGACGGCTGTTCCGCGGCGGCGACAGCAGCGGCGGCGGCGGCAGCGCCGCCAATATCGGGATTCGGTTCATCCATCATGTGAAGAAGTCCTGAGCTTTGAGAAGCGCCTGCGCCAGGCAATCCACCTCCTCGCGCGTATTATACATGGCAAAGGACGCGCGGCAGCTGGCCGTCACTCCGAAACGGGCGAGCAAGGGCATCACGCAATGGGTTCCCGCCCGCACGGCCACGCCCGAGCGATCGATGATCGTCGCCACGTCGTGCGGATGCGCGCCCTTCATCTCGAAGGAGACGATCGGCCCCTTGTCTTTTGCCGTGCCGAAGATGCGCAGCGAGTTTATTTCCCTTAAGCGATCGTGGGCGTAGCGCAGAAGGCCCGCTTCATGGCTGGCGATACGCGCCTTGCCGACCGAAGCGACATAGTCGATTGCGGCGCCGAGCCCGATCGCCTGCACGATCGCCGGCGTGCCGGCCTCGAACTTGTACGGCGGCTCCCCGTAGCTGATATGGTCCTCGAACACCTCACGGATCATCTCGCCGCCGCCGTTGAACGGCGGCATGGCGGCAAGGTGTGCGTACTTGCCGTAGAGCACGCCGATCCCGGTCGGCCCGTAAAGCTTGTGGCCGGTGAAGGCGTAGAAGTCGCAGTCGATGTCCTGCACGTCGACATCGACGTGCACCGCCGCCTGGGCGCCATCGATCAATACCGGAACGCCGTGCGCGTGCGCGATCCGCGTGACCTCCTTCACCGGCACCAGGGTGCCGAGCATGTTCGACATGTGAGTGATCGCCACCATCTTGGTGCGCGGGCCGATGAGCTTCTCGAATTCGTCGATCAGAAAGTGTCCCTCGTCGTCGACCGGCGCCCACTTGATCACCGCGCCCTGGCGCTCACGCAGGAAATGCCAGGGCACGATATTGGAATGATGCTCCATGATCGAAAGCACGATCTCGTCACCTGCCTTGATGCGCTCGCGGCCGAACGTGTAGGCGACAAGGTTGATGGCCTCGGTGGCGTTGCGGGTGAAGATGATCTCTTCCCGGCGTCCGGCGTTGAGGAACGCCGTCACTTTTTCGCGCGCGTTTTCGTAAGCCTCGGTCGCTTCGTTGGCGAGATAATGCAGCCCGCGATGCACGTTGGCGTATTGCGTCGTGTAGACCTGCTGCAGGCGGTCGAGCACCGCTTGCGGCTTCTGCGCCGAGGCGGCGTTGTCGAGGTAAACCAGGGGCTTGCCGTAAACCTGCGTGGCGAGGATCGGGAAATCCGCGCGGATGCGGCTCACGTCATAGGCGCCGTTGGTCGCCGCTTCATGCATGCTGGACCTCCGCGCTCGCTGGTGAGCGCGCCTTGAGCCAGACTGCGATGGTCTCCATCAACGCCTCGCGCACGCCGGCATGCTCGATGCCTTCGACCGCCTCGCCGAGGAAAGCTTGGATCAACAGGGCTTCGGCTTCCGCCGCCGGAATGCCGCGCGCCATCAGGTAGAATTTCAGCTCCTGGTCGAGCGCGCCGACGGTGGCGCCGTGGCCGCACTGCACGTCGTCGGCAAAGATCTCGAGCTCCGGCTTGTTGTCCGCCTCGGCCCGCTCGGAGAGCAGCAGCGCCCGCGTCATCATCTTGGCGTCGGTCTGCTGCGCGCCGGGCTTAACGATGATGCGGCCCTGAAACACGCCGTGGGCCTCGCCGTCGAGCACCGACTTGAACACCTCCCGACTCTGGCAATTGCGCGCGATATGGTTGGCAACGAGCGTCGTGTCGGCGTGCTGGTGGCCGTTGATGAGGGTCGCGCCGCGAATGCCGGCGACGGTATCTTCGCCGTCGAAGTTGAGAAAGAGCTGGTTGCGCACCACGGCGCCGCCGATGGTGAAGGTGAAGGCGTTGAAGCGCGCCTTGGCGCCGATCGCCGCCGCCAGCGTCGAGACGTGCAGCGCCTTGGAACCTTCGTCGATGATTTTCACGTGATCGACATGGGCCTCGTCGCCAACGAACAATTCGAACGCCGCGTTGACCTGATAATCGCTGCCGTCCGGCCCTTCGTGACTCTCGATGAGCATGACCCGCGCGCCCTTTTCCACGACGACGAGCGAGCGCACGAAGCTCGCCGCGGGCTTTTCCGAAGCGACAAAGATGAGATGCAACGGCCGCTCGATGGTCGAGCCCGCGCCGATGCGGATCACGGCGCCGTCGCCCATCAGCGCGGTGTTGAGCGCGACGGCGACATCGCTCGCCGGCGCCAGCTTGCCGAGTTTTTCCGCGAGCGCCGGATCGTCGCCGGAGAGCGCGTCGGCGAGCGATCCGACCGTGAGTCCGGCTTCCAGCGCGGCAGTGTCGGACAATTCCGCCACGAACGCGCCATCGACGAAGACGAGCCGGCGGCATTCGACATCGCCGAGCAATTTTCCCGCCGTCTTCGCGCGCGCCTTGGCCGCCGCGTCGGGCGGGCTCGCCAGCGGCTTGGCGTCGCGCATGAGCGCGCGCAGATCGGTGTACTTCCAGTCCTCGATGCGGCGATGCGGCAGGCCTTCCTGGGCGAACAGGCCGAAGGCGGCCGCGCGTTTTTCCGCGATCGCCGCCCCGCCGGGGAGCCGCTCCCGCGCCTGCGCAAACTCCTGCGCCAAGGCGGTCTCCGCCGCCGTCCTCATCACCTTCACGTCAGCCATGGCATTCATTGGTCTTCGATCAGGGCGAGCCTCGCGCGGCTCACGCCGCCGCCTCCTCTTGATATTCGGCATAGCCGCGCGCTTCGAGTTCGAGCGCCAATTCCTTGCCGCCGGTCTTCACGATACGGCCCTTCGAGAGCACGTGCACCACGTCGGGGACGATGTAGTTGAGCAGCCGCTGGTAGTGCGTGATCACGATGAAGGAGCGGCCGGGACCACGCAGCCGGTTGACGCCGTCGGCGACGATCTTCAGCGCGTCGATGTCGAGGCCGGAATCGGTCTCATCGAGCACCGCAAGCCGCGGCTCAAGCAGCGCCATTTGCAAAATCTCGTTGCGCTTCTTCTCGCCGCCGGAGAAACCGACATTGACGGCGCGGCGCAACATCTCCGGATCGATTTCGAGCTTTTTTGCCACCTCGCGCACTTTTTTCAAAAATTCCGGCGTGGAGAACTCCGCCTCGCCGCGCTTCTTGCGTTGGGCGTTGAGCGCGGTGCGCAGGAAGGTCATGGTGGCGACGCCGGGGATTTCCAGCGGATATTGGAACGCGAGGAACAAGCCGCGCGCGGCCCGCTCGTCGGGCTCCATGGCGAACAGGTTCTTGCCGTCGAACCGCACTTCGCCCGCCGTCGGCGTGTAGTCCTGCTTGCCGGCGAGCACATAGGCCAGCGTCGACTTACCCGAGCCGTTCGGGCCCATGATCGCATGCACCTCGCCCGCGTTCACGGCAAGGTCGAGACCTTTGAGAATTTCCTTGCCGTCGATCTCGACGTGCAGGTTTTCGATTTCCAGCAACGCCATCAAACTACCTTTCCGAATTTTGCGTCTCGCCCCAGCGCCAATGCCATTCGCCGTCGGTCTTGCGGAGGCTGATGATCCAGAGAATGGCGATCACCACGGCCTCAATTACAAAGAACGCGATCCACGCCCCCGTGGTTTTCTCGCCATTGTGCAGGAGCAACAGCGCGGCGACGACAATGACAAGCACCGCGCCGCCGATAAGCGCCCAGCCCTGCCACGTCACCGGCGTAGCGCCGTAACCGTAACGCTTGGGTTTGAACCAATAGCCGGTCATGACACTCACGCGCGTTCAGCCGACGCTGCCTTCCAGGCTCACCGAGATCAGCTTCTGCGCCTCGACCGCGAACTCCATCGGCAGCTGCTGCAGCACGTCCTTGACGAAGCCGTTGACGACGAGCGCGGTCGCCTCCTCTGCCGACAATCCGCGCTGGCGGCAATAGAACAGCATGTCGTCGGAAATCTTCGAGGTCGTGGCCTCGTGCTCGAACACGGTCGAGGAATTTTTCGCCTCGATATAGGGCACCGTGTGCGCACCGCAGTGCTCGCCGATCAAAAGCGAATCGCAATTGCTGAAGTTGCGCGCGCCACTCGCGCGACGATGCGAGGTGACGAGGCCGCGATAGGTGTTGTTCGAGTGACCGGCGGCGATGCCCTTGGAGATGATGCGGCTCGTCGTGTTCTTGCCGAGATGCAGCATCTTGGTGCCGGAATCGATCTGCTGGTAGCCGTTGGAGATCGCGATCGAGTAGAATTCGCCGCGCGAATTGTCGCCGCGCAGGATGCAGCTCGGATATTTCCAGGTGATGGCGGAACCGGTCTCCACCTGCGTCCAGGAAATCTTCGCGTTCCTGCCGCGGCAGTCGCCGCGCTTGGTGACGAAATTGAAGATGCCGCCGCGCCCCGCGGCGTCGCCCGGATACCAGTTCTGGATGGTCGAATACTTGATCTCGGCATCATCGAGCGCAACCAGCTCGACCACGGCGGCGTGAAGCTGGTTTTCATCGCGCATCGGCGCCGTGCAGCCTTCGAGGTAGCTCACATAGGAGCCCTTGTCGGCGATGATCAGCGTGCGCTCGAACTGGCCGGTATTTTTCTCGTTGATGCGGAAATAGGTCGACAGCTCCATCGGGCAGCGCACGCCCGGCGGCACGTAGACGAACGAGCCGTCCGAAAAAACCGCCGAATTGAGCGTGGCGAAGAAATTGTCGCTGATCGGCACCACCGTGCCGAGATACTTCTTCACCAGCTCGGGATGCTCATGCACGGCTTCCGAGATCGGCATGAAGAGGACGCCGGCCTTGGCCAGTTCCGCCTTGAACGTGGTCGCGACCGAAACCGAATCGAACACCGCATCGACGGCGACGCGCCGGCCGTTGCCGCCGCCTTCGCCTTCCGTGCCGTCTTCCCCCTCGCTTCCCTCCCCCGCTTGCGGGTGGGGGTTCTGGATACCCAGGAGCGCTTCGCGCTCGCGCAGCGGAATGCCGAGTCTTTCATAGGTCCGCAGAATCTCGGGATCGATCTCGTCGAGCGATTTCGGCCCGTCCTTTTTCTTCGGCGCGGAGTAATAGTAGAGGTCCTGATAATCGATCGGGCCGTATTCGACCTTGGCCCATTTCGGTTCGCGCATGGTCAGCCAGCGCCGGTAGGCATCCAGCCTCCAGGCCAGCATCCACTCGGGCTCGTTCTTCTTCGCCGAGATGAACCGGACCGTATCTTCAGAAAGGCCTTTGGGGGCCTTCTCGGATTCGATCAGTGTCTCGAAGCCGTACTTATACTGGTCGACGTCGATACGGCGGACCTGATCGACGGTCTCTTGCACTGCCGGCATTTGTCCCTCCGCTCACGGTTTCAAGGACCGCGGGTTGGATTTGTCGGTATGGCGATGTTCTGCCTTAGATTCGTCCTGTCTCCGGGTCACCCCATTTTCAGCCAATCAAGCAGCCATGCCGTGCTGCCCCCTGGAACTCTTAGATAATGCACTTGCGACCATTCTCCAAGCACCGAGGAAACGCTCGGTCTGGTCTAGCGTGGTCGTCCAGCCCAGGCTCACGCGCACGGCGCCGCGTGCGAGCGCGGGCGAAACGCCCATGGCGGCAAGGACATGGGAGGGCTGTACCTTGCCGGACGAGCAGGCGGCGCCCGACGACACCGCGACCCCTGCGAGGTCGAAGGCGATGATCGCGGTCTGTGCCTTCACGCCTTCGAGCGAAAACAGCGTCGTATTCGGCAGCCGCTCGGCGCCAGCGCCGAAAATCACGGTTTTGGGCGAATCCGCGTAAATGCCCGCCTCCAGCCGGTTCCGCAATGCCAGCATATGCGCGGCCTCGCCGGCAAGCTGGCGACGGGCCGCACCGGCCGCCGCACCGAATGCCGCGATGCCGGCGACGTTCTCGGTGCCGGCGCGCATTCCGCGCTCCTGCCCGCCGCCGCGGATCAGCGGATCGGGAAAATGGATATCCTCGCGCCCTCGCACCAGCGCCCCGACACCCTTCGAGCCGCCGATCTTGTGCGCCGAGAGGGTCAACAAGTCGGCGCCGAGCATTCCGATATCGCAGGGAATGCGTCCCGCTGCCTGCACGGCATCGACATGGATTAAGCCGCCCGCCGCATGCACGATCGCGGCGGCCTCGGCGACCGGCTGCACCACGCCGGTTTCGTTATTGGCGAGCATGAGCGAGACCAGCGGCCGAGACGCCCGGGCGACAGCATCCGCCAGCGCCGCGAGCTCGACGCAGCCATGCGCATCGACGGGAATGTCCTCGACCGCCCCGCGGGGGAACCGCCCGCCGGCGCGGACCGAGGAATGCTCGATTGCGGAGAGAAAAAGCCGATCGCGCGGCCGCTTCTCCCCCGCCGTCTCGATCGCGGGCGAAAGCGCCAGCATATTGGCCTCGGTGCCACTTGACGTGAAGATCACGTCAGCCGGCCGCGCCGCAACGAGCGAAGCCACCTCCTCGCGCGCGTGCTCTATCGCATGCCGGGCCGCGCGTCCCTCGGCGTGCACCGAGGAGGGATTGCCGGTAAGGGCCAAAGCGTCCTGCAAGGCGCGCTGCGCTTCCGGCCGCAACGGCGCCGTGGCGTTCCAATCGAAATAAATTCGCTCCGCCATGACTCGATGCTCGAACTCGCTCCGCTCATTCCCGCGCAAGCGGGAATCCAGAGTGAATCACCATCCTGCATAGGTTTTTCCGGGTCCCCGCTTTCGCGGGGACGAGCGGATCATATATCCGATCCAGTTGGCACCCACTACCGGCGCCCGTTCGTGTTCGTGGCGCTTGCTTTTTGCCCCTTGCCTTGTGTTAGAAGTCGCGACCCGAGTTTTGCGCCGCTGCCATGTCCGCCGCCGGTTCAAAAATCTGAAATGGTTTTAACCACTTACGTCCGCCTGACGGTGCCGTCAAGCACCTCCCCCTCCCTGCCCTCCCCCGCGAGCGGGGGAGGATAAGGAGGGGGTTCGTCGCGCGAAAAAATCGAGGTTCAATCATGCCCGAAGTCATTTTCACGGGACCGGGAGGCCGCATCGAAGGCCGCTATCACCCGGCGCGGCAAAAAAACGCGCCGATCGGCATCGTGCTGCATCCGCATCCGCAATTCGGCGGCACGATGAACCACCAGATTGTCTACCAGCTCTATTACGCCTTCGTGCACCGGAATTTTTCCGCGCTGCGGTTTAACTTTCGCGGCGTCGGCAGGAGCCAGGGCGGCTTCGACCACGGCATCGGCGAGCTCTCGGACGCCGCGGCCGCGCTCGACTGGGCGCAAACGGTCAATCCGGAGGCGCGCAGCTGCTGGATCGCCGGCTTCTCGTTCGGGGCCTGGATCGGCATGCAGCTCCTCATGCGCCGGCCGGAAATCGAGGGCTTCATCTCGATCGCACCGCCCGCCAATCTCTACGACTTTTCCTTCCTCGCCCCCTGCCCGTCCTCCGGCCTCATCATTCACGGCGACAAGGATGCGGTGGTGCCGCACCGCGACGTGACCACGCTGGTGGAGAAGCTCAAGACGCAAAAGGGCATCGTCATCGAGCAGAAGGTCATTCCCGGCGCCAACCATTTCTTCGACGGCAAGGTCGAACCATTGATGACGGCGATCAGCGCTTATCTCGACAAGCGCCTCGGCAAAGGCGGCGACCGGCGCACCAGCGCGGCGTGAGGGGCCTGATAAGGTAGCGTCATCCTGAGGTGCGCGCCGCAGGCGCGCCTCGAAGGATGCGGCCGAGGCGCACGGGCCGTCGCCCTTCGAGGCTCGCTCCGCTCGCACCTCAGGGTAACGGAATATAGGTCACGATTTGTCGCGGCTGCCGCCCTCGATGCTATCAACAAAAGCGGCGGCGACGGTGGGGGCGTGCTCGAGCAGATAATCGACAGCTTCGTTGAGTTCACGCCGTGCCGCGGCGGTGTAGCGGATTTTCATGCCCGCGATGCGCGCGCTTTTTTGAAAATCTCCGCAATCTGCTCGTCGGTCGCAAACCGCCCTGCGCGCACGTCAGCGGTGCTTTCGGCAATTGCGGCGCGTTCATCGTCCGTCAGCCGGTATACGCCACTTCGCCGCGCTTCGATCTCGCGGGCGAGTTCGGCGAGTTCTTCCTGGTCCTCCTGAGGCCAGTCTTCTATTCTGCGCAGAATGTCCTTGGCGATCTGGTTCATATATTCGGTATAGCATACGAGTAGCTTTCCCTGCCACATGGCGCTACTTCGCGGTCGGAATGGCCCCCTGCTGGAATGATGCCGCCGCTGCCTTTTTGGCGGTTGCAAGCGGCAGGAAAAGGGAGCGGGGTCGACTGGCAAACGGGTGGAATCCGTAGTGCCGGTAGAAGCCCGCCGCATTTTCATCCTTCGCCTCGACAATGAGCGCAAAAGCTTTCACGTCGCCTTTGAGCACGCGGAGCGCAGCATCGGCAATGAGCGCGCTGCCGAGTCCCTGGCGATGAAAACGCTGATCGACGGCAAGCCGGCCGACCAGCGCGGCTGGCAAGACCGGATAGCGCGGCAGGCGTTTGACAACCTCCGTCGGCAGATCGTTGGCGTGCACGCTTGTTGCCGCGAGCGTGTAGTAACCGGCAATCCTGTTGGTCACCCCCTCCACAGCGACAAAGCAACTCGCCACGAACCGCTTCACATCCTGGGAGGCCTGCTCACGCAGATAGCGATCGAGCGGCGGCGCCCCGCAGGCGAAGGCCGATCGATCATGGGCGCCGAGCGGCTCGATGACGAACGTGGCCTTCACCGCGACGCTTTGATCAGCGCACGGTGACGGCGGAAGGCGCGGCGCAGCGCCGCCGTCGGCTTGGGAGGATTGAGGATGGCTTCCGCGAAGGCGCGCTGGTCCTCGACCGAGAGGCGGATGATGTGCGTCTGTTCGATGGTCCGGTTGGCCGCTTCCTCGGCGGCGGCGACCACGAAGTCGCTGACGCTGCGGCCCTGAATCTCAGCGGCGCGTTTGACGATCGCGAGCGCGTCGGGCGCGATGCGCGCCTCGATGCGGGCGGTACGGGTCGGCTCCTGGGGCATCATGGGTCCTGTTTGGCAGGGCCGCAATGTACGGGTTTATACCGGACACTGCAAGCGCCGGAGCGCAGATAAGT
>JBEKNW010000157.1:0-10769 GCA_049522435.1 Xanthobacteraceae bacterium
GAGAAGATCAATCCGGTGGCCGGCTGCCTGCCGATCGCGATCCAGATTCCGGTGTTCTTCTCGCTGTACAAGGTGCTGTTCATCACCCTCGAGATGCGGCACGCGCCGTTCTACGGCTGGATCCGCGACCTTTCGGCGCCCGACCCGACCAACATCTTCACCCTGTTCGGGATGATTCCGTTCGACCCCACGGTGCTGCCGCTCATCGGCCCCTTCCTTCACCTCGGCATTTGGCCGGCGATCATGGGCGTCACCATGTGGGTGCAGATGAAGCTCAATCCGGCGCCGCCCGATCCGACCCAGCAGATGATCTTCAATTGGATGCCGATCATCTTCACCTTCATGCTGGCGAGTTTTCCGGCCGGGCTGGTCATTTACTGGGCCTGGAACAACTCGCTGTCGGTGGCGCAGCAGAGCGTGATCATGCACAAGCACGGCGCCAAGATCGAGCTGTGGGACAACCTCAAGCGCACCTTCATCAAGCCGAAGCCGAAGCAGCCGGCGGAGTAGGCGCGCCACAGCTCAAACAAGCTGTAGCCCGACCGAGCGAAGCGATTAACTGGGAACTGCTCGCCGTAGACCTCCTGGCAAAAGGAGCGGGCTAAGGAAGCGAATGATGCCTGCTTTGGAAGAGCGCGGTTATTTTTGGTGGAACGATGAAATCATTCCCAAAGGGCACCTTGCGCCGAATTCCTCAGTTCCAGGGCTGCTGAAAATCGAGGACAACGGTAGGATCGATCTTGAACTCGATGGTGTGCTACCAAGCGCCCATGACCCGTTCGCCGTCATGGACGATCAAGGAAAGGTGCTGGACAGATATATCCAGGGCATTCTCAAGGCGAGCGGCAGGCGGGCTTTGCTGATTGAAGTCATTCCGAATGGCGGCGAGCTTCGATCAAGCGGAATCTCCTCTCAGCGCTTTCTCGCAATTAACTGCCTCGTTGGCGAAGACGCCTTCGCCGCCGGTAATGATCCTCTCATAGCCGGATCGCTGGAAGTTGGATTGTCCGGGTTCGAGGGGTGGCTGCGACTAAGATCAATTAGAATTTCGAGGTCAAAGGAGCGCGTCTCAGCTGAATACACGAAGCCCGAACCAGCTGTGTACGAAACCGACAATGGAACTCTGACTTTCAACTTCAACATAGCTGGGCGCAGTCCGGTCGGCGGACAAAGCGACAACTTCTCGATGAAGGAAGAAGCTACGCTTGTCTATGTCCTGAAGGAAACGGCGAACCTGGAAGGCCTGCGTCAGCTGTATGGCCTATTGGAGGACCTGTTTATCCTCTTGACCGATTCCAACTACCGCCTCGATTGGCCGTTTATCCGCCTTAATACCGATGCGAGGTTCCGCTGGTACTTCCAGAGGATGAGGGGCGACATCTCGGCTACCGCGCCCAGTTGGGATGAATGTTGGACGAGCTTTCCTCAGCTGCGTGAAGTCTTTGGCACCATTTGGTCAAATTGGAAACGGAAACGAGAACAGTTTGGTCCCGGGTTCTACCTCTACCTGGGCACGCGACGCGGCGTCTCGCTCTATACCGAGCATCGCTTTGTGAATCTCATCTGGGGCATTGAGGCGTTTCATAGGACAAAACATGCGGCGGTTGCGTCTGGCGCTCTGAAAGAAAAGATTACACGTATTGTGGACGACGTATGCTTGCCGAGAGACAAGAATTGGCTGCGCAAAAAACTTAAATACGCCCACGAGCCGGCGTTAGCAGATCGAATCTATGAGGCATTCAAAGATTTGCCGCTCGGCCTGGATTTAAAGACATTGCACTCCTTTTCGAAGGAGTGTGCGGACGCCCGAAACGATATTTCTCATTTCGGCGGTCATAGACGAGGCGGCTCGTACACCGATTTCGCGCGAAATCTCGAAAAAATGAGCGAGGCGCTTTCAACGCTGTATCATTGCCTGCTGTTGAGTGAAATCGGGGTCGATGGGCAAGTGCTTCATTGGTGGCTACACGAAGGCTACCAGTCATACCGACTAAAGTGGTACTTTGTGGAGGTAGGATTGCTCCCCAAAGAGGTTCTGAGGCCTCGGGGAGATGGCGGCGCCCAGCCAACCGCTGCTAAAGCGCCGCTCAACAACAAAGACTGAACCATTGATTGCCGGATCAAGTCTGGCCATGACGAAACCGCTGCTCAGCGCGCCACCCGCACCAGCGCCTTGCCGAAATTCTTCCCTTCGAGCAGGCCGATGAAGGCGGCCGGGGCGTTTTCCAGCCCTTCGGTGACATCCTCGCGGTAGCGGATGCGTCCATCGGCGATTCCCGCGGAAACCGTGCGCAGGAAATCCGGGTAATGCTCCGCGGCGAATTCGGTGTTGATGAAGCCGCGCAGCGTGAGGCTCTTGGTCAGCACCGCGCGCATGGTGGCCGGCAACAGGTTCGGTCCGGCCGCCGCGCCGGCGGCGCTATATTGCGCGATCAGCCCGCAGACCGGCACGCGCGCGTAGGTGTTGAGCAAGGGCAGCACCGCTTGCCACACCGCGCCGCCGACATTCTCGAAATAGACGTCGATGCCCTTGGGACAGGCCGCCGCGAGCTTGGCCGCAAAGTCGGCGGCGCGATGATCGATGGCGGCGTCGAACCGCAAGTCGTCGATGACGTAACGGCACTTTTCAGCGCCGCCGGCAATGCCGACGGTCCGGCCGCCGGCCTTCTTGGCGAGCTGCCCGACCAGTGAGCCGACTGGACCGCTGGCGGCGGCCACGACCACGGTGTCGCCCGCTTTCGGCTTGCCGATCAGGTTGAGACCCGCATAGGCGGTGAAGCCTGGCATGCCGAGGACGCCCAACCCCGTGGTGATCGGCGCCAGCTTCGGGTCGAGTTTTCGTGTTACCGGTCCGTCCCATGCCGCGTGCGTGCGCCAGCCCGTATGCGCCAGCACGATATCGCCGGCGGAAAAACCCGCGCGGTCGGACGCGAGCACTTCGCACACGCTCTCGCCGGTCATCACTTCGCCAATGCCGACCGATTTCGCATACGATTTCACGTCGTCCATGCGGCCCCGCATGTAGGGATCGAGCGACAAATAGAGCACCCGCAGCAGAAGACCGCCGGGCGGCAGCTTCGGCATTGGAACCTCCTCCAAACGGAAGTTCTCGGCTTTCGGCGGCCCTTTTGGCCGAGACGCCAACACGATCTGTCGGACGAGGGGATCGCTCATGGTCCTCTCCTGACGATGCGATGCGCTAATCTAGCGCGGCGCGCGGAAGATGAAATGGCGGCTCTTATTTTCGCTATCCGGCAGCGGGAGAGGGTTAGCTACGCCGCGCGAACGCGGGTGAAGAAGGTCGCCACCTTGGTTTCCAGGTCGTTGGCGCGCGAGGACAGCCGCGCCGTCGACGTCGTGATCTCGTCAACGGCGGCGACGCTGCGGGTGACGGTTTGTTCAACCGAGTTGATTTCAACCGACGCTTGCGCGGTATGGCCGGCGGCAGTGTGAATGCTTTCTGCGATCCCGCGGGTCGTCGTGCTCTGCTGTTGCACGGCCGACGCGATGCTGGTCGATACGGTCGTCAATTTGCCGATAGTGCGCGCGATCGAGGAGATTTCCTCGACGGACCGCTTGGTCGCTTCCTGGATGGCGGCAACCTGCTGCGAGATATCCCCGGTGGCCCGTGAGGTCTGATTGGCGAGCATCTTCACTTCCGAGGCGACAACGGCAAAGCCTTTGCCCGCTTCTCCGGCACGCGCCGCCTCGATTGTCGCGTTCAGCGCCAGAAGATTGGTTTGCGCCGCGATCGCGGAAATGGTGCCGACCACGGAACCGATGCGCTCCGCGGCGTCATCCAACGAACCAATGACGTCCTGGGTACGCTCGGTGTCGGCGACGGCAGACTGCGCCATTCCCAGGCCATTGGTCGCCTGCTGGCCGATCTCCTCGATCGATCCGGAGAGTTCTTCCGTCGCCGTCACGGTCACTTCCATGCGCCGCGCCGTCTCCGCCGACGCCGATGAAGCCGACGCCATGCGGTTAAGCATGTCGTCGGCAGCCTGTTTCAACGTCGAGCAGGTCGTCGTCAGCGAAGCGGATGTTTCCTTGATCGCCTCGATCACCTCGCCGATGGCGCCGGCGAACTCGGCAATCGCCGCATCGATCGCGCTCCGCCGTGCCAGTGCGGCCTGCTCCGCTGCCTGCCGGTGCAGGCTCATCGCGTTGGCGACATCGAAGCTGATGACCTGCGCTACGGTCTTGCCGCGCTCGGCCAGTCTGGCGGATGAAAAACGGTGCTTGCATGCGAGCGCGTCGAGCGCCGCCTTGAGCACGAAACTCCCGGCGGTGCTGCGGATGCGCGCGTCCAGCCCGATCGCAGCCTCCTGCTGAACCGTTAGTCGACACGATTCGGCATAGCGCTGATCGAGTTTCCCGCCCAGCAGAGCTTGGAAGTGCGCCACTTCGAGCTTTTCGACCAAGTCTTTGTTCTGGGCGACGGCGTTTCCTATGGTAGGCAACTCCATGACCGCCACGACGAGTTCGTCGATCGCCCGCTGGAGATGCGGCGCGATCGTCGGCCATGTCTCAGCGAGGAGCGATCTGGTTTGGTCGTCGATCCGGTAGAGCGCGAGGCGAGCGTGAAATGCCGGAACTGATTCAGTAGGCGCCATGGCTGCGAACTAAAACCCTCGGTGGAGCGCGGCATGTTGGTCCACAATGGTTGCTTGAGTGTGAACGATATGGTTACCCAATCGCGGCGCGCGGCGCGCCGAGCCTTCGGTTACCGTCGGTAATTGTTTGTCTGCGGCCGCCACACGGCGAACGGGTGCATGCGGAGGTAAAAAAAGCGGGAGGCCGAGGCCTCCCGCTGTACTAGTTCGTGCCACTTGAAAAATTTCCCCTCCAGGCTGGCCTGCCTCAGCTTCTTCCGACGACCGCGAGCGTCACGTGCGCGAGGCCGGAAAAGCCCAGCGCATGGGCGGCCGCCGGCGTGACATCAATGACGCGCCCGCGGACGAACGGCCCACGATCGTTGATGCGCACCACCACTGAGCGGCCGCTGTGTGCGTTGGTGACCCGCACCATTGTCCCGAACGGCAGCGAGCGATGCGCCGCGGTCAGGCCCGAAGCGCTCGCCCTTTCGCCGTTGGCGGTCCGTCCTCCGGAATAGACCGAAGCCACACCGCTTTGCGCCGATGCAGTCATCGGAATTCCGATAATGGAAGTGAAAAGGGCTGAGGCAAGCACTAGTTTCTTCATCAGGCTATAACCAGCCATGGTCTTCCTTTTAGGTTGTTGAAGGGAAGGGTGATTCGGCTCCCTGAACTGGAGCCGGCGGTCTCATGACTAGGCAATGTGGTGATTGTGCGGCGCACAAAAGCAGGAAATACTTCGGCCAGAACGTGATCGTGACACTATTGTCTCAGTATATTGAGACAATACGTGCCGACATTGCCGCCGCGAATGCTTCGCGGCGGCTTGTCATTCCAGCCGGTTGAGATTCTGAAGCCGGCTCTGTCACTCGGCGGCGACGGCACCCGGCAGCACGTAATCCTTGAACTGCTCGCGCAGCGTCGTTTTTTGGATCTTGCCGGTCGCGGTGTGCGGAATGGTGCTGACGAACACGACGTCGTCGGGCATCCACCACTTGGCGATCTTGCCCTCGATGAAACCGAGAATTTCCTCCTTGGTCGCCGATTGCCCCTCTTTGAGCACGATGACGAGCAGCGGCCGCTCGTCCCATTTGGGATGGCGCACGCCGATCACCGCCGCCTCCGCCACTTTGGCATGGCCGACCGCGAGGTTTTCCAGATCGATCGAGGAAATCCACTCGCCGCCCGACTTGATCACGTCCTTGGAGCGGTCGGTGATCTGCATGTAGCCGTAACGGTCGATGGTGCCGACGTCGCCGGTATCGAAGAAACCGTCGGCATCGAGGATGCGGTCGTCGTCCTTGTAATAGGCCTTGGCCACGGCGGGACCGCGCACCTTGATCCCGCCGAACGTCTTGCCGTCCCAGGGAAGGGCGCGGCCGGCATCGTCGGTGATCTTCATCTCGACGCCGAAGGGGGTGGCGCCCTGCTTCTGCTTCACGTCCAAGAGCGCCTCGCCCTGCAGCCCGGCGTATTCGGGCTTGAGCGCGGAGGTGGTGCCGATCGGGCTCATCTCGGTCATACCCCAGCCATGGACGACGTCGACGCCGTATTTGTCCTGGAAGATCTTGATTATGGCGCGCGGAACGGCGGAACCGCCGATCAAGACATGCTTAAGGTCGGGAAGCTTGCCGCCGGTCTTTTCCAGATATTGCAGCAGCAACAGCCACACTGTCGGCACCGCGGCGCTGCAGGTGATCTTGAATTCCGTGAGCAGCTCATAAACGGAGGCGCCGTCGAGCTTTGCTCCCGGCATCACCAGCGCGCTGCCGACGATCGGCGCCGTGAAGACGAGCCCCCAGGCGTTGGCGTGGAAGAGCGGCACGATCGGCAGCATGATATCGCTTGCCGTGAAGGGGAACGACGGCAGCACTATCAGGCTGTGCAGGACGTTGGAGCGGTGCGAATAGAGCACGCCCTTGGGATTGCCCGTCGTGCCGGAGGTGTAGCACATGCCCGCGGCGGTATTTTCATCGAACGATTTCCAGGCGAAATCGCCGTCGGCTTCGGCCAGCCATTCCTCAAAGGGAACCGCGTTGCGCAGCGACGTCGCCGGCATGTGCGCGGCGTCGGTGAACACGATGATGCGCTCGACCGTCGGCAGCTTGTCGGCGATTTTTTCCAGCAGCGGCACGAAGGTGAGGTCGGTCATGATCACGCGGTCCTCCGCATGATTGATGATCCAGACGATCTGCTCGACGAACAGCCGCGGATTGACCGTGTGGTAGATGGCGCCGATGCCGAGAATGCCGTACCAGCTTTCCAGGTGCCGCCAGGTGTTCCAGGCGAGCGTCGCCACGCGGTCGCCGAGTCGGATGCCGTCGCGATCGAGCCGCTGCGCGATGCGCAGCGCCCGCGCGCGAATTTCGGCGTAGTTCGTGCGGTGGATCGGCCCTTCGACCGAGCGCGAGATCACCGGCCGCTCGGCGTGATTGAGCGCGGCGTGATCGATGATGCGATGGCACAGGAGCGGCCAATCTTGCATGAGCCCGAGCATATGTTCCTCCCGCGAGTGTTGCGTTGCCTTGTTCTTGTCTCGTCGCGCCGCAGCTGGTGGTTGCCGGCACCCCCAATGTAGCCGGGTACGGCGGCAATGAAAATGCCGCTTTGTTCGAGCGAGGGCCGTGCCGGGGCGGCGGGCGTGCCCTTGAACGGGAGTGCGCCAGCCGTTTAAAGCATATCTTTCGCGTTCACCCGTTGCGAACAAGGACCGCCATTGCGCCGGAAACCTGCCGCGTGAAGGGTCTTGTCCTCATCGCCGTGCTGCTATGCACGACCGAGCTTGCGGCGGCGCAGGATGCGCCGGCCGCACCGCCGGAGCCGTCCGCCTGCCAGATGCGGTTGGCGAAAGTCGCGGTGTTCAAGCCGCTGCCCGTGCTCGCCGGGCCGGGCGAATGCGGGGCCGTGGATGCGGTGCTCTTGGCAAGCGTGATCCTGCCCGATCAGGCGAAAGTCGCAGTTACTCCGCCAGCGACGCTGCGCTGCGCGATGGCGGAAGAGGTTGCGCTTTGGCTGCGTGAAGACGTCGCACCGGCGGCGCTGAAGCTCGGCGCGCCGCTGCGCGGGCTCGACAACTTCGATTCCTATGACTGCCGCGGCCGCAATCGGGTCCGCGGCGCCACGCTGAGCGAGCACGGCCGCGCCAATGCGTTGGACGTGCGCGCGTTGCGGCTCGCCAATGGCGAGGTGATCGGTCTCACCGATGCGAATGTCGCCAAGGACTGGCGCGAGTTTTTGCGCGCGAGCGCCTGCGCGCGCTTTTCCACGGTGCTCGGTCCGGGCTCGGACGGCTATCATGAGGAGCATATCCACGTCGATCTCGCCGAACGGCGCGGCGGTTACAAAATGTGCCAGTGGGAGGTGCGCGAGCCGGTCAAGCAGGCGGAGAAAACAGCGGCGAAGGCCGAGGAAAACGCGGCCAAGCTCGAGCAACCGGTGCCGCTGCCGCGCCCGCGTCCGGTCGCGAACGCAACGGACGACATGAGACCGCGGTCGAAAAAGTGCGCTCGCAACTCAGGTGAGAAAACACCCTGCCCCGGAGCGCTGCGCTAAGCCGTGCCGGCCGTTGCGATCACTTGCCGACCATAACGTCGGAAGCCTTGATGACCGCCCACGCCGCATCGCCTTTCTGCAAAGCCAAGTCGGCCACAGCTTCGTTGGTAATCGATGCGGTGATGATGATGCCCTGACCGATGTCGATGCGAACGTGCGAAGTCGTAGCGCCCTTAGTCACTTCGACGATCTTGCCTTTGAGTTGATTGCGTGCACTCAGCTTCATCTCTTGCTCCTTGAAAAGCGACGGGTGAGGACTCTTCTACGTTGTCCATATATACGCGTTTCGGTCAGCGACCAGGTGCGTGCAATCCGGCTTTGACGGCGGGCGTCCGACGCGCCCACAATAGCGGCTGCAACCCCAGCGACCCCAGCGTACCGCCAAAGGACCTTCATGCCCCCGCTCAGCAATCTCGCCGCCCGCGACGTCGAAACTTTGCTGCATCCGTATACCAATCTCGCGAGCTTCCGCGACAGCGGACCGCTCGTCATCGAGCGCGGAGCGGGCGTCTATGTCTACGACACCGACGGCAAGCCGTACCTCGAGGGCATGGCGGGGCTGTGGTGCACCGCGCTCGGCTACGGCAACGAGGAGCTCGTCGAGGCGGCCGCCGCGCAGATGCGCAAGCTCTCCTTCGCGCATCTGTTCACCGGCAGGAGTCATGATCCGGCGATCGAGCTTGCGGAAAAGCTCAAAGAGATTGCGCCGGTGCCGATCTCCAAGGTCTTCTTCTGCAATTCCGGATCGGAGGCGAATGACACCCAGGTCAAGTTCGTCTGGTATCTCAACAACGCGCTCGGCCGGCCGCGGAAGAAGAAGATCGTCAGCCGGGTGAAGGCCTATCACGGCGTCACCATCGTCGCCGCCTCGCTCACCGGGATCCCCGCCAACCACCGCGATTTCGACCTGCCATTGCCGGGTTTCCTGCATGCGGCTTGCCCGCATCATTACCGCTTCGCGCAGGAGGGCGAGAGCGAGGAAGAATTCGCCGCGCGGCTTGCCGCCGAGCTCGACGCGCTGATTGTCGAGGAAGGCCCGGAGACCGTCGCGGCGTTCATCGCCGAGCCGGTGATGGGGGCGGGCGGCGTCATCGTGCCGCCGCGCACTTACTTCGAGAAAATCATGCCGGTCTGCGCCAAGCACGATGTGTTCGTCATCAGCGACGAGGTGATCTGCGGATTTGGCCGGCTCGGCACCATGTTCGGCTGCGAAAAGCTCGGCTTAAAGCCGCACGCGATGTCGATCGCCAAGGCGATGTCGTCGGCTTATCTTCCCATCGCCGCGGTCATGATCCCGGAGATCATGTATCAGGCGCTGCTCGTCGAGAGCAAAAAGATCGGCATATTCGGCCACGGCTTCACCTATGGCGGCCATCCGGTGTCGGCGGCGGTCGCGCTGAAGACGATCGAGATTTACGCGCGCGAGCGCATCATCGAAAAAGCCGCCGAACGGGCCCCGCGATTCCAGGCGCGCCTTGAGGCGCTCGGTCAGCATCCGCTGGTCGGCGAAGCGCGCGGGCTTGGTCTGATCGGCGGGGTGGAACTGGTCGCCGACAAGGCCGGCAAGCGTTCGTTTCCTCCGCAGCATGGAGTCGGCGCGCGCGCCGTGCGGTTCGCCGAGCAAGAAGGCTTGATCGTCCGTTCGGTGCTGGGCGACGTGCTGACACTGTCGCCGCCGCTCGTTATCAGCACGGCGGAAATCGATGAACTCTTCGACCGGCTCACGCGCGCGCTCGATAAGACGCTCGATTGGGTCACGCGCGAGCGCCTTGCGCAGGGGTGATACGACTTCCGGCTGATGACTTCGAATAATTCTCCGCTCATTCCCGCGAAAGCGGGAATCCAGCGCTGAATGCAGGAAAGAAACTGGGTCCCCGCTTTCGCGGGGACGAGCGGAAGCCGAACCGATCGTTCGGATTCCGTATGATTCGGCCTCGAAGCTCGTGCAGTCGTCGAAGATTTCCTCCTCCATACGCTCGTGACTCCCTCGCCCCGCGTGCGGGGAGAGGGTGGGGTGAGGGGGCCTATCCGCCGGGCGCAGAATCGCGGTGGCGCCCCAGACTTCGTCACCACCGGGCTTGACCCGGTGGTCCATGCGGAAGCGCGGTGAAGGAAACCGTGCGGCGAATCTCAGCAAGCCTTCCCTCAGCATGGATTGCCGGATCAAATCCGGCAATGACGACATGAAAATTCGTTCTCGCGACGCAGGCGCGCCCGAGTTATGCCAACGCCATTCGCAAAGAACTCCTCCGGAGCATGATCCCGTCAGACTTGGCCGGCGGTGGCACCGGCTTCCATCACGATCATGCTCCTCAAACAAAAAGAAAGCGGAACGCCGGCAGGCGCTTTAGTCCAAACCTCCGCGCCTTACGGGCGCGGCTCGCGCTCAGCGGAGCGCGCTCGCCTGTCGGCGTTCCACCACGGCGCTTGCTGCAGCGACCGAACGCCACAGCTCAGCTCCAGTACGCGCTTCCTGGGACGGGGCTAAGAAGCGGGCGTTACCCGCCCCCGCCTGTCCCAGTCCAGCGACTGAGTCGCAGACCGGTCATCATGCCGGCCGGGCGTCTTCCCGAAGCCGCCCGGGAGCGGAGGTGACGAGCCCCCGCCCGCGGGAACCGC
>JBEKNW010000158.1:0-10757 GCA_049522435.1 Xanthobacteraceae bacterium
AAAGTGGGTACTAGTACCCGGAATCACCAATCCGCGCAGGCAACGATGCGAACAAGTGTCTCATCCGACTCTCGAATTCACTGCCCGCGCGAATCACGTTTCTATGAAAGTGGGTACTAGATACACTTACCGCATCGCCGCCGCGATATTGCCGCCGTCGACGGTGGTGACGTCGGCGGTGGTTTTCAGCGCCAGCGCCTGGTGCAAAAAAGCTTGCGCCACATCTTCGGCGATGACTTCGCGGCCGAGCAGGTTGCCGCTCATGTAGTCCTTCTCGCTCAGCCCGCGCGCTTTGGCGCGCGCCGCGATCATGTCCGGCGTCAGCAAGCCCGAGCGGATGCGGTCGGCGTTGACGGCGTTGGCGCGGATGCCGTCGGCGCCGTAATCGAGCGCATATTGGCGCATCAGCGCCAGCAGCGCCGCCTTCGGGATGCCGTAGGGGCCGAAATTGGGACCCGGATTGACCGCCTGTTTGGAGACGTTGAACAGGAGGCAGCCGCCGGTCATCTGCGCCAGCATGATTTTCACGGCGGCCTGCGCGACGCGCTGGTGGCCGTAGAAATTGAGCTCGAAGCTTTGGCGCAGGATTTCTTCGTCGACTTCGCCGATGCGTCCTTGCCAGGCCGCGCCGGCATTGGAGACCACGATATCGACGCCGCCGAAAGTCGCGGCCACTTCATCGAATGCCGCGCGCACGGAGGCCGCGTCGGTCACGTCGCATTCGACCGGCAGCGCAGTTGGGCCGATCGCCTTCGCTTGCTCGTTGGCGGCGGCAAGATCGACGTCGAGGAGCGCGACTTCCGCCCCCGCTGCGGCGAACGCTTTCGCCGTGGCCGCGCCGATCGCGCCGGCGGCGCCGGTGACGGCGACGACCTGTCCGGCGAGCGGCGGCTCCTTGCGCGCGCCGAGCTTTTTCTGTTCGAGCGGCCAATACTCGCAATCGAACATGTCGGCCTCGGAAATCGACTCGAAGCGTCCGATCGCTTCCGCGTTGGTGACGACGGCGATCCATTCCTCGGCAATGTCGGCGGCGATGATGGCGTTGTGCTTGGTTCGGCCGAGGCCGAACAGGCCGAGCCCGCGCATGAGGACCACGCGGGGCAGGGGATCGAGTTCGTGTTTGATGCCGCCGACGCGCTTGTTGTGGCGCTCGAAATACTGCCGATAGTGCGCCACAAATTCGCTCGCTGCTTCGTGGGTCGCACGCTTGAAGTCATCGAGCTTGCCGACCTCGGGATGCGCCAACACGAGTGGCCAATTCTTGGTGCGGATGGTGTGGTCCGGCGTTACCACGCCACTTTCACTCAGGCGAGCTAAGTCCTTGTTATCGAGGAAGTTCAGCACGGCGTCGCTGCCGCGAAAGTCGAGTACGAGCCGACGCCAGGCGCCTTCGATTTTTTCGTCCTTCTGGCTACAGGCGCCACGCACGATCGGCGCGACCTCGGCGATGGCGGCGAGGTTGCGCGGCGCCGGCGCGGTGACAACGACCGCCTGGCGATGGCGCGCGATAAAATCCTCGGCGAGCGACACCATCTCGATCATGCGCTCGTAGGCTTCGCGGGCGTCGTCGCCGAAGGTGACGATGCCGTGCTTGCTGAGAATGAGCCCGTCGCTCGGCTTGGCATGCTCAAAGACTTCGATCGCCTTCTTGGCGAGGCCGAAGCCCGGCATGAGGTAAGGCACGAAAGCCATCCGGTCGCCAAAAGCCTCGGCGCATCGATCTTCGCCGTCCGGCTGATCGATCAGGCTGAGCACCGCTGTGGCGTGCGTGTGATCGACGAATTTTTGCGGCAGGAACGCGTGCAGCATGATCTCGACGGACGGATTTGGCGCCATCGGATCGATCAGATTGGCGCGCTCGATGCCCACCAATTCGTCGTCGGCGATCGCGTCGAGCACGCGCAGCCGGCGGAGCGCCGCGAGCCGCACCGCCGGGAGGCCTTCGGGTTCGATCGACGCCATGTCGGCGCCGGAGGCCTTTACCCGCAGCACCTCGACATCTTCGCCGAGGAGGTCGCGCATACGGGTCTTCAGCGAGGTGTTGCCGCCGCCATGCAGCACCAGCTTGGGATCGCGGCCGAGAAGTCGCGTGGTGTAAAGGCGAAGCGCGAGGTCGCGGTCGATGCCGGATTTTGCCGCCTTGGCGACCAAAACCTCGGCGTCACGCTCGACCCAGCCGCTTTTCACGACGCGCTCCGAGCCGCGTCGAGCCGCGCGCCTGCTTCGTCATGAGACGATGCATCCGGCATCAACAGCCCGATCAACCGCCGGCGCTGCGGCGTGACCACCACCCGCTCCGGCGCGGCCGCTCGGCATCCTCGCTCTCGCTGAGTTCGGTGATCACCGGCGGCGCGGCGGGAGGTGAGGGCGGCGTCGGCGCCGGCGCCGGCTGCGCTGATTCATTACTGCCGACGATTGGCGCCGGCTCGCGCACGGTCGAGCGCCGGCGCGGCGGCTTGGGTTCGGCGGGCGGCGGCGGCGGCGCGGCGGCTTGCGCCGCTTCCATTTCCGCCGGCTCGGGGGATGCGGCTGCAGGCGCCGGTGTCGGCGCCGGCGCCGGCGCCGCTTCAAGATCGGCGACGGCCTCCTTAAGGTCCGCTTCGGTCACCGGCGGCGCGGCCAGCTCTTCGGCTGTCGTGAGCGCATGCTGGGGCGCGTGCTGGCCGCGGTCGTGCGCTGCCGGCGCCGCCTCGCCCTCCGGCCGATTGCGCCGGCCGCCGCGACGGCCGCGTCGCCGCCGCCGCCGCTCCGCTTCGCGCTGCGGCTCGCCGCTGTCGGCGGCGGCAGTGTCACTAACCTCTTCGGCGAAGTTCCCGTCTGCGGGCGTTTCGCCATTAGCGGCGGCTGCGGTTGCGGTAGCTTCGCCGACCTCCTCGGCGATCTCCTCGTGGCGCGGAGGAGGCTGCCCCTGCGCAGTTATTTCGCCGCCATTGTGTCCGCGGCGCCGCCGGCGCCGCCGGCGCCGCGTTCCGCCTTCGCCCGGTTCGGAGGACGCGTCCGCCGCTATCGCCTCGCTTTCCTGGCTTTCCTCGCTTTCCTCGCTTTCCACCGCGCCGGCCACTTCGAGATCGTCTTCCTCTTCGAGCGGTGCGGCGGTCGGCTCGTACTGCGCGGCCAGCGCCTTGGCGGCTTCGACCGTGTGCACCTGCTCGCCGCGATCGACGACGAAAGCCAGCGGCGCGGTCAGCGTCTCATCGGCGCTGACGGTAATGGTGATGGCGAACTGTTCCTCCAGCGCCCGCAAATGCGCGCGCTTCTGATTGAGCACGTAGAGCGCAACGTCCGGTCGCGTGCGCGCGACGAGATTGTGCGTCGCTCCCTTGATCAGCTGCTCTTCGAGGGCGCGCAGCACCTGCAACGCCAACGACGACACCGAGCGGACATGGCCGCTGCCGCCGCAATACGGGCATTTCTCCGTCGAGCTTTCCAGCACGCTGGTGCGGATGCGCTGGCGCGACATCTCCAACAGGCCGAAATGCGAGATGCGGCCGACCTGGATGCGGGCGCGATCCTGTTTGAGGCATTCCTTCAGCCGACGTTCGACGGAGCGGTTATTGCGCTTTTCGTCCATATCGATGAAATCGATGACGATGAGGCCGGCGAGGTCGCGCAGCCGCAGCTGACGCGCAATTTCGTCCGAAGCTTCCAGATTGGTCTTGAGCGCGGTGTCCTCGATATGATGCTCGCGCGTGGCGCGGCCGGAATTGACGTCGATGGCAACCAGCGCCTCGGCCTGATTGAGCACGATGTAGCCGCCCGAGCGCAGTTGCACGACGGGCGAGAACATGCCGTCGAGCTGGTTCTCGACGCCGTAACGCGACAATAGCGGCTGCGTATCGGCATAAGGCTTCACGTTCTTCGCATGGCTCGGCATGAGCATGCGCATGAAATCCTTCGCCTCGTGATAGGCCTCCGGCCCGGCTACGATCACTTCGTCGATGTCCTTGCTGTAGAGGTCGCGGATCGAGCGCTTGACCAGCGAACCTTCCTCGTAGACCAGCTTGGACGCCGTGGATTTCAGCGTCAGGTCGCGCACGGTTTCCCACAACCGCAGCAGATATTCGAAATCGCGCTTGATCTCGGTCTTGGTGCGGCTGGCGCCGGCGGTGCGCACGATCACGCCCATGCCTTCGGGCACTTCGAGCTCCTGCGCGATCTCCTTGAGCCGCGAACGATCTTCGCCACTGGTGATCTTGCGGCTGATGCCGCCGCCGCGCGCGGTATTGGGCATCAGGACCGAATAGCGGCCGGCCAGCGACAGATAGGTCGTGAGCGCCGCACCCTTGGTGCCGCGTTCCTCCTTGACCACTTGCACCAGCATGACCTGCCGGCGCTTGATCACCTCTTGGATTTTGTACTGGCGGCGGTAGCGCGGCGCGCGATCGGGAACCTCCTCGAGCGCGTCGGCGCCGCCGACCGATTCGACGACCTCCTCGGCGGCTTCATCGTCTTCGCCATTCTCCGCCCGGTCGCCATGCTCGGCGGTCTCGCGAGCGCCGTTCTCTTCCTCGCTCGCTTCGGCCGCGGTGGCCGTGGTTTTACCGGCCTCGTCTGCGGGGGGCTCGTCTTCGCCCGTATCGGCGGCGTCCGACGCCGCCTCGGCGGCGGATGGATGAGGCGTGTCGGATTCGAGTTCGCTTGGCGCAGCGCTTGGCGACACACTTGGCGAAGGCTCGGTCGAGATCGGCTGCGCCAACTCTGCCGCTGATTGCGACTCTGGGCCGGCTGGCGCCGCGGTGTCTTCGGCTTCCGCACCTGGCGCCGCGGTATCTTCGGCGCCTGCGCCACTTGCCGGCTGCACCGGCTCCTCGCCGTTCGACGGCGCTTCGGCCGCCTGCTCCACCACCGCATCGCCGGCTGGCGCTTCGGCCAATTCGCTTTGCACGACCTCCTCGTCGCGGTGCGCAGCGGACGGTCTGCCGCGGCCGCGATGCCGGCGGGAGCGCTGGTCGGCCTCGTCTTCGGCGGCGCGCTGGGCTCGCCCTTCTTCGTCGATCAGCGCCTGCCGGTCGGCGACCGGGATCTGGTAGTAATCGGGATGGATTTCGCTGAAGGCAAGGAAGCCGTGGCGGTTGCCGCCGTAATCGACGAAAGCGGCTTGCAGCGACGGCTCGACGCGCGTCACTTTCGCCAGATAGATGTTGCCCCTTAGTTGCTTACGCTGCGCGGTTTCGAAGTCGAATTCCTCGACGCGGTTGCCGCGCAGGACGACCACCCGAGTTTCCTCCGGATGGGTCGCGTCGATGAGCATTTTGTTGGCCATTGCAAATCTCGTGAAGGCTGGCATGCCGCCCGCTCCGCGCCGCAGCGGCGACGGAGGACGGTGAGCCGCCCGTTTGTCGGTGAAGGAAACGGATCGGGAACTCCGAGTGCGCCCGCCGGCCGGCGAGCGTCACGTGAACGCTGCCGTACCGATACGATCGAACCTCTTGCGCCTCGAACATGAACTCCAAACCGTGGTGGACGGCGGCGCTTGCGCCGCCGCGGTTACTCTGAGTGCTCACGGTATCAGCAACACCGCGCCGGCAGCACACATCGCTGCCGGCACGCGCGCTGCCCGTTAAGCTCCGGCTGCCCTGCTCCTTTAAGGGTATCGGCCTCGCTTATTCGTTCCGCATCGGTCGGCGCGTAGCGGGCGCCGGAGCGGATCGAAAGCGGCGTCCGCCCGCTCCCGCTATCGGTTCGGGAGCTATCGCGGCGGACGTGGCGGATGCCCTGACGGGACACAACCGGAACCTTTGACCGTCAGCCTGCTCTTCTTAAGGCCGCGAGTACGGAATTGGCAAGCCGCCTCTGGGATTTGCGCGCCAAGATATTACCCAGCTCGGCGAAACGCGGCGCACGGGGGGTTTTTTTAAGGCGCCCCGTGCCGGCTGTCCGGACACCCGGGATGTAGGTACTTAAGTTTCGATTAACCATGCCTGCCTAATGAAGTAAGAGGAGCGCGGAGGGTGGAAAAACCGATGGCTGTCCGGGCAGCGAGCTGGGCTTTCCTCGGTCTACTCTTCGCTGTGGCCGCATCGGCGGGGGAACGGCCGCCGGCCGCATCGGCCGCCGATTCGTTTCCGGTCGCGACCGACGCGCGGCTCGGCGGCGACGAATCGCAGACCCGGTTCGTCATGGATTTGAGCCGCAAGATCGATGTTCACGCCTTTACGCTTTCCGACCCCTACCGGGTCGTTCTCGACATCCCGCAGGTGATATTTCAGCTTCCGCCGAAAACCGGCGAGAGCGGCCGCGGCCTGATCAAGGCCTTTCGTTTCGGCCTGGTGATGCAGGGCGGCTCGCGCGTGGTTTTTGATCTCGGCAAACCCGTGCGGATCGACAAGGCCTTCGTCATCGACGCGGCCGACGGCGCGCCGGCTCGGCTGGTGCTCGATCTCGCGGCGACCGATCGCGAGAGCTTTTTGCGCCGGATAGCCCTCGACGACAGGCTCACCCGCACCGACCTGCCGCGCGCGAACGGGCCGCCGGTAAGCAGCGGCGATCCGCGCCCGCTGGTCGTGCTCGATCCCGGCCACGGCGGCATCGACACCGGCACCAAGGCGCCGAACGGAGAACTGGAAAAGGATATTGTCTTGAATTTCGCCCAGCGCTTGCGCGACCGCCTCGAAAAAGCCGGCAAATACCGTGTCCTCATGACGCGGAACGACGACACCTTCGTGCCGCTCGCCGAGCGCGTGCGCATGGCGCGCGGCGCCGGCGCATCGCTGTTCGTCTCCATTCACGCCGACTCGTTGCCGCACGGGGAGGGCGATGCGCAGGGCGCGAGCATCTACACGCTCTCGGAGACCGCCTCCGATTCGGAGGCGGCGCGGCTTGCCGAGAAGGAGAACCGGGCCGACGTCATCGCCGGCGTCGATCTCAAAACCGAGCCGGACGACGTTGCCGGCATCCTGATCGATCTTGCCCAGCGCGAGACGAAGAGCTTGTCCGTGCAGTTCGCGCATAAACTGGTCGGTGAAATGAAAGCCGCGACGCGGTTGCATAAAACTCCGCTGAAATCGGCGGGGTTCCGCGTCTTGCGGGCGCCGGACGTGCCCTCGGTGCTGGTCGAGCTCGGCTATGTTTCCAATCGGGATGACCTGCAATCGTTGCTGTCCGAGAACTGGCGCAATCGGACGGCGGAGACGATCGCGCAGGCGATTGAGACCTACTTCGCGACCCACATGGCCGGCGCCCATGCCGGCGCGAACTGAGGCCCGGACCGGGGCGCCTGGTGTGCCCGGATGGCCTCAGTTTGAACAAAAAACGGAGCGACGACACGCGATGCATAGCGGAGTTTCCGGCGGGCTCGGGCCAGTACTGGCACACTGGGTTTTGGCCGCGCGGTCAGGCGCGAACCAAGCGCGCGCGGGCCGCGGCGGGGCGGGGCGTTGTCGATGAAAATCTTGCTGCGATTCCTCGGCTTTCTGTTCGCGGCGGGAACGATCCTGTTCATCGTCGGCGTGAGCGCGGCCGCGGTGCTGTTGTGGCACTTCTCCAAGGAGTTGCCGGAATACTCTCAGCTGCAGAATTATGAACCGCCGGTGATGACGCGCGTCCACGCCGCCGACGGCTCGCTGCTTGCCGAATATGCCAATGAGCGCCGCCTCTATCTTCCGATCCAGGCGGTGCCGAAGCTGGTGATCAATGCGTTCCTGGCCGCCGAGGACAAGAACTTCTACGAGCACGGCGGGCTCGACTTCTACGGCATCGCGCGCGCTACCATGGTCTATGTCCAAAACTACGGCTCCAGCCGCCGGCCGCAGGGCGCCTCGACCATCACCCAGCAGGTGGCGAAAAACTTTCTGCTGTCGAGCGAAGTCTCGATTACGCGCAAGATCAAGGAAGCGTTGCTGGCGTTGCGCATCGAGCGGACCTATTCGAAGGACAAGATTCTCGAACTCTATCTCAACCAAATCTATCTCGGGCTGGGCGCCTACGGCGTCGCCGCGGCTTCGCTTCTTTATTTCGACAAGTCGGTGCACGAGCTGACGATCGCCGAGGCCGCCTATCTCGCGGCGCTGCCCAAGGGCCCGAACAATTACAATCCGTTCCGCCGCCGCGACGAGGCAGTCACGCGCCGCAACTACGTGATCGACCGCATGGTCGAGGACGGCTACATCGCCGCCGAAGCCGGCGAAAAAGCCAAGAAGGAGCCGCTCAGCGTCACCGTGCGGCCGACCGGCGCCCACACGTTCGCGGCCGAATATTTCGCCGAGGAGGTGCGGCGCTACATCTTCGACAATTACGGGGAGAAGAAGCTTTACGAGGGCGGGCTCTCGGTGCGCACCACGCTCGACCCCAAGATGCAGGTACTGGCGCGCAAGACCATGACCGACGGGCTGGTCAATTTCGACGAGCTGCAAGGCTGGCGCGGCCCGGCCGGCAAGATCGACATTGACAGCGACTGGGGCGTCAAGCTCGCCGACGTGAAATCGCTGTCCGATGCCGATCCCTGGCGGCTCGCGGTGGTGCTCGAGGTGAACGATCAGTCGGCGCGCATCGGCCTGCAGCCGCCGCGCGATCCCGGCGGCGCATTGCTCAAGGAGCGCGAGGTCGGCATCCTGCCGCTCGACGGCGTCAAGTGGGCGAAGCCGGCGAGCGGGCCGGCAAAGCCGATCCAGCGCGTGAGCCAGGTCCTTTCGCCCGGAGACGTCGTCTATGTCGAGCCGTCGGGCAAGGAACAGGGCCAGTTCCGGCTGCGCCAGGTGCCGGAAATTTCCGGCGCCATGGTGGTGATGGATCCGCACACCGGCCGGGTGCTGGCGATGGTCGGCGGCTTTTCCTACGACCAGAGCCAGTTCAACCGCGCCACCCAGGCGCTGCGGCAGCCGGGCTCATCGTTCAAGCCGCTGGTCTATGCCGCGGCCATCGACAACGGCTACACGCCCTCGACTATCGTCCTCGATGCGCCGATCGAAGTCGACACCGGGCCGGGCGGCGGCGGCGTCTGGAAGCCGGAAAATTACGGCGGCAAGTTTTTTGGCCCATCGACGCTGCGCTTCGGCCTCGAACAATCGCGCAACGTGATGACGGTGCGGCTCGCGCAAGACATCGGCATGCCGCTGATCGCGGAATATGCCAAAAGGTTCGGCGTCTACGACGATCTGCCGCCCTACCTCTCCTACGCGCTCGGCGCCGGTGAGACCACCGTGCTGCGCATGGTCACCGCCTATTCGATGCTCGACAATGGCGGGCGGCGGGTGAAGCCGACGCTGATCGACCGCATCCAGGACCGCTACGGCCACACCATCTACAAGCACGACGCGCGCGAGTGCCGCGGCTGCGACGCCGACAAATGGCGCGATCAGCCCGAGCCGTCGTTGGTGGATCGCCGCGAGCAGGTGATCGATCCGATGACCGCCTATCAGATCACCTCGATGATGGAGGGGGTGGTCCAGCGCGGCACCGCGACCGTGGTCCGCGATGTCGGCAAGCCGATCGCCGGCAAGACCGGCACCACCAACGATGAGAAGGACGTCTGGTTCATCGGCTTCTCGCCCGACATCGTCTGCGGCGTCTATATGGGCTACGACAAGCCGCGTCATATCGCGCGGCTGGCGACCGGCGGTCATCTTGCGGCGCCGGTGGTCCGCGATTTCCTCAAAGTCGCGCTCGCCGACAAGCCGCCGATTCCGTTCCGCGTGCCGCCCGGCATCAAGCTCATCCGCGTCGACGCGAAAACCGGCATGCGCGCCGGCCCGGGCGACACGCACGTGATCCTCGAAGCCTTCAAGCCCGGCACCGCGCCGCCCGACTCTTACTCGGTCATCGGGGCGGAGTCCGGCAACGGCGGCCCGCTGCACGTCTCGCCCGAGGCCGACCGTGCCGTCCGCAGCGGGACGGGTGGACTGTATTGAGGACGGAGGACGGATGACGGATGACGGATGTCAGATTGAGAATTGTGGTATTTGATAACTGACCTTATCCGACCTCCGACCTCCGACCTCCGACCTCCGACCTCCGACCTCCGACCTCTGGAACCCATGCGCGCGGAAATCGAAACGATCGTCGCCGAGATCAAGCAGTCGGTCGGGCTGCTGAGGAGGCATCTTTGACGTCGACAAGGCGCGCGTCCGGCTTGCCGAGCTGAACCGGCAGGCCGAAGACCCCAATCTGTGGAACGATCCGCAGCGCGCCAGCCGCGTGATGCAGGAGCGCACTGTGCTCGAGGATCAGCTCAGCGCGCTCTCGCGCATCGAGCAGGAGCTCGACGATCAAGTAACAATGATCGAGCTCGGCGAGGCGGAGAACGACCAGAAGGTCGTCGCCGAAGCCGAGCAAGCGTTGCGCAAGCTCAAGGCCGAGGTCGCGCGCCGCGAGCTCGAGGCGCTGCTTGCCGGCGAGGCCGACGCCAACGATTCCTACCTCGAAGTGCATGCCGGCGCCGGCGGCACCGAGAGCCAGGACTGGGCCAATATGCTGCTACGCATGTATGTGCGCTGGGCCGAGCAGCACGGCTGCAAGGTCGATTACATCGAGGAGACCGAGGGCGAGGAGGCCGGCATCAAATCCGCCACCATCGAGGTCAAAGGCCGCAACGCCTATGGCTGGCTCAAGACCGAGAATGGCGTGCACCGGCTGGTGCGCATCTCGCCGTTCGACGCCAATGCGCGCCGGCATACGTCTTTCGCCAGCGTCAACGTCTATCCGGTGGTCGACGACCGCATCAATATCGACATCAAGGAGTCGGACGTGCGCGTCGATACAATGCGCGCCGGCGGCGCCGGCGGCCAGCACGTCAACAAGACCGAGTCGGCGATCCGCCTTAC
>JBEKNW010000159.1:0-10753 GCA_049522435.1 Xanthobacteraceae bacterium
TGGTCGCGCGAGCAGGCGAAGAAGATGTTTCGCGACATGGGCGAGACCTTCAAGGTCGAGCTGGTCGACGCCATCCCCGAGGACCAGCAGATAAAAATCTACAGGCAGGGCGACTGGTTCGACCTCTGCCGCGGCCCGCACATGACTTCGACCGGCAAGGTCGGCAACGCCTTCAAGCTGATGAAGGCCGCTGGCGCCTATTGGCGCGGCGATTCGCGCCGCGAAATGCTGTCGCGCATCTACGGCACCGCCTTCACCAAACAGGAGGAACTCGACGCTTACTTGAAGCAGATCGCGGAAGCCGAAAAACGCGACCACAGAAAACTCGGCCGCGAGATGGATCTGTTTCATTTCCAGGAGGAGGCGCCCGGCTCGGTGTTCTGGCACCCGAAAGGCTGGACGCTGTTCCAGACGCTGGAGAGTTACATCCGCCGTCGCCAGGCCGACGCCGGTTATGCCGAGGTGAACGCGCCGCAGCTCATCGATTCGTCGCTGTGGGTGGCGTCCGGCCACATGGCGACGTTCCGCGACGTCATGTTTCTGGTGCAGCCGCCCGAGGAGGACGAGCGCACCTATGTCATCAAGCCGATGAACTGCCCCGGCCACATCCAGATTTTCAAGAACGGCCTCAAATCGTACCGCGACCTGCCGTTCAAGATCGCCGAGTTCGGCAAGGTGCATCGTTACGAGCCGTCGGGCGCGCTGCACGGGCTGATGCGCGTGCGCGCCTTTACCCAGGACGATGCGCACATTTTCATCACCGAGCAGCAGATCGCCGACGAAGTCCTCAAGGTCAACGATCTGATCCTGTCGATCTACCAGGATTTCGGTTTTTCGGACGTGCGCATCAAATTCTCCGACCGGCCGGAAAAGCGTATCGGCGAGGATGCCGTTTGGGACAAGGCCGAGGCCGCTCTGATGCAGGCGCTCGAAGCTTCGGGCCGGCCGTGGACGCTGAACAAGGGCGAAGGCGCTTTCTACGGCCCAAAGCTCGAATACGTTTTACGCGATGCCATCGGCCGCGATTGGCAGTGCGGCACCGTACAGGTCGATCTCAACATGCCGGGCCGGCTCGGCGCCTTCTATATCGACGAGCACTCCAACAAGGTGACGCCGGTGATGCTGCACCGCGCGATGTTCGGCTCGCTCGAGCGCTTCACCGGCATCATGATCGAGCATTACGCCGGGCATCTGCCGCTGTGGCTGTCGCCGCTGCAGGCGGTCATTGCCACCATCACCTCGGACGCCGACGATTATGCCCGCGAAGTCATCGCCGCGGCGCGGCGCTTAGGCCTGCGCGTCGAAGGCGACCTGCGCAACGAGAAGATCAACTACAAGGTCCGCGAGCACTCGTTGGCGAAAGTTCCGGTCCTGCTCGTCGTCGGCAAGAAGGAAGCCGCCGGCCGCAGCGTCTCGATCCGCCGCCTGGGCAGCGAGAAGCAGCAGACGATGCCGCTCGACTTAGCGCTCAAGGCGCTCGCCGACGAGGCCGTGCCGCCGGACGAGAGACGGGTGAGGCAGGCGGCGTAGGAATTCTCAGGCGGCCCGCAGCAAGCTTGCGACGGAAATGTCTTCATCGACGTCCGGCCAATGAATGCCGTGCCCGCCGCCGATCAGTCGCCAGTTCCGCCGTTGCTCGGCGGTCGCTTCCAGCAAGCGAGGAAACCATGCGAGCGGCGCCGCCAGTTCCCGGCCGTCCGCCAGGATGACGACCAGGCGGTCGTCCATCACCTTCGCGTCGATCGCGGTGGCGTCGTATCTAACGGCCGAAGTGGGCATTCCATGCCTCCAGAAAATTCAAGCGGTGCTCGATCACGAGAAGTCGCAAACGGTTCAATTCGTGAATGCGGAAGCCGTGCGATTCCGCAAGGCTTACCGGTTGCAGCCAAAACTTGGCGACCTTGTCGCCGTGTTCGACATGAACGTGCGGCGGCTCCGATCCTTCAAGACTGTAGAAGAAGAAGCGATAGCCGTAAATCCTGAGGATCGTGGGCATAACCTATCACCGCGCCAGCACCACGACCTCGCCGTCGACGCCGGTGATGACCTTGAAATCGCGCTGGTAGGTCTTGCCTTCGTTGCGCGCGATCACGTGATAGTCGCCCTCGGCGAGCACGACGCGCGGGAACGCGCCGATCGATTCCTTGATCACGTCGCCGCCCGGCGTCAGCACCGTCCATTGCGTATTGGCCAGCGCCTCGCCGCCCGCCTCGTTCACCAGCTTGAGTGTCAACACAGCTGCGCGATGGGTAACGACGATATCGGTGAGCTTGGCCGCCTGGACGTGCACGTCCGAGCGCACCACCGAATTGCCGTCGCCGTAATTCGACACGATGTAGTAGGTTCCTTCGGCAAGCAGCACGACGTCGCCCGTCATCACGTTCTGCGCGATCGGGCGGCGCTCGCTGATGTCGAACTGGCTGCCGGCAAAGATATCGAACGATATTTGCCCGGTAGGGATGCGGACATCGCCGACGCGGCCCTCGAGCCGAATCCCGCCTGCGGGAATCTCCAAAACTTCGCGGACCGTCTCGGCGCGCAGTTGCACGGCCTTCGCCGCGCTGGCAAGTCCAAGGCTGGCGTGGACGACGTAGTTGCCCGGCGGCAGCACGAAGGTCGGCGACGCCGCTTTGTCCTCTTTGATCAGCCGAAAAACTCCGGTGGCGTCCGGCTTCGCCGCGTAGACGCGCCAGACGAGGCCGCCGCCGATCTGCGGCGCATCGCGGCCATACCGGGCGGAGACCGCGAGCGCCACGTGTCCGGCCGGGACCATGATGGGTACGGCTTGCGTGAGCGGCAGACCGGGTGAAAGCGGCATTGGCGCCACCGGGACAAGAGCAGCGCCTGGCGAGCCTGTGCCGGGCGTCAGCGGGACCGTCAGTTGCGGTGAGATCAGACTGCGCGCCTGGGCGAAGGCATGGATCGGCGCGGAAAGAACGAATATCAGCGCGACCGCCGACACGGCACAGTGCCGAACCCCGCTTAAGCCCCGCTTTGGCATGGCGGTTTTTTTCGATCTCAATCACGGCTATTTCATGCCGCCGCGAATTCGCCGTCCCGGTTGGCAGGTGCGGTAGATTGGCGCCTTCACCATATTAGAGCCAACAACTTGTTACCATTGGCTTCGTGGCCGATCATGGTGGGTCGCAGAGCCCTCCTCGCCGCGGGAGTTCGAGGATCCAGTGACCATTGCAGACGTTGGACCCAAGCCTATTCGGGGAAAGTTCGGCCGGCCGTCGATCGGGCTTGTTCTCGGCAGCGGCGCGGCGCGCGGTTTTGCCCATATCGGCGTCATTCACGCGCTCATCGAGCATGGAATCAAGCCCGACATCGTCGTGGGCACCTCGATCGGGGCCCTGGTCGGGGGCTGTTACGCGAACAACCAACTCGATCAGTTCGAGACCTGGGCGCGCTCCCTCACGCTTCGGCGCATCATCGGTTATCTCGACATCAGAATCGGCGGCTCAGGACTCATCGGCGGCGGAAGACTGGCAAGACGGCTCGCGGAGGCGATCGGCACGACGTCAATAGAGGAGCTGCCAGTCCGGTTCGCGGCGATTGCGACCGAGGTCGGGACCGGCCATGAAATCTGGCTGACGCGAGGTGCATTGTCGCTGGCGATGCGGGCCTCCTATGCCTTGCCGGGACTGTTTCCGCCGGTGCGGCTCGGCGGACGCTGGCTGGTCGATGGAGCGCTGGTTAATCCGGTCCCGGTCAGCGCGGCGCGCGCTTTTGGCGCGCGCGTCGTCATTGCGGTCAATCTCGACGCCGATCGCTTCGCCCGCGGCGCCACGATCGCGAGCCATGGCTCGGATGCGAGCGATGAGACGCCAGATCCGTCGCCGGGAACGCCGCGCAACGGATTCCTTGGCCTGCGCGGCATTTTCGGCGCCGAACGGACGCTCCGGCGCCAAATCTTCGCCAGCGACGCGCGGCCGGGTTTTTCCACCGTCATGATCGAAGCGTTCAACATCATGCAGGATCGCATCACCCGCATGCGGCTCGCCGGCGATCCGCCGGACGTGCACATCACGCCGCATATCGGGCATGTCGGCTGGCTCGATTTCCATCGCGCCGCCGAGGCGATCGCGGCGGGCAAGGCCGCCACGGAAAAAACGCTGGAGCCGATCGCCGACACGATCGCTGCCTTGGGCTGAACCGCTTCGGCCGAAGCTCAGCGGCAAAAAATCGTTACTGCGAAGGCGATTGCCGCGCGCAGTTCGTCTGACACGCGAGCTGGGTTGAGCTGCAAGTCAACAAGCAATTCGTGCTCGCCGTCGCGTTGCTGGTCGTGGTTGCGGCAGCCGAAGGCGGCGTGCCGGGGACGATACAGCCGGTTCGACAGCTCGCCGCCTGGGCATTGCAAGTCATCATGCAGTTCGTGGCGGTCGAAGTTTGCGCAACCCGAATTTTTGCCTCGGCGGCGAACACGCTGGGCGCGACAGCGTTGATTGCCGCCACTGCTAGAAGGATTGCAAGGCCGCGCATGACCGCCTCCGCAACTCACATGCGTCGGCGGCCATGATAACGCGGTCTACGGGCCCGCGGAATATGCGCCTCGCGAGGCGCCCCGATGCGCGGTATGGGCGCGCTTGTGGCGCATTCGGCCGACTTGGCGCACTGCCCGGCGGCAAAATCGCTACGCCGTCATGATGTAGTCGTGCATCGCAACCGATTCGCGTTCCATTTGATGGAGCCGGTATCTGACAACGTCCCCGATCGAGATGATGCCAACGACCTGCCCTTGGTCGACGACCGGCATGTGTCGGAACTTACCGGTGGTCATGCGCTCCATGATGCTGGAGACCGTTTCGCCTTCGGTGCAGGTCTCGACTTTGCGCGTCATCGTCCCGCTCACCGGCTCGTCGAGCATGGAAGCGCCGCGCTCGGCAAGCGCGCGCACGATGTCGCGTTCGGAGATGATGCCGGCGATGCGGCGGTCAGCGCCGAGGATGAGCGCCGCGCCGATCCGTTTGCCGGCGAGAACCCGCACCGCTTCGGCAAGACTGGCGCTCGGTTCGATGGTGACGGTCTCGCGTCCCTTGTCCGCGAGAATGATGCTGACAGTCATCGTAGCTTCCCTATCTTCGCGACCTGCGGCCCGCATCGGCGGGTGGTGTTGACGCTTATGTTTAGGTCGGCGCCAAGTTCCATCGGCGGGCTTATTTTAATCGGCGGGCCACGCGGTCAGTGGGATGTCCCGTCCTCACCTGCCTGCGCCCTATACTGCGGCGCAGCATCGAGTCTCGCTCAGATCGCCCATAAAACCAGCGCTGACTCTCTTCGCATCATGACGAACGAATACGGCTGTGACAAGGCTCGATCAACCGCTCGGCTTGGTGTCGAATTTGCGCCGCGGAATGACCGGATCGAAGGCGTTGAACAGGAATAAGCCGGCGAGAAAGCCGCCGATATGGGCCTGCCAGGCGATTTCCTGGCCCTCCCCGAGCATCGAAACGGAGCCGAGGCCGAACAGCGCGTTCAGCCCGATCCAAACACCGAGGAAGATCAGGAACCGCGGGTCGCGGAGCGTCGCAATCAGCGGCGCGGCCGCAACGCGGTAGGCATCGCCGTCGCCCTCCCCTCGCCACAGCCCGAGCGGGCCACCCTTCTGGAAGACGAACCGCAGCGCTGCCGCCATGGCGCCGGAAATCGCCGCCGAAGCACCGATCATCGGCACCATCGCACCCGGATGGCTGATGAGATGCGCCAACGCGCCGGCGGCGGCCACCACCAGCATGAAGGCCACATAGCGCCACGTCCCGAAACGGCGCGCAAGCGCAGTACCGAATGGCAAGAGCCAAGCCAGATTGAGGCCGATATGCAGGAGATCGGCGTGGAGAAAGGCGTAAGTGAAGAAGGTCCAGAGATCGGAGCCGAAGCCGCCGGGGAAAGAACCGCCGCCGACGAGAACGGGGTCGTACCGCGCCGGAATAAACGCAAAGGTGAGCAAGAATTGCAGGTCCTCGGCGTCGGTCAACACCAGCATGCGCAGCGCATGCACGAGCACGAGCACCGCCACCGTGGCGACTACGGCCGGCGGCACATTGAACATCGGTTCCGAACGCTGAATCACCGGGATGATGCACCTAACGTGCCGCCGAGATAGGCCGCGTTAGCCGCGACGGCAAGCCGCGATTGGCGAGAAGCGAGCGAAAAACAAAAGGGAGGGCAATAGAGCCCTCCCTTTTGCAGCTTGCGCGGGGTTCCGCACTCGACGCCGGCGATCTCGGGATCGCATGGCGGCACCCGCTCCGGCAGGGCCGCTCGGCGTCGGTCACATCCCCTCGCCTCCCTTTGTTGAAAACGCTGCCAAGGAGCCATCGGCACGGTAACGCCACCCTAGGCGGCTGCGCCGGTGCCGCCAACGTCAACGTTTCGTTAAGATTAATTGAGTGTTGCCGCCGCCATACCGGTGCCGAAATGCCTGGTCGGCACAGGCCCTGCTCCAACCTCCACTGCACGGCCGAACCCTGCGATCGATGTCCCAATCGGGGACAGAGTGCGCAGCGGGCGCGCGAGTGCTGGAGCAGGTCTGTTCATGAAACACGCCGCGAGCCGCGAGCTTTATGCCTATTGGCAGGAAAGGCGCGGGACACGCCCGGCGCCCGAGCGCGCCGAGATCGAGCCCGGCGCCATTCGCGGCGTGCTCAGCGACGCCTTCATCCTTGCGCTCGACCGCAGCGCCGGCCATCCGGTTCGCCTCGCCGGCACCCGGGTCTGCGCGCTGTTCGGCCGCGAGATCAAAGGGGAATCCTTCCTCGGCCTGTGGACCAATGCGAGCCAGCCCATCATCGCCAGCCTGCTCGCGATCCTCGCCGACGAATGCACCGGCACGGTTGCCGGCGTGACCGCGCGGAACGGTACCGGCGAACCGATCGACCTCGAGCTTTTGTTGCTGCCGCTCGGCGCCCGGCGGCCAAGTTTCGCGCGCACCATTGGCGTGTTGGCGCCGCTTCGGGTTCCGCAATGGCTGGGCGCAAGCCCGATCGGCGCTCTCACGCTCGGGGGCCGCCGGCATGTCGGGGCCGCGCTCGAGAAGCGTCTTCTGCCGCGCTTTATGGCGCCCCGCGGCCGGCGCGGTCTGGTCGTCTATGAAGGCGGGCGGTCAGCGCCGCCCAATGGGGAGCAGGCACCCGGCGCTGCGCTCGGCCGCACTGACGAAAGGCGCATTAACAGCGACTAACGAGCCATTAACATCGGCCGCCTAGGCTGCTTGCGCGTGCGGCGGCAGGCCAATGGGCATAGCGTTACCTGAACGAAAACCGAGATTGCGGGCGCTTAGCGAAGAGCGCCGCCGCTTTCAGCGCGTGCGCGTCGACCTGCTCGGCCGCTATATGCTGCCGGATCGGCGCGAGTTCCCCTGCCAGGTCGTGAATATGTCGCCGGGAGGCATGGCGCTGATCGCGCCGGTCGGCGGCCAGCCGGGTGAGCGCGTCATCGCTTACGTCGATCATTTGGGCCGGCTCGAAGGCCACATCGCGCGCATCTTTCAGAACGGCTTCGCGATGACGATCTCGGCGACGATGCGCAAGCGCGACAAGCTCGCCGCGCAACTCACTTGGCTCGCCAATCGCCAGATTCTCGGTCTGCCGGAAGACCGTCGCCACGGCCGTATCGTGCCGCGCAACCCGATCGGGCGTCTGGTCATGCCGAACGGCCTCAACGTCACTTGCCGCATCCTCGACGTCTCGCAATCGGGCGCCGGTGTCGCGACCGAGGAGCGCCCGCCGATCGGTACGCTGGTCACGCTCGGCAAAGTGCAGGGCCGCGTGGTGCGCCACCTCGAGGACGGCTTCGCCATCGAGTTCACCCGCCTGCAGCACCCGGACTTTCTCGAAGAAAATATTACCGGCGGGTAGCCGCGAGCCGCATTGCGGTACCCGAGTGATGTATTTGCAAAAACATTCCAAATAAATTTCTTCGTCGCATGTGAATAATTTGATTGACCCGTTGACAGCCTAGACATCGTGCACCAGCCTCCACCTACGGTCGAGCAACTCATGCTTGGGGGGTGGCGTGAAAAAGTTTCTGTTTGGAAGCGCCGCCATTTTTCTGTTGATCGGCACCGGACTGGCGAATGCGGGCGACTCCGCCAAGGACCCGTCTCCCCTCCCCGTGCCGTATAATTGGACCGGCTTCTACGGCGGCGTCACGGCCGGAGCAGCGTGGGGACAATATGATGCGAAGACCTCGACCGTCGGCGATACTTATTTGAATGCCGTCGACGCGGCGGCGGTCGATGCGGCCGGCGCCCAAAGCGTGAAGCCGACCGGTTTCGCCACCGGCATCGAAGGCGGCTACAATTGGCAAACCGGCAATTTGTTGCTCGGCTTGGAAGCCGATCTGCAAGCGGTGCATCTCAATGGCGCAACGAACAGCGGCGCGGTTGCTTATCCGGGGCTGCCGGGCGGCTTTTTCACCGTCACCTCCTATGGCAACACCGATTGGCTGTTCACGGCGCGGCCGCGCATCGGGTTCGTGGCGCCGAATCACTGGCTTTTCTATGCCACCGGCGGCCTCGCGCTCACCCGCCTGCAATCCGATTTCTCTTTCATCGATACCGGCGGTGCCGCGGAATCCGGCAAGGTGGGCGCCGTCAAAGCGGGCTACGCCGTCGGCGGCGGCATCGAGGCGCCGCTGACCGATCGGCTGAGTGTCAAAGCCGAGTACCTCTATGTCGACTTCGCCAACACGGCGGGAGCGGTCACGGCCACCAATCTCCCCGCGGACCAGGTATTCACCCACTCCAGCAGTCTAACGGCCGATATCGTCCGCGCCGGTCTCAATTACCGATTCGGCGGCCCCGACGCGCCGCCGATGAGCGAGCCGATCATGCCGCTCAAGGCGCCGGTGTGGAAAGCTCCGCCGCCGCTCAACACCGATTGGGAAGTGGAAACCGGGGCACGCCTCTGGTTCAGCAGCGGACGTGACGGCGAAGGGCCGTTGTTTTCGCCGTCCCTGAGTCTCATCTCTCGGCTCGTCTATGGCGGTCTCGACGCGCTCTCCGGCGAAACGTTTGCCCGCGTGGATCACGCCAGCGGATTTTTTGTCAAAGGTTATTTGGGCGCCGGCGGAAGCAACAACGGGCATCTCAACGATGAAGACTTTCCAGGCAACAAAGTCTATTCCGACACCCTGGCCAGCGGCTCGGGACATATCGGCTACGCCACGATCGACCTCGGCTACAATTTCCTCACGGCGCCGGGTGCCAAAGTCGGCGCATTCGTCGGCTATAATTACTACGCCCAGGCGATCAATACCTACGGCTGCGCCCAACTTGCCGGCGACACCGTTTGCGCGCCGGCGGTGCAGTCGAGCCTGCTTGGGCTGACCGAGAACGACAATTTCAACTCGCTGCGCGTCGGCCTCACCAGCGAGGTCATGTTGACCGACCGGCTGAGACTGGGCGCCGATGCCGCCTACGTGCCGTGGGTGACTTACGCCGGGCTGGACGATCATCTCCTGCGCCAACTGCTCGGCCCCGACGCGTCAAACAGCGGCAATGGCGTGATGCTCGAGGCGATCCTCGACTACAAGATTACGGCTGCTTGGAACGTCGGCATCGGCGGACGTTACTGGGCTTGGAATATGAACACCGGCACCTCGGGGTTTAACTTCCTGACCACGCCCGCCTCCAACACCGTCGAGCCGTCGCGCTACAGTACGGAACGCTACGGCGCGTTCGTGCAGACGAGTTATCGTTGGGGTGAACCCGAGCCGCCGGCCGAAGGCTCAGCCGTGCCGACCAAGGCGCCTGTCATGGCGGCAGCGCCGATGAACTGGACCGGATTCTATGTCGGCGGACATTTGGGCGGCGGCTTTAGCGACGATCGCTGGTCCGATCCGTTCGGACCGACGGTCGGCGCCGGCGGCTTCATCAACGTGGCTGGCTTTGGCGACACCACTCACGCCACCGGTCCGCTCGGCGGCGGCCAGATCGGCGCCAATTGGCAGATCGGCCAGTTGGTCTTGGGCGCGCAAGCCGATGCTAGTGCGGCGAATCTGCGCGGCGAGAACACCTGCTTCTCCGGCCTCGGCGGCATCAACTGCCAGCACACCGTGGACGCGCTAGGCACGCTCACCGGCCGCTTTGGCTATGCGTGGGACCGCTCGCTGGCTTACGTCAAGGGCGGCGGCGCCTGGACCGAGACCACTTACGATCTGTTGGGCGACACAAGCGCTCTCGCCCTGGGCGCCGGAAGCACAAACCTGAATATTTGGGGCTGGACGGTCGGCGGCGGCATCGAATACGCGCTCACCAATCACTGGACCGCGCTCGCCGAATACGACCATATCGGCCTGCCCACGACAGCCGTTGGCTTCCCCGCCGTCGCCGTGATCAACGCCCAGACCATCAGCGTCAAGCAGACAATCGACCTCTTCAAACTCGGCGTGAACTACAAGTTCGACCTCGCCTCGCTCGGCGCAACCGCCGCCAAAAACTGATCGCGTCTTTGCACGTCGCGGTTTCACGGCCGCAATCACCCACCCGCAGACCCGGACTTTCTCGAAGAGAACGTCAGCAGTGAGTAGACAAGCAAATCCCGTCGGCTCCACGCGGACGGAGTGACGCGCGCTTTACGCGCGCCTCCGCAATTTCGTCGAAGATGCTCGCGTCCCGATCCGCACGCTAGTACCCGGAATCACAGTTGAGTGACACGTCGATTTTTGAACCGCCGCTGATAGACTTTTTTCTTGGTCCAGGCGAATGGCTCGGCTGTCTCGTTGTAGGCTGCGATGAAAGCATCGA
>JBEKNW010000160.1:0-10679 GCA_049522435.1 Xanthobacteraceae bacterium
CGGTCGCCAAGGCGCTCGAATTAAAGTTCGGCGAGCCGCGCAAGGCGTCGCTGGTGTGGCGGCCGCAAAACACCGTGGCCCTCGACGATGAGCAGGGCGAAAAGCTGCTCCGGCTCATCGAGAACCTCAACGATCACGACGATGTCCAGAATGTCTATGCCAATTTCGAGATTTCCGACGCGCTCGTGCAGCGGATGAGCGCGTGAAGCTGGGGCATCATCTAAATTTCAACTCTACAAGATCGCCGGGACCTAGTACCCGGAATCACCAATCCGCGCAGGCAACGATGCGAACAAGTGTCTCATCCGACTCTCGAATTCACTGCCCGCGCGAATCACGTTTCTATGAAAGTGGGTACTAGCCTATCGATCGCCGCTAAAATCTGGGATTGATGAACTTGGATTCGCTTCCAGCTGGTCGTCGGCAACACCAATATCGCCAATCGGCGTCCGGCAAGGTTTTGCTGATAGCGGATGCTTTGATCTGTTGTAATGATTACATCGAATTCGATTTCGGCTGCAGACAAAAGCCTGCCATTGTCGATTTCACTCCATCCCATTTCGTTGGCAGTGGAGACCGAATGGCCGGACAATGCGCGACGAAGCGGCGCCGGAGTGCCGTGGTCAAACAGTATCTTCACGTGAAGGCTTGATGCTCACGCCACAAGACTTTGCTCGGCGTGGCGCAACACAAGCTCAACTTGTTCTCGCGTCACCCCGGGGAACCACTCCAGGAATTCGTCGATCCGGGCGCCATCTTCGAGGTTCTCGAACAACGCCCTCACAGGCACGCGGCTGTGTTTAAATAGCCACTCGCCGCCGCCCTTGCCGGGGATGCGCTCGACCGCCGGGCATTTGCTCCAGTCCAACATGACAGGGATTCTAAGTGTAGGAGCATGCTTTCGCAAGTTAAGCGCTTTCGGACGGGCGGCGCCGGGTCTATCACCGGGGAAGATGACGCGCCCGATTCGCATTCTTGGCATCGATCCGGGGCTCCGCCGCACCGGCTGGGGCATCGTCGAGATTGCCGGCAATCGGCTCGGCTTTCTCGGCTGCGGCTCGGTGACGACGAACGATCGGGATGCGCTCGCGCGGCGGCTGCTTGCCATCCACGATGGGCTGATGCGCGTCCTTGACGAGTTTCGCCCCGACGAGGCGGCGGTCGAGGCGACCTTCGTCAACAAGGACGCCAAAGCGACGTTAAAACTCGGCCAGGCGCGCGGTATTGCCATGGTGGTGCCGGCGCGGGCCGGCGTGCCGGTGGCCGAATACGCGCCGAACCTGGTGAAGAAAAGCATCGTCGGCGCCGGGCATGGCGACAAGTCGCAGATACGCATGATGATCGGCGTGCTGCTGCCGAAGGCCGAACCGTCCTCGGATGACGCCGCCGACGCGCTCGCCATTGCCGTGACGCACGCGCATCACCGGCAGAGTTTGTTGCTTAAGGTGGCGGTGCGATGAACGGCACAAGTACAACTTTCCGCCCCCGCGAAGCGGGGGAGGGGGACCACGCGAAGCGTGGTGGAGGGGGCCTCGGCATGGAGGCTTGCTCAAACGTCGATACTTGCCCCTACCGGCTCGCGGAGCCTGTCATCGGGCCGGCCACTTCGGGCCGGACCCGTTGGCTCGCCACCTCCTCCGCACGGGGGGGAGGAAAGAGAAACGGGCCATGATCGGCAAGCTCAAGGGCGTGATCGACTCTTACGGCGAGGATTCCATCATCCTCGACGTCAATGGCGTCGGCTATCTCGTTCATTGCTCGGCGCGCACGTTGCAGGAATTGCCGCGCGCCGGCGAGCCGGCGACGCTGGCGATCGAGACCCATGTGCGTGAGGACCAGATCCGCCTGTTCGGCTTTACCACCGACGTCGAACGCGAATGGTTCCGGCTGTTGCAGACCGTCCAAGGAGTCGGCACCAAGGTCGCGCTCGCCGTCCTCGGCACGCTGAAACCCGCCGATCTCGCCTCGGCAATAGCGATGCGCGACAAGGCGATGGTGGCGCGCACGCCCGGGGTCGGGCCGAAAGTCGCCGAGCGCATCGTCACCGAGCTCAAGGACAAGGCCCCGGCCTATACCGATATCGATCCGGCGTTGGTGCGGCTGTCCGGCGCGATCGACGAGAAGCGAGCGCCGCAGCCGGTCACCGACGCTGTTTCCGCGCTGATCAATCTCGGCTACGCGCAGCCGCAGGCGGCCGCCGCCATCGCCGCCGCGGCGCGCAATGCGGGCGACGGCGCGGAGGTCAAGACCCTCATTCGGCTGGGCTTAAAGGAGCTGGCGAAGTGAAACGGCCTGCCAAACCCAGCAAGGCGGATCAGGAATTGATCGCGGCGGCGACCGCGGCGATCAAGCGGTGCTATCGCGACGACTGGCAGGAGGTCGGCGCGGCTTTGCGCACCCGCTCGGGCAAAATCTTCACCGGCGTCAATCTCGATGCCTATCTCGGCCGTATGGCGGTCTGCGCCGAGGCGGTGGCGCTCGGCCGCGCCGTCGTCGATCTGGGCGATGCGGGCATCGACACCATCGTCGCGGTGCGTCACCCGCCGCCGCAGGAAAAGGATCAGACGATCGCCGTGGTGTCGCCATGCGGCGCCTGCCGCGAACTGATCTTCGACTACGATCGCAAGGCGCGCGTGATCGTGCCCAACGGGACGTCGTCGGCGGTGGTGCCAATCGGCGAACTTTTGCCCAACAAATACAGCCGGGGGCCGGACAGGTGAGCAGCAGCCCCGGACGCAAATTGGTCACGCCCGAGCGCCGCGAGGAAGATGCGGCGGAAACCACGCTGCGCCCGCAGCATCTCTCGGAGTTTATCGGTCAGGAGCAGGCGCGGAACAATCTCGGCGTGTTCATCGCGGCGGCCCGGGGACGCCGCGAGGCGCTCGATCACGTGCTGTTTGTCGGCCCGCCCGGGCTCGGCAAGACGACGCTGGCGCAGATCGTGGCGCGTGAGCTGGGCGTCAATTTCCGCGCCACGTCGGGCCCGGTGATCGCCAAGGCCGGCGATCTCGCGGCGCTGCTCACCAACCTCGAGGAGCGCGACGTACTCTTCATCGACGAGATTCACCGGCTCAATCCCGCGGTCGAGGAAATCCTTTATCCGGCGATGGAGGATTTTCAGCTCGACCTCATCATCGGCGCGGGACCGGCGGCGCGTTCGGTGAAGCTCGATCTCGCCAAGTTCACGCTCATTGGCGCGACGACCCGTGCCGGGCTCCTCACCAATCCGTTGCGCGACCGCTTCGGCATTCCGGTGCGGCTCAACTTTTATTCCGAGGCCGAGCTCGAACAGATCGTCAACCGCGGCGCGCGCGTCCTCGGTATTGTCGTGACCGCGGACGGGGCCAACGAAATCGCGCGCCGCGCCCGCGGCACGCCGCGCATCGCCGGGCGGCTGTTGCGACGGCTGCGCGACTTCGCCGCGGTCGCCGGCGCCGCCGCGATCGACCGCGCGGTCGCCGACAAGGCGCTCGCGGCGCTCGAAGTCGACGCCGCCGGCCTCGACGCCATGGACCGGCGCTATCTCACGACCATTGCGGTGAACTATAGCGGCGGGCCGGTCGGCGTCGAGACGCTCGCCGCCGCTTTGTCGGAGCCGCGCGACGCCATCGAGGACATCATCGAGCCCTATCTCATCCAGTGCGGATTCCTGCAGCGCACCCCGCGCGGCCGGCTGATCACCGGCCACGCCTTCCGCCATCTCGGCTTGCCCGAGCCGGCACGCGATCCGGCGCAGTTCGGGTTGTTCGGGCAAGATGCTGAGTAATCCTTTGTTGCGGAGGAACGGCTCGACCCCACCGACCCCGAACACTTGCGCCGTGCTCGTATTCTCGCCGAGACCATGTCCGCCTGCACCGGCTATCGCCGTCGTTAGGTCAAGAGTCGGTCCGGCGCTCTCAATGAGCAGCCTTTCGGCCGAAGGCAATCAGCGCCGACACAGAGCCGCGATCATTGGGATGCCGCGCCAAATTGTCTCTGAGAACGGCTGCGGCTTCGTCATCGCGTCCGGCTGAATGCAGGGCGACGGCGTAGACATAGGCGTATCTGGCTTCGCCGGGGTCGAGTTCGGCCGCGCGGCGCAACTCGTCGAGCGCTTCATCCCGCCGCTGAAGCCGCACGAGCGTCAGGCCGAGCGCGTGATGCAGGCCGGCATCTTGCGGGGAAACAACAAGTGCGGCGCGCAGCACATGCTCGCCGTCGGCGTCGCGTCCGATCCGGCGATAAAGATCGGCGAGGTTGGCGGCCGCCGGCGCGTATTGCGGGCTCAACCGCAGCGCAGCCTTATATTCGGCCTCCGCATCGACGGGACTGCCGCGCTTCGCAAAGAAACTTCCGAGCGCTGAGCGTGACTCCGGCCGATCGGCATTGAAGCGCTGAGCCTCGATGAATTCACGGGCTGCACGCGCGAAGCTCTCGCGATCGGCGGCGGGCTGCTCCGCGGTCGGCACTGTGGCCAGCAACGAAGCTGCCCTGATGCGCACGCTGCGGCTTTCGTCTGACAATAGCGGCGAAACCCGCGGCCAAATCTGAACGGCCGGAACGCCTTCGAGCATGTCGAGAGCACCGATCCGCACCATCGGATCGGGGTCCGACAGCCCTTCCCGCACCAAGTTGTTATTCTCGGCTGAGAAGCTCGGGGCAAGATCGGTCAACGCGCTTGCGCGCGCAAACGCGGGGGCATTTTGATCGGCGGCCACGGCGGCGAGAAGTTTTGCAGCGTCCGCTCGATCGGACCAGTCCGCATAAAATGCTTCGGCATAGGTCTGAAAGCCCTCGCGGCTCGGTCCAAACCAGCGTTCGACTGTCGCCGCCGCCCATTGCGCCGATTTGTCGGTGTGGCAATCGTTGCAAGCGTTCGGCGTGCCAAGTTTCGCCGAGATGTCCGGACGCGGAATCCGAAAACTGTGATCGTGCCGCCGATCGATCACCATGTAGGTGCGCGTCGGCATATGACACGACGCGCAGGCGACCGCCGGGTCGACGGCGGCATGATGGTCATGGGTCGCGGCGGCGTATTTGTCCGACGAGTGGCATTGCAAACAGACGCCGTCGCCGGATGTTCTCAGCTTGGCGCTGTGCGGGTCGTGGCAGTCGCTGCAGGTGACGCCAGCCGCAAACATCTTGCTCTGCTTGAACGAGCCGAAATTGTAGACCTCGTCCAGCATTTGCCCGTCTGCATGATAGAGGCCACGAGTGAGCGGTGCGACCACGTGCGTGTCCGACAGCCATTGACCGGGCACCCAATCCTCGGAGAATTCAGCTCGGCGGGCGTGGCAAAGCCCGCAAGTCTCGACTTCCTTACGCAAAACAGGCGGAGTGGAATTGCGCTGCGGATTGCCGGTTTTCGCATCGGCTCGCCATGTGACGTTACTGCGCTCATCGAAACGAACGGCGAGTCCCTTGGACTTGTCCTCGTGTTTTCCGAATGACCACCAACTCCGCCGGTCGCGTGCCCAGTCGACGTGACGCGAGCCGTGGCCGTGGCAGGTCTCGCAGCCCACGCTGATCTCCGCCCATGTCGTATGGAATCGATCATTGGCCGCATCGTAATTCTTGCGCACGCCGGTCGAATGGCACTCCGCGCACATGAAATTCCAGTTCTGGTTCAACTTCGTCCAATGCAAGATATCGTCGTGCTTGATCTCGTCGTTCGGGTAGAGGTGAAACCAGCGCTGGCCGCCCTGCTCCATCGGTCGGCTGTCCCAGGCGAGCGACAACGCCTGCAATCGTCCATCCGGGAATTCGACCAGGTATTGCTGCAGCGGATCCACGCCGAACGTGTACTTCACCGCGAAGGCGGCGAGCTTGCCGTCCGGTCCGTCGGTTTCCACGAAGAATTTGCCGTCCTTGCGAAGGAAGCGCGATTTCACGCCGTAATAGTCGAAGGTTGCATCGGAAAAATCACCCAATACCGACTGATCGGTCGCGTGATCCATCGCGTGCTTGTGCTGCGAAGCATGCCAAAGGTCGGCCTCCGCTTGGTGGCAGCCCGCGCAAGTTTCGCTGCCGACGAAGACGGGCGCCTCCGCTTTGACAGCCGGGTCTCGGAAAGCGTCCAAGCCTGCCGTCGAGACCACGAATGACAGGCCGCCGGCCAAGACCAGCGCCGCCGCGACCGATCCGGCGATGACGATCCTGCGCCTTGACGCCCATCGCGGAGCTGTATGACCGCCGTTGGTGTCGGCGTCGTCGCTTCCCGGCGAAGTGGCCGTCGATTTTGGGGAGCCGCGTTTTTTCCCGGAACCTTGTCTGGATCGAGCCATGTTGCCGAGCCATGTTCCCGAGCCATTTTCCCGGGCCATTGTCCCGGGCCATGTTCCGTGGTCCCGGATGTCGACGTGCGACGCGGAAATGTTTCGATGACGCGGGCCGTTGCCATCTCACATCCGTGCGATTGGCGCGAAAGCTTTCAGACGCGGACGCCGAACGCCAGGACGATCAGTCCCGCGCCCTGGAAGAGCAGGAGCGCGCCGAATACCATGGGGACCGCGAGCGCCGCCGCGACCGGCGATCCGAGCAACAATATCCCGACCAGAACGCTGATCGCCCCGAGAATGAACGGCCCGATTCCACCGCCCTTAAATCCGCCGATGATTTGTAGCGCGCCGATGACCACCCCCTGAATACCGAGGATGATGACAAGAACGGTGGGCGCCGTCAGCGCGGAAAACAGCGGGTGGCGCAGAACAAAGAGCCCGGCCAGAATACCGACGATGCCGGCGAGGAGCGACCAGACCCACGGCGTCGAGCGATCGACGAAGACCTGCACCAGCGCCAGCAGTCCGATGACGAGCCAGTAGAAGCCCAGCACGGTCGTCAGCGCCATGAGCGTGGCGCCAGGCTCGGTGATGAGCATGAGGCCCAGCATGATTCCGGCAAAGCCCTGGAGTAGAAAGACCCACCAGATGTTCGACTTCTGCGGTAACAACGCTACGGCGGTCATGACGGCGATCTCCATGATGCATAGAGCGAGACAACCAAATTTCGAACTTCATTCGAACGCGAAGACGCGCTTCCAGTCGGTCTTCATGCTGATCACCGTCCAGCTGTTCTTTTTCGCCTCATCGTAAAGCGCCGGGGTGAAGGTGCCGACCTTGGTATCGGGCAGGCCCCGCGCCGGACCGTAAGAATATTCGCGCTGCGCATCGTCGTGCAGCACCAGCATCATCAGACGCGCGCCGGCGCCGGCCCCGGTGTACTCCAGCATCTGCCGGTCTCCGGTCGAGTTGCCGAACGCCGCGTATGGACGCCGACCGATCATCAGGTGAATGCCCTCCGGCTTGCCGGCATTGTCGTCGTACAGCGTGAGCTTGGGTTGTTTGATCAGGATCGGCTTGCCGTCCTTGGCATAGGCATACTTGACCGCCAGCGCCGAGCCGATCACCTGCTCGACCGGGATGTCGTAGATCTGCTGCGAATACACGCGCGCGAAATCCTCGCCGAAGCCGGTGACAATGTATGTCTTAAAGCCGTTCGCACGGAGGTAGCTCATCACCTCAAGCATGGGTTGATAGGTGAGCTCGGTATAGGGTCGCTTCCAGCGCGGGTCCCTGGCCGTGGGCGAGCCAGGTCTTCACTTCGGCGTCGAACGCGTCCGTCGTCATGCCGGTGAGCGTGGCGACAATGATCTTTTCGAGGTCCGGCGTCGTGAGCTTCGCCATCGCCTTGCGGTCGCCGGAGAGAACGGTCTCGAACGGCTCCACACGCTTGAGCGCCGGCTGCTCGGCCGCCAACGCCGGGACCCGGTCGAGGCAATACATCATTTGGCTATACATGGGGTGCTCGACCCAAAGCGTGCCGTCCTGATCGAAAGTGGCGATGCGTTCCTCGGGCCGCACGAATGTCGGACTTGCCCGGTCCGTAGTGTCACGCACGAAGCCGAGGATCGCCTGTTTCGCGGGCCGGTCGTTCCACGATGGCAGCGGATCGGACTGATGGGCCTTGGCCTGCCTCGAGATGGGAAGCGCAGGCACAAACAAGATCGGCAGCGTCGCCGCCGTTGTGAGCAGGACGCGGCGGTTGATGCCGGAGGACGCCCGCGTCGACTTCAAAATATTGTCTCCGTCTATCGACGAAAGCAGCGAAAATGCCAATTCGAAAGGACTGTAGGTCGCAGGAGTGACGCTCGCGTATCTTGACGGAAATAAATAGCCAGCTATTTCCGCAATGGATTTACTCAATTTTCTGGAACGAACGTCGTCCGGTGTTTGTAGAAGGGGACGTCTGAAATGAAACCCATGATGTTGCTCATGACAAGACCGACAGGAAAGCTTTGCCAAACAAATTAAAGGCAAAAACTGTGGTCGAGGCGACGCGGGTTCAGCCGTCTTCGTCGGCAATCGATCGCCGCCGGCGTCTTTCAGTCTCCGGTATAGAACCGCATGGCCGGCGGTACGAATTTCGGCCGGTCGGCACCGACCAGCGACGCACTCGGCAAGATATCGGCGTTGGGGAACTCCTTCATCGATGTCATCATCTCTTGGAACGGCGCCAGCGCCATCATCAGGGCCCAGCCGCTGTCCTGCCCCGACCAGCGGCCGGGCGAGGTCTTGAGCACGCCGGCGGTCGGCGGTGCCGCGCCGTTGAACATTTTATCGTAGGCTTCGCCCGGGTCTTGCTTGAGATTGTAGATCGCCGGCACCTCCAGCGTCAGGTCCGGACCGAGCCAGGTATCCTTGGCGGTCCAGATGAATTTCCAGTCGCCGGTGCGCAGGCCGAGCATGGTAATGCCTTCGATGTAGATCATCGAATCGCGGGCCGACTTGGCTTTGCCGAGGACAAAGGCGCTGTCGTCGATGCCATCGAAATAGATCGGCTTGCCGTCGTTGCCGACCCATCCGCCATGGGGCGGCGGCGTCAGACCCGCCAGCGCCGCGGCGGTCGGCCAGAAGTCCATGTGGGAGATGATGCCGTCGGTCTTTTTGCCGGATGGAATGTGGCCCGGCCAGGACATGATGGTCGGCACGCGCCAACCGCCCTCGAAGCCGGTCCCCTTCATGCCGCGGAACGGCTGGTAGCCGGCGTCCGGATACGCGTCGATCCAGGAGCCATTGTCGACCGTCCACAAGACGATGGTGTTTTTGTCGATTCCAGCGGTGCGCAACGCCTGCAGGACAACGCCGGAATTGGCGTCCATCTCCATCAGCGAGTCGAGATAGAGGCTCGCATGCGACTTGCCCTTGAAGTCCGGCGCGGGGTTGGTCGGATTGTGCATCTTGGTGAAGGCGACGTACATGAACATCGGCTTGGCGTCGTTCGCGTGTGCCTTGATATAGGCGGCCGCATCCGCGGCCTGCTTCTCGTCGAACGTTGCGAGGTCGGGATAGCCGAAATGTTCGATGACGCGTCGGGGCGGCTGGCCCGCTTCGCCCTCCCACATGCCGTCGTTCACCTGGCTCCAATAGGTCGCCATGAACTTCGGATCGTCGCGCGGGAAGTCCGGGTGCAAATTTGTATCCGTGTAGGCGTAGACCCCGGAGTAATAGGCGAGGAAATCCTTCATCGTGTCGAAGCCATGGTTGAGCGGCATGGCGTCGACCGTGTCGCCCAGATGCCATTTTCCCGAAAAGTAAGTCTGGTAACCGTTCTTCTTGAAAAATTCCGCGATGGTCGGCGTCTCCGGTCGGATCTTGTTCGGGTCGCCGGGCGCGATCACCACCGAGAGGGCGGAGCGCACCGGGAGACGCCCGGTTATGAAAGAGGCGCGGCCGGCGGTGCAGCTCGCCTGCCCATACCATTCCGTGAACGTCACGCCGTCGGCCGCCAGCTGGTCGAGGTTTGGCGTTGGCGCGTTGCGGGTTTTGCCGCCGCCAAAGGCGCCGAGATCGCCCCAGCCGGTATCGTCGGTCATGATGACGACGACATTGGGCCGCTTCTCCGGCGTCTGGGCGCATACGGGAAGCGACGCCAGGAGCATTGCTGCAGCCGCTACCCCGACATAGCGCGGGAAGCGATTGCTTGTCGACCACATATGCCTTCTCCGATTTTTTAATCGACGCCTTCGTTCGATCGATGCTCGCTGCGGCAGTCGATCGGCAGGAGCGGCAGCGTGATGCGCGAAGCCTAAAAGAGCCGACCGTGCAACTCCGAGTATTCTCGATAGCCGCGGGAGATTGCCATCCCATGGCGGCAATCGCTAAAATTAGCCGTCAATCGGCTTCCAATTTAGCCCCGACCGGCCGCCGATTTTGACCGCGGGTTTTGTGTCGCTTATGAATTTATGACCGACGTAGACGTATGAGATTGAAGTATTTTTTTGATTGACTCGTCGCGCCGGGCGAAAGCGGAGCAACAAAAGCAGCCACCGGCGGCACGCTTCAATAGCACGCCCATTCCGACTACGTATTAGCCGTTAGGTTCGTCGGCGTGCCGATCTGAAGTGAGGTCGTCGCGCGCTTCGCGAGGCGCCGCCGGTTCGCTGGCAAGATATCGAGCATCCCTTTGACGTCATCAAAATCAAAATGATGACGATCGACTGGATAACCATACCTCCCGGCGTCGTGTTGTCGAGATAAAATAGCCGCAACTGAACGTCGAGTGTCCTTGCGTATATCCGGCTAATACGACTGAGTCAGAAAGTCGCAGTCGTTTGTTGTTGAGAATCAGGTATTTGGCGAGATTCACAGATCGGCGGAGGGCTGATATGGGTCTCGCAACGATAGCGGATGGTGCGTCTCGAT
>JBEKNW010000161.1:0-10658 GCA_049522435.1 Xanthobacteraceae bacterium
TCCGCGCCAATAAAACAAAGGGCAGCATCAAAACCCGCCGCAAGGCCGCCGGCTGGAACCCCAAACTCCTCCTGCAAATCCTGCAACTCAACTGAGCGTTAACCCGGATTCCGTGCCGTGGGCTAATTGGACGCTCGCGAACATTCACGGTTGAACTCGTGGCGGAGAGGGAGGGATTCGAACCCCCGATACGGTTGCCCGTATGCCGCATTTCGAGTGCGGTGCTTTCAACCGCTCAGCCACCTCTCCGCAGGCCGAAATATGATTGAGCGTTGCGCGAGTATTTAGAGCATGATCCCGAAAAGTGGAAGCCGGTTTTCCGAAAAGATCATGCTCCGCTAATCCGCTAAAACGCCAGGCAAGCGCCCGAAACAAGGGCGCAACGAGTGGTTTCGTATGATGACTTCGGACATCCTCCGCTCATTCCCGCGAAAGCGGGAATCCAGTCCAGGCGCGGGGCCCAAAGAACTGGGTCCCCGCTTGCGCGGGGACGAGCGGAAATTTGAACCCTATCACCTGCCGGTAAATACCGGCTTGCGCTTCGCCATGAAGGCGGTGCGGCCTTCGGTATAGTCGCGGCTGGCGAAGCACTGCTCCACCAGCTCGTTCACGTGCGCGACGTTGCGCTTGGATTCGTCCTTGAGGATTTCGCCGACCGTGAATTTGACCGCCTTGATCGTGAGCGGGGCGTTGGCGCAGATCATATCGGTTATGCTGTTCACGGTGCTTTCGAGTTCGGCCGCCGGCACCACGCGATTGACCAGGCCCATGGCGTAGGCTTCCTGCGCGTCGAACTGCCGCGCGGTATAGAAAATCTCCTTGGCATAGGACGGCCCGACGATGTCGACAAGCCGCTTGAGGCCGGCATAGCCGTAACCCAATCCGAGCTTCGCCGCCGGGACCGCAAAGCGCGAATCGTCGGAACAAATACGCAGGTCGCAGCAGGTGGCGACCCCGACACCGCCGCCGATGCAATAGCCGCGGATCATCGCGATCGTCGGCTTGGGGAATTCGTAGATGCCGCCGAAGGCCGCCTCGGCTTTGGCGTTGTAGCTGCGCGCGGCCTCGAGCGAGGAGCGCTCGCTTGCGAATTTCGAAATGTCGGCGCCGGATACGAACGCCTTGCCGCCGGCGCCGGTAAGCACGACGACGCGCACCTCGTCGTCGGCCGCAAATTCGTCGAGGATACGTTTCGTCGCCTCCCACATATCGAGCGACACCGCGTTGTGCCGCTCGGGATTGTTGAAGGTCACGACGCCGACGCCTGCTTCCTTGCGCGCGAGCAGCTTATCGGTTTGCGTCATTTGCTTCCTTTGTAAATTCGCGAGGACTTATACCGTCATCCTGAGGTGCCCGCGCGAAGCGCGGGCCTCGAAGGACGGCGGAGGCGCCCCATCACACCGCCTTCGCCTTGCGCAGCGCGGCAATCTCCCGCGCGGAAAAGCCGAACTCCTTGAGCACCGCGTCGCTATGCTCGCCGGGTTCCGGCGCCGGCGCCGCGAGACGCGAGGGCGTGCGCGACAGCGACAGCGGCTGGCCGACGAGACGTAGCGCCCGTTTGTCCTTGCCGGCGACGCTCTGCGCGATGCCGAGATGCCGCACCTGCGGGTCGGCAAACACTTGGTCGATGGAATAGATCGGCCCGCAGGGCACACCCGCCTTGTTGAGGCGTTCGACCCATTCGGCGCTGGTGCGGCTCTTCAGATAGGTCTCGATCTCGGCGTTGAGCGCATCGCGATTCTCGGATCGGGCCGCGGTCGTTTGATAGCCCGGCTTCTGTAACAGCGCGTCCGCCTCGATCGTCCGGCAGAGCCGCTCCCACATTTTATGTCCGGTCGTGGCGATGTTGATGGTACCGTCTCGCGTCTTGAATACGCCGGTCGGAATGGTGGTCGGATGATTGTTGCCGGCCTGCCGCGCCACCTCGCCCTGGACCAGATAACGCGCGGCTTGAAAGTCGAGCATGAAGATTTGCGCTTGCAGCAGCGAGGTCTCGATCTGCTGGCCCTTGCCGGAATTTTCCCGCTCGAGCAGGGCGACGAGGATGCCGAGCGCGGCGAACAGCCCGGCGCTGAGGTCGGCGACCGGGATGCCGGCGCGAACCGGTCCCTGGCCCGGCAGGCCGGTGATCGACATCAGGCCGCCCATGCCCTGCATGACTTGGTCGAAGCCGGGCCGACCGGCATAGGGCCCATCCTGGCCGAAACCGGAAATGCTGGCATAGACCAGGCGGGCATTGATCCTTCTCAGCGTCTTGTAATCGATGCCCAGCCGCTTCTTCACGTCGGGGCGGAAATTTTCCACCACGACATCGGCTTTCTTGACCATGCGCTTGAAGGCGGCGAGCCCTTCCGGCGTCTTCAGATTAAGCGTCATGCTGCGCTTGTTGCGATGCAGGTTCTGGAAGTCTCCCGCCTCCCGCGGTCCGCCCATCGGCTCTTCCGGTCCGGGCGGCGCCTCGATCTTGATGACATTGGCGCCCCAGTCGGCGAGCTGGCGCACGCAGGTCGGCCCCGCCCGCACCCGGGAGAGGTCGAGCACCGTGAAGCGCGCTAGCGCTTTCGACGCGCGAGGGAAGGGCATTGTCCGCGACTCCAATACTTCACTTCCCGTCGCCCCGACAGAACTTCCCTGATCCGAGCGTTATTGTCTACCGGCTCGCGGGCTCTCGCGCCGGTCGTTGTCATCGTGGTGACCCAATATATAAGGCCGAGGCAGCCATCTTTCCGGCACTTTCACCAGGCGATCATGAATGAGACATGGGCAATTGAGCGTGCGCAAACTTCTGTAAAAGGCAGCCGGACATGATCGATATTCACCGCGCCATTCTTGCTCTTCTGATCGCGCTCGTCGCGACCGCCGCAGTCGCACAGGAGCACGCCGGCCGACCGGCGGGGGAGCGAAATCACCCGGACCAGGGCCGCCAGGAGCAGAGCGGGCCCGGGGTCCTCGCGCTGTTGCCGGGCGATGCCGTCACCGAGCAAAGCATCGATCTTCCGGCCGGCAAGCTCGCCTATACGGCAACCGCCGGGACATTCTCGCTATTCGATCAGTCGGGCGAGCGCTCGGCGGCGGTCTTCTATACGGCTTACGTGGCGAAATCGAATGATCCGGGACGGCCGTTGACCTTCGTGTTCAACGGCGGGCCTGGCGCCGGCTCCGCGTTCCTCAACCTCGGCCTCGTCGGTCCGCGCGTTGCCGCATTCGGCAACGGCTATGACGGCGCAAATGTCCACCTGGTCGACAACCCGGACAGCTGGCTCGCCTTCACCGACCTGGTGCTGATCGATCCGGTCGGCACCGGCTGGAGCAGGCCGGCCAAGCCCGACGGCGGCAGCGCGTTCTGGAGCGTGCATCGGGATGCCGAATCGATGGCGAAAGTAATCGCGCTCTACGTCGCCAAGAATGGCCGCGTCAGCTCGCCGAAATATATTTTGGGCGAAAGCTACGGCGGCTTCCGCGCCGCCAAGGTTGCGCGCGCCCTGCAAAGCGACCAGGGTATCGTGGTGAGCGGCATCATCATGCTTTCACCGATGCTCGAAGGCGAATTCCAGTTCGGCGGCGACCGCTTCGCGCTCGGCGCCGCGCTGCAATTGCCCTCGCTGGTCGCGGCCGAGCTCGAGCGCACCGGCACGTTCAGCAAGGAGGCGCTGGCGCAGGCCGAGCATTTCGCGCTCACCGATTATCTGTCGACGCTTGCCGGCCCGCCGCTCAAGGGCGATGCGGCGCGGGCGTTTTACGCACGCGTCGCGCGCATGACCGGATTGCCGGAGGACGCCGTCGCCCGCTCCGGCGGCTTTATCCGCGACGCCTATGTCAAGAACCTGCGCGCCAGCGATCACAAGATCGTCAGCCATTACGACGCGACCTTTGCGGTCGACGATCCCAATCCCGCAGCGGAAGGGCCGCGCGGTCCCGATCCATTTCTCGACGGCTTCATTCGCGCCTACGGCAGCGCCTTCGTCGCCTATGCGCGCGACGAGCTCGGCTTCAAGACGGAGATGACCTACAACCTGCTGGCGGACGAGATTTCCGGCAAATGGGATTGGCACGACGGGGGCGGCCACGCGTCGCCGAGCGTCGCCGAAGATTTACGCATACTGCTCGCGTTCACGCCGTCATTCCGGCTCCTGATCGCCCACGGCTACAGCGATATGGTGGTGCCCTATTCGGATTCCCGTTACGTGCTCGACCATATTCCGTCCAGCTTGGATGGGGAACGCGCCGAGCTCCGACTCTACCGCGGCGGCCACATGTTCTACACCGATCCGCAATCCCGCAGGGCGTTTACGGCCGACGCGCGGACGGTGTATGCATCGCCCTGACCGGGGGGTTCCACCACGATGGCCGAGCAGACTTCCAGGAGCAGGCCGGCAAAGGCGACGGGCCGGCGCTCGCCGTACCGGATTCATGGCCCGCCGCCCGGATACGAGGTGTCGATCGGCTGCGACGGCGCAGTCGGTGGGTGACGCTTTGCCTAATTCCAAGCAGTCCGCCGGCGCCGGACATGATCAGTTCGTTCCGATACGCAAGAGCGATATTCTCGCCGCTTTGATCGAACGAGGCGCGTTCGCCGACGACGCCGAGCGCGAAAAATTTCGCCGGCTCTGCGAGATGTTGGCATCGATCTATCACTACGAGTATTTCGAAGCGCTAGAGCGCTTGCGCAACGACTACTACTATTTCAACCCCGAGATCGCGCCGCATGCGGCCATGGACCACGAGCTGATCGAGCGCTGCTATGCCGACCTCGTGCAATCGCTCGACAAGGTGCTCAAAGACGCGAACTTCGTCGAGCTGCCACACGCGGACATCGGCGAGGCCCACCGCCGGCGCACAGTGCTGCGGGTCGAGGTCAGGGTGCCGCTCGCCGATTTCCGCGAGGTGCGCTTCTACCGGCGGGGGCGACACATCGAGCAATTCGAGGTCGCCGAATGGTTAGGGCTGCGCTGGCGCAAGATCGAGGCCGAAGTCTATGACGATGTCGTGATGCTTGCCGCGATGAAGTCGCAGACCGAAATCGGCTCGCGGCGCGAGTTGCGGGCGCTCCAACGCCGCAAGATCCGGCCCGGCTCGGTGCTGCTCAAATGCTTCCGCAACATTGCGAGCAGCGATCTCAATGCGCTCTTTCCCAACGCGCGCGTGGTGATGAACAACGTCGATAAGCTCGTCCTCGGCGTCCCGGCAATCGCCGGCGGCATTCCGATCCTGCTCAATCTCTACGCCACCATCACCGTGCTGTTCCTCGTGCTCGGGTTCTATCTGGGCGTCACCGCCGCCGTGGAGGACAGCGACATGAAAACGGCGCTTGCCGCTCTCAGCGGGCTCCTCGCGCTCGGCGCCTTCATCATCCGCCAATGGGTGAAATATCAACGCCAGTCGCTCAAGTATCAGATCGAGCTCACCGACAACATTTACTACCGTAACGTCAACAACAATGCCGGAATTTTCGATTACGTCGTCGGCGCGGCCGAGGAGCAGGAGTGCAAGGAGGCGTTTCTCGCCTACCATTTTCTGCACACGGCAGCCTCCCCGCCGACGACGGGCGAACTCGAAGGCCGCATCGAGGCGTGGCTCCTTGCGACCTTCGGCGTCGAGGTCGACTTCAACGTCGGCGATGCACTCGAAAAGCTGGAACGCCGCGGGCTGATGAAACGCGAAGGAGAGCGGCTCTTTGTCTCACCACTCGATGGGGCACTCGCCGAGCTGCACCGCGTGTGGGATAATTTCTTTCCTGTCGAACAGCGGGCCGCGGCCCAATGATGAGGCGGCGCGGCCGCGCGGGGCGCAATTAGGCTTCACATTCTCTTCGCGGTATATTTGCCTGATGAATGCCAAATCCCGTTTGATTGAATTGAAGGGCGTAAATCGCAGCGACACAACGGCACCCCAAGGGAGAATGTGATGACCAAAGATCTTATCAGCCGCCCCGTGCAGCGCCGAACGGTACTCAAGGCCGGTCTTGCAATCGGCGCCATGCAGGTTGCGAGCCCATTCCTGGTCAAGGCCCTCGGCGAGGAGCCGGTCAGGATCGGCCTCGACAACCCGCTGACCGGCACCTATGCAGCGCCGGGCAAGAACGAACAGATCGGCTGCCAGCTCGCGGTCGACCAGCTCAACGCCAAGGGTGGGATTCTCGGCCGCCAGATCGAGCTGCTCTCCGAAGATTCCACCAGCGGCGATGCCGGCACGGCTGTACAGAAGGCGCGCAAGCTGATCGAGCGCGACAACGTCGATTTTCTGGTCGGCAACGTGAATTCGGCGCTGGCTCAGGCGATGGCGCAAGTGTCCAATGAGAAGGGCGTGCTGCAAATCGTTCCCGGCGGTCACACCGATCCGATCACCGGCACCGACTGCAAATGGAACGTATTCCGCGTCTGCAACACGACGCGCATGGAAGCGAACGCGGTGTGCGGTCTCCTGTTCAAGGATTACGGCAAGAAGTGGCACTTCATCACGCCGGATTATTCCTTCGGCCACACGCTGTTTCAGGGTTGCGAAGCCGATTTGAAGCAGCTCGGCGGCACGGTCACCGGCAACGAGCTCACCCCGCTCGGCACCACCGACTTCTCCGCTTACCTCATCAAGGCGCGCGCGGCCAATCCCGACGTCCTGGTCGTGCTGGTGCAAGGCAACGACATGGTCAACTGCCTCAAGCAGATCGCGCAGTTCGGCATCGACAAACAGATTCACGTCGCCGGCACCCAGCAGGAGCTGGAAGCCGTCGAAGCCATGCCACCCGAGGCGCGGGTCGGCGTCTGGATGTTCGAATGGTACTGGAAACAGGCGGCGGGCACGCCCGGCCTCGACCAGTTCATCGCCGAAGTCCGCAAGCGCAGCGGCGGCAAGGTGCCGACCGCGCGCACCTGGTTCGGTTACGTCACCATCCACGCCTATGCGCTGGCCTGCGAAAAGGCGAGGTCGGTCGAAGCCAAGGCCGTCGCCAGGACGCTCGCCGACATGGAGTTGCCGCCGGAAATCAAGCTGCAGCCGAACAAGGTGTATTTCCGCGGCGGCGACCATCAGCTCATGCTGTCGGCCTTCATCGGCGAGCTGTTGCAGAAGGGCGACGGCGATCCGGAAAACCTGTTCAAGGTGAACAGCATTGTGGCCGGCGACAGCATCGCTACATCGGTGGTGGACACCGGCTGCAAGATGAATATGCCGGCCTGATCTCGTTCCAATGCACGCCCCTCACCCCGATCATCGCGATCGCCGGTGAGGGGTTTTGTCGTGGCCGGCACCCCATGCTCCAGCTCATCTTCTTCAACATCACCAATGGACTGATCATCGGTGCGTTCTACGCGCTGATGGCGATCGGTCTTTCGCTGATCCTCAATCTTTCAGGAGTGATCAACTTCGCCCACGGCGGCTTTCTCGTCATCGGCGGCTATCTCGCCTATACGCTGACGCCCTATCTCGGTTTCTGGGGCGCGCTGCTCGTTGCGCCGTTCCTCACCGCGATCATCGGCTTTGTCGTCGAGCGGTTGCTCATTCGCCGCCTCTATGGCCGCGATCCGCTGTACAGTTTGCTGCTGACTTTCGGCCTGGCCTTCATCATCGAGGACGGCACGCGGCAAATATGGGGAGCGCAGGGGCTGCCCGTATCGATTCCGCCGGCGCTGGCGTCGCCGCTCAGCTATGAATTCTTTTTCATCACCGGCTATCGCATGTTCATGGTGGCGATGGTGGCGGTCGTGGTTGGGCTCTTGTTCGTGCTATTGCGCTACACCCGCATCGGCGTGCGCATTCGCGCCGGCACGCTGGATCTCGAGACCGTGGCGGCGCTCGGTGTCAACGTCCGGGCTCTGCGCTCGCTCAATTTCGCCGTCGGAATCTTCCTCGCCGGATTGGCCGGCGTGCTGGCCAGCGGTCAGCTCGGCCTCGAGCCGACCATGGGTGACGGCCTGCTGATGCCGAGTTTCATTGCCATCATCGTCGGCGGCGTCGGCTCGCTCACCGGAACGCTGCTTGGCGGCTTACTGATCGGCGTTGCCTCCGGTCTGACGTCCGTCTTCTTTCCCTCGGCAAGCGAGGCGATCATCTACGTGATGATGGCGATCGTGCTTCTGGTCCGGCCGCGCGGTCTGTTCGGCGAAGAAGGCATGATGACGTGACGTCGGAGCAGTGGAAGCGTCTGGCTGTTCTGCTCGTCATCTGGGGCGGGCTGGTCTTCGCGCCCTACTGGATGCCGCTATTCGGCGGATACACGGCGCTCGGCAGCCGCGTGCTGGTGCTCGGTCTCGGCGCCATGGCGGTCAATTTTCTGCTCGGATTCACCGGCGTGCTGTCGTTCGGTCACGCCGCCTGGTTCGGACTAGGCGCCTACGGGTGCGGACTGGCTCTGAAATTCGTCGCCTCGAGCACACCGCTTGGACTTCTCGCCGGCACTCTCGTCGGCGGCATTGCCGGCGCGATCCTCGGCGCGTTGCTGGTGCGCCGCCGCGGCATTTACTTCGCTATGGTGACAATCGCCTTCGGTCAGGTGTTCTATTACATCGCGTTCCAGTGGAGCTCGCTGACCGGCGGCGACGACGGCTTGCGCGGATTCGCCCGCCAGCCGCTGGACTTCAAGCTGTTCCGGATCGACCTGCTGCACAACGACGTTTATTTCTATTACTTCGTGCTGATCTGCTTCGCCGCCGTGGTCGCCATCATGGCGTTCATCCTGCGCTCCCCGTTCGGCCGGACAATGATCGCGATTCGCGAGAACCAGCGGCGCGCCCGCTTTCTCGGCATCCCGATCGAGCTGCACATCTGGATCGCCTTCACGCTGTCTTGTTTCTTCATGGCCTTTGCCGGCGCGCTCTATGCTTTGGTCAATAACTTTGCCGATCCGCGCATGCTTCATTACAGTCTGTCGGGCGACTTCGTCATCATGGCGGTGATGGGCGGCATGCGCGCGTTCTGGGGCCCGCTGCTCGGTGCGGTCATCTTCGTCGTTCTCCAGGATTATATATCGAGTGTCACGGTCAACTGGATGTCGTTCATCGGCATCCTCATCGTGCTGATCGTCATGTTCTTTCCGCGCGGCGTTCTCGGCTTGTTGCGGCAGCGGAGCACGGCATGAGCGTGCTTGAGGTCAGCAACCTGAGTAAGCGGTTCGGCAGTCTGGTCGCCGTGCGCGACATATCCTTGACCGTCGAGAACGGCGAATTGCGCGCGGTAATCGGCCCGAACGGCGCCGGCAAAACCACCTTCTTCAATCTGCTGAGCGGCTTCTTCGCGCCGTCGGCCGGCTCGATCCTGTTCGACGGCCGCGACATCACCGCCGTGCCGGCGCATCGGCGGGTCGGTCTCGGCATGGCCCGCACGTTCCAGATCACCGAAATCTTTCCCGAGCTGACCGTATTCGAGAATATCCGCATCGCGACCGAGGTCGCCGCCGACTATCGGCTGCGCCCGTGGCTTAATCGTGCGGAGGCCGCGGACCTGCGTCGACGCATCGAGGAGACGCTCGCGCTGGCGGCGCTCTCCGGCAAAACCGACCGCCTGGTCGGCGAACTGGCGCACGGCGACCAGCGCGCCGCGGAGATCGCGATGGCGCTCGCGCTCAAGCCGCGCTTGCTGCTGCTCGATGAACCGACGGCCGGCATGGGCGACCAGGAGACCTACGAGATCACGCAGCTCATCCGCCGCCTGCACAAGGACGGCAAGCTGACGATCGTGCTGATCGAGCACGATATGCGCGTCGTTTTCCATCTTGCCGACCGCATCACGGTGCTCGATCAGGGCAGTTTCCTCGCCGAAGGCACGCCGCGCGAGATCGCCGCGAACGAGGCCGTGCAGAGTGCGTATTTGGGCAAAGCCGCATGAGCGCGGCACTCACTGCCGAAGGGCTCCACACCTATTTCGGCAAGAGCCACATCCTCCACGGCGTCAGCCTCGAGGCTGCCGAAGGCCAGGTGACGGCACTGCTCGGCCGTAATGGCGCGGGCAAGACCACGACGCTACGCAGCCTCATGGGACTGACAGTCCCCCGCGAAGGCCGCGTCACAATCTTCGGCAGAGAGACCACGCGCTGGCCGCCGTTCCGCGTCGCCGCGCTCGGTGTCGGCTATGTCCCGGAAGGCCGCAGGATTTTTGCCAATCTCACCGTAGACGAGAACCTGATGGTGCCGCTCGAGCGGCCGGGCCCGTGGACGCCGCAGAGCGTCTATCGGCTATTCCCCCGGCTCGCGGAACGCCGGCTCAGCCGCGGCCGGCAGCTATCCGGCGGCGAACAGGAAATGCTCTCGCTCGCTCGCGCGCTGCTCGTCAACCCCAAGCTCCTCATTCTCGACGAGCCCTCGCAAGGGCTGGCGCCGCTCATCACCCGCGAAGTCTTCCGCATCGTGGCGCAGATGCGCGCGGAGGGAATCTCGGTACTGCTGGTCGAGCAGAACGTGCGCATGAGCCTGGAAATCGCGGACCACGCCTATGTGCTCGACGGCGGTCAGGTCGTCTATTCCGGTCCGGCACGCGAGCTTGCCGCCGACGAGGCGCGCGTCCAATCGCTGGCCGGCGCCAGCGCCGAGGAATGGGCGCCGCAAGCGTGCTAGTACCCGGAATCACAGTTGAGTGACACGTCGATTTTTGAACCGCCGCTGATAGACCTTTTTCTTGGTCCAGGCGAATGGCTCGGCTGTCTCGTTGTATGCTGCGATGAAAGCATCGAT
>JBEKNW010000162.1:0-10571 GCA_049522435.1 Xanthobacteraceae bacterium
TGGGCCGAATAATCCTTCCTTTCTTTTGTTCGCCGGCACCGATCTGTGGCGTGACGGCGCGTTCGTTCATGGCGGACTGTTGTGGTCACCCGCGGGGCTCGATGCGGACGGATTTACGCTCAAGCTCCTCCTCAGCGGCGGCGGTTACACCTATCCCTCAGGCGGATTGCGCACGGACGTGGACGGCACCATGCTGTCCGCCGCCGCCCTGCCCGGCTGGCGAATGACGCGCGACGGCATCACCATCGGCCTGTATGCCGGCCCCGTGGTCCAGGACTATCGGCTCACGCCGTACGATCCCGGCAGCCGCCTGCACGGGCTTTACGGCGGGGCGCAGTTCGCGGCCGACGTCTGGTACCAGCCGAATTCGGTGACCATGCTCGCGCTCGACGGCTCGGTCACGTCCATCGGCCCGACCGGATCGCTGCGCGCCGCCATCGGCTGGCGCTTTTCCGAACCCTTTTTTGTCGGTCCCGAGACCCAGGCACTTTGGTGCGCCGACTACCAACAGGTGCGGCTCGGCGTGCATGTGACAGGCTTTCGCATCGATGCGCTGGAATGGTCGGCGGCCGGCGGCTGGGCCGTAGAATCCGACGGCCGCGCCGGTCCCTATCTGCGCCTCGGTGTCAACGCGCGGTATTGACCGAACCGATTCAGGTTCCGCTCGTCCCCGCGCAAGCGGGGAACCAGTTTCGCACTCAGCGCAGAACTGGATTCCCGCCTTCGCGGGAATGAGCGGAGAAAGGGATCCGCATCAGTCGAGCGTGCGGCGGAAACGGGTGACGGCGATGATCATGGCGAAAGCCATCAATCCGGCGAGCACCAGCGTGTCGTATTGCAAGTCGGCGAGCGTCGAGCCCTTGAGCATGATCGCGCGCGCGATGCGCATGTAATGCGTCAGCGGCAGGCATTCGCCGATCACTTGCGCCCAGCGCGGCATGCCGAGGAAGGGAAAGATGAAACCGGACAGCAGCATGTTGGGCAAAAAGAACATCATCGACATCTGCACCGCCTGCAGCTGGTTCTGCGCCAGCGTCGAGAAGGTGTAGCCGAACGACAGGTTGGTGGCGATGAACAGCGTGGTGAGCGCGGCAAGCAGCGCAATGTTGCCGACGATCGGCACGCCGAACAGCAGCACCCCGGCGCCGAGGATCAACGCCGCCTGCGCGAAGCCGACCAAGACATAGGGCGCAATCTTGCCGAGCATGATTTCGAGCGGCGTGATCGGCATCGCCAGCAGACTTTCCATGGTGCCGCGCTCGATCTCGCGCGTGACCGAAAGCGCCGTGAAAATCAGCATCGTCAAGGTCAGGATGGTGCCAAGCAGTCCGGGAACGATATTGAGCGGCGTCGATGCCGCGGGGTTGTAGCGCTCGTGCGCCCGGATCTCGAACGGCGGCTGGCCGCTGTCGGGAATCCAGCGATCGTTGACGAGCGCCGTCTCCACGATCACCGACAGCGCGGAAATCGCCGATCCGGTCGCCACCGGATCGGTCGCATCGGCGGCAACGAGCAGCGCCGGCTTGTCGCCGCGCCGCAGCGCACGCTCGAAGTTGGCGGGAATTTCCACCGCGAACAGCACCGCGCCGGAGGCGAGCGCCTGGTCGAGCTCGGCCTCGTCGCGCAATTGACGCGTGACCTTGAAGAACTTGGTGTTCTGCAACGCGGCGAGAATGGAGCGGCCGACATCGCTCGATTCCTGGAGCAGCACGGCCGTCGGCAGGTCGCGCGGCGTCGTATTGATCGCATAGCCGAACATGACTAGCTGCAGCAGCGGGATCGAGATCATGGTCGCCAGCGTGACGCGGTCGCGGCGCAGCTGCAGCACTTCCTTGAGCAGCATGGCGCCGACGCGGCGCCAGAACCCGTCGGCTCCGAGAACCGCGAGCGCGCTCATTGGAGATTATCCCTCGCCCGGCCCATGAGGTCGATGAAGACATCTTCGAGCGAGGGGGCGGCGCGCTCCCAGTCGAGCCCGGGCCGGGTGCGATAGGGCGCGATCGCCGCCTCGATGGCGGCACCGTCGCGGCCGGATACGTGCAGGCTGGTGCCGAACGGCGCCACCATCGCGATGCCGGGGCGCGCCGCCAGCTCGCCGGCAAGCTGTGAAAGATTTTCGCCGTTGGTTGCGTTGACCGTAAAGGTGACGAGATGCGAATTCGCGATCACCTCTTGGACGGTACCGCGGGTGAGCACTTCGCCGAGGTCGATGTAGGCGATCTCGTGACACTGCTCCGCTTCGTCCATGTAGTGAGTGGAGACGAGGACCGTGAGGCCCTCGGCCGCGAGTTGGTGAATTTCGCGCCAGAAATCGCGCCGCGCCTTGGGATCGACGCCGGCGGTCGGCTCGTCGAGCAATAGGAGCTTTGGATTCGACAGCGTGCAGGCGCCGAGCGCAAGACGCTGCTTCCAGCCGCCGGAGAGCTTTCCCGCGATCTGCTCCTCGCGGCCCTGCAGACCGAGCCGTTCGATCATCGCCTTGGCCGCCGACCCCGGCCGCGGCATGCCGTAGATGCGCGCGACGAATTCGAGGTTCTCGCGGACCGAGAGATCGTCGTAGAGGCTGAAGCGCTGCGTCATGTAGCCGACTCGGAGCTTGATCTTCGCCGCCTCGGTGCGGATGTCGTAGCCGAGGCAGGTGCCGCTGCCTGCGTCTGGCGTCAGTAGCCCGCACAGCATGCGGATGGTCGTAGTCTTGCCGGAGCCGTTGGGTCCGATGAAGCCGAAAATCGTGCCGCGCTTGACCTGCATCGACAGGTTGCGCACCACCGTGCGGTCGCCGAACGATTTTGTAAGGCCGTGCACGTCGATGACGATATCGGGCGCCGCGCCGGAAGGGGCGACGAGGGCGGCAGCGGACGCGGCAGTCATCGCGGCACCTCCGGCTGCGGCGCCGGCGACCGCAACAGCGTCACGTCGACCGGCTGGCCGACGCGCAGGTCGCCGGGTTTTTCCGGCAACGCCTCGATGAGGAATACGAGCTTGGCGCGCTCCTCGAGGCTGTAGATCACCGGCGGCGTGAACTCGGATTGGCCGGCGATGAAGCTCACCCGCGCGGTAAGGCCGCTGGTGCAGCCATCGCAGGTCACTCTCACCACATCGCCATAGGTGATGCCCGGCAGCACCGACTCGGGCACGTAAAAACGCACCTTGATATTGCCCGGCGGCAGCAAGGACAGCACCGGACGCCCGGCCGGCACCATCTCGCCCGGGCGGAAATAGATTTGCTGGACGGTGCCGTCGACGGGACTGAAAACGCTGCGGCGCGACAGGTGCGTCTGCGCCGAGTTGAGCCGCGCCTGCGCGTCGCGCAGCACCGCCTGGGCGGCGTCAAAATCCTTCTGCGTGCCGGCGCCGGTCTTCAGCAACATCGAGGCGCGGTCATAGGTCTGCTGCGCATTCGTCAGCGAAGCCTTGACCTGGGCGAGATCGGCCTCTTGGAGATCGTCGTCGACCGTGAACAGCGGCTCGCCGGTCTTGACCACGTCGCCCTCGCGCACCGACAGCGTCTGCACCCGGCCGACTTCATCGGGCGCGACAAAGATGAGATTGGCCTCGATCCAGCCCTGGTAGCCGTTGTCGCTTTTGTTGCAGCCTGCAAGCGCGAACAGGCCGACGGCGGCGGCGGCGGCAAGCAGACGAGCGGTCATGTCGGCCCCCGCGCGCGCAAAAAAAGGCGATCGAAATAGGCCCGCATCATCGCGCGCACGTCGAGCGGCTCGAAGCGGTCGAACAATCCCTGCCAGATGACGGCCAAGACCGAGGCGGCGCCGAGCAATTGCGGAAAGCGGATCAGCACGTCGTCGGCGATCTCGCCGCGCTCGAGCGCGCGGGCGAGCCTTGCCCGCATCGCCTTGAGGATGCGCGCGAGCACCTCGCGATAGTAGAACTCGGCGAGCGTGGGAAAGCGCGGCCCCTCGCTGATGATCAGCCGCATCACCTCTTTGCGATGGGTGCCGTAGATTTCGCGAATAAAAATCTCGATCGCCTGATCGACGATCGTGGCAAGCGGCAGATCGCTCGCCAATGCCGATTCGAAAGCGCCGACCACGGGACTGAGCTGAAACAGAATCAGTTCCTGGAAAAGAGCCTCCTTGTCCTTGAAGTACAGATAGATCGTGCCCTTGGCGACGCCGGCGCGCCGCGCCACGTCATCGAGCCTGGCCGCGGCAAAGCCGCGGGCCGAGAACTCATCGAGCGCCGCGTCGAGAATCGCTTCCCGCCGCGCGGCAGCCTTCGCGGTACGCGCGCCCTGCCGAGATGCGGCAATAGTGCGGCCCGCCTCGGCGACAGGCTTTCTTGGCGCTTTCTTGAGGGCGGTCGCCATAATGGCGTTATGACTGACCGGTCAGTCATAATCAAGCCGAATGTCCCCGGGGGTCCGTGGGCAGGCACCTCATACTGAGAACAGCGACGATAGTCCGCTGCAAAAGCTCAGGCTTGGCTGGTCCCGGCCATGAGGTTTTGAATGGCTCCGCTTTTGGAGACGCAAATGCCCATGGCAAGCGGGCATGACGAGCGGGAATTCAGGGACTGATGCGGCGGCTCAGCCCTTCTCGTCGCAGGCCCAGGCGCGCACCACGCAGTCGCGGCCGCCAAATTCATAGCAGCGGCGCAGCGACGCGTTCTCCGCCTTGCCGAGATGCGAATTGATCGCCCAGCCATAGGAGCCGCAAGGATGCTTGGCATCGATCGCGAGCGCCCCGCAGCCGCGCCGGACGGCGCCGACGATTTTGCAAGCGCCGGAACACTTTTGTGCCGCGGCCGTGCGCGCGTCCGTCAGGCGCTTGTAGTCATAGGCATAGCCGTAAGCGCCGCAGGCGCCGACGGCGAATGCGCCGGCCGCATTGGCCGCGCCAATCGCCGCGACCAGGATGCATCCCGTCATGACGGCGAGCGCGGAACTCCGCCCAATTCGGATCATGGAAGGCCCTTCCCCAGGGGAACGGGACCAACGCTAGCGGGGAAGGGTTGCTAGTTGGTGAATCGCGGAACTCGGATCACGTCCTTTCCAGCTCCGCCTTCACCGCTTGGAGCGCTTCCGGCGTGTCGATGTCGGTGAGCGCGGCGGTGCCGGAGAGCGGCACTTCGATAACGGCCTCGCTGTAGCGTCCGATCAGGTGGCGCGCTCCGACATCGCCTTCGACGCCCATGAGGTCAGAAAAAAATCGGCGCGACCAAACGACCGGATTGCCGCGCTGCCGGTCGATGGTCGGCACCGCGATAAGCGCCCCCTTATCGGGATCGAGCGCGCCGATGAGGCGATCGATCATGGCCGCGTCGACCTGCGGCATGTCGCCGAGGCAGACGATGACGCCGTCCGCCTGCGCCGGCAGCGCGGCGATGCCGGCACGCAGCGAGGTGCCGAGGCCGTCGGCGAAATCCGCATTGTGCACGAATTCGATCGGCAGGCCGGCAAGCGCTGCTTCCACGCGCTCCCGTTGATGGCCGGTGACCACGATCACCGGCCGCGCGCGCGAAGCGAGCGCCGCCTCGACGACGATGCGCGCAAGCGGCCGGCCGCCGATCTCGGCCAAAAGCTTGTTCGGCCCTCCCATGCGGCTCGATCGGCCGGCGGCGAGGACAAGCGCCGCGATGCTGCGGGCGGGATGCACCGGCTCTTCGCGCGGCTGCGGACGGGTGACGATCTCCATGAGGAGGCCGCCGACACCCATGCCGGTGATGTCCTCTCGCGGCACCGACAGGCCGGCGAGAAGGCGCATCAGTACCCAGTCGAAACCGTTCTCCTTGGGACTGCGGGCGCAACCGGGCGCGCCAAGCACCGGATGTCCGGCTGCGGTCCCGATCAACAACAGATTGCCGGGATCGACCGGCATGCCGAAATGCTCGATGCGGCCGCCAATCGCCTCCAGCGCCGCGGGGATCACGTCGCGCCGGTCGGCGATCGCGGAGGCACCGAATACGATGACGAGCTCCGCGCCCTGCTTGAGCACCTCGCCGAGCGCGCGTGCCAGCGCGGTTCGCTCATGCGGCACGCGCCGTTCGGCGATGATCGTGGCATTGGCCGGCGCCAGCCGCTCGGCGGTGATCTTCAACGTCTTTTCGATCACCTTGGGCGAGAGCCCCGGGAGGAGCGTGGACACCACGCCGACCTTGCGGATGCGATACGGCGCGATGCGTACCAGCGGCCGCTTCGCCACCGCCAGCGCCAAATCCCGCGCCGCCGCGGCAACCGCGAACGGAATAATTTTCACCGTCGCGATCATCTCGCCGGCGACGACCGGCTTATAGGCGGAAAGCGTCGCCACCGTGATCGCTTCGTCGACGCGATTGATCCGGTCGATCGCATCCTTGTCGACGACGAGCACGCCCGGCGCCCGCGCAAACAGGTTGGCGCGGCCGGTAAAGGCGCGGTCGAGATGCAGGCCCTCGCCCGCGATCGCCGCCGCGATCTCGGCCGCCGCCACGTCCTCGGAAACGTCGCCCGGTTCGAGCTGCGCCACCACGATGTCCTTGATGCCGGCCGCTTCGAGCGCCGCGGCCTCGGCGGCACCGATCAGCGTGCCTTTTTTGAGCACCATGCCGCCATGGCGGATGGTGTGCACAGCGGTGGCGCCGATCGCCTGGTTGGGCGCGACCGCTCCGAACTTCATGACACCGCCTGGACGAGAGGGCGGTCGGCTTGCGGTTCCTCGCGCAGCCGCTCCGTGATCTGCGCCATGATGGCGACCGCGATCTCCGCCGGCGAGACCGCGCCGATGTCGAGACCGATCGGCGCATGGATGCGGGAAATGCCGGCCTCGGTCAGGCCCTGCTGCTTGAGCCGGTCGACCCGACGCGCATGCGTCTTCCGCGATCCGAGCGCGCCGATATAGAAGCAGTTGCGGGAGAGCGCGTGGATGAGCGCGGGATCGTCGATCTTGGGGTCGTGGGTGAGCGCGACGAAGGCGGTGTAATGGTCGATGCCGAGCGGGGGCAGCGCCTTGTCCGGCCACTCGGCGATCACTTTCACCTCGGGAAAGCGCTCGACCGAGGCGAACGCGGTACGTGGATCGACAATGGTCACGTCATAGCCGAGGAGTTGTGCGATCGGCGCCAGCGCTTGGCTTATATGCACGGCGCCGGTGATGACAAGTTGCGGTGCCGGCACGTAGACGGTGAGGAAAACGCGCCCTTCAGCGGTCTCGGCCATTCCGCTCCTGCCGCTGCGCAAGCGCTCGGCGAGCGCAGTCTTGAGCGGATCCTTGGCGATATCGGCAGCCTTGACGAGCCGCTGCTCGCCACTTTCCACGTTGGTGACGACGATCGCCGCGCGGCGCGCGGCGCGCTCGGCATTGAGGGTGGTGAGGAGATCGAGCTTCATCAGGGTTCTCAGTCGTCATTCCGGAAGCCGAGCGCAGCGAGGCTGTCCGGAATCCATAACCACCATCATATCAAATTCAAACTCGGTATTTATGGATTCCGGGCTCGCCGCTTTCGCGGCGCCCCGGAATGACCGGTTACTCTACCCTTTCCACAAAAACCCGAATCGTGCCGCCGCAGGAGAGCCCGACTTTCCAGGCGGTTTCGTCGGCGACGCCGAATTCCAGCATTTTCGGCTTGCCTGAGTCGATGACGTCGAGCGCTTCGGTGACGACGGCGCCTTCGACGCAGCCGCCGGAGACCGAGCCGAGGAAATTTCCCTCCTCGTCGATGACCAGGTTGGCGCCCACCGGCCGCGGCGCCGAGCCCCAGGTTTCGACCACGGTCGCCAGCGCCACCGCCCGGCCCTGTTTGCGCCAATCCTCGGCGGCTTTGAGAATGTCGTTGTCGGTTGCGAGCATATGGGCCTCCGTTTCCTTAAGGGGCGAATAGCGAATATAAGCCGTCACGCCACCTTCTTCATCCACGCCTTTGGATCGCCGGCGCGACTGCCGCCATGCTGCAGCGCCGCCACCAACGCGGCCATCGACTCAAAATTGTGAATCGGTCGGAACTCGTCGACGTGCGGCAACATGGTTCTGATGCCGCGCGCGCGCGCCTCAAAACCCTCGAAGCGTAACAGCGGATTGAGCCAGACGAGCCGCCGGCACGAGCGGTGCAGCCGGTCGATCTCGAAGGCGAGCGTGCCGTCGGCGTCGCGCTCGAGCCCGTCGGTGATGAGGAGCACGATGGCGCCCTGGGTGAGCACGCGGCGCGCCCACAGCTTGTTGAAGGCATGGAGCGATGACGCGATCCGCGTGCCGCCCGACCAATCGGGCACGCTCGCCGAGCAGGCGGCGAGTGCGTCGTCGGGGTCGCGCTGGCGCAGCGCCCTGGTGATGTTGGTGAGGCGGGTGCCGAACAGGAACGTGCTCACGCGTTTTCGCGCATCGGTCAAGGCATGCAGGAAATGCAAAAAAATCCGGCTGTACTGGCTCATGGAGCCGGATATGTCGAGCAAGGCGACGACCGGCGGCGGCTTGGTCTTCGGCCCGACGAAGCGCAGATCGATGAAATCGCCGCCGCCCTTGAGGCTTGCGCGCAAAGTGCGGCGGATGTCGATTTGATGTCCGCGCGGGTGCGGCGCGAGGCGGCGCGTGCGCACTTGCGCCAGCGGCAGGACGAGCCGCTTCATCGCTTCCTTGGCGGCGGCGATCTCGGCATTGGTCATCTGCGCGAAATCCTTCCGCTGCAGCACTTCGCGGTCGGAGACGGTCAGGCGCGTATCGAGCTCGATCTCGCGCTCTTTTTTGAGCTTGTCGTCGAGGCCGGAGAACAGCGCCTCGTGCACGCGCGTCGCGCCGGCTTCGGGCGGGCGTGGCGTATTCGGAGCTTGCGGCAGCATCATCGCCATCAGCTGATCGATATAGCCGCGCCGGCGGAAGAAGATGCGGAAGGCCTGATCGAAAATGAGCGAATGCTCGTGCCGCTTCACGAACACCGCGTGCAGCGTCCAGTAAAAATCCTCGCGCGTGCCGATGCCCGCCGCGTCCACCGCTTCGAGCACATCGAGCACCGCGCCGGGCCCGACCGGGATGCCGGCCGCGCGTAGCGCGCGGGCAAAGTAGAGGATATTTTCCGCGAGCCGGCCGGACTCCTCCCTCTCCCCTGCGGGGAGAGGGATGGGGTGAGGGGGCTCCGGCCTATCGGTCATGGCTCGATAGTCTCCACTCGAGTTTCTACCGATAGGCCAAAGCCCCTCACCCGGCGCGCTTGCGCGCGCCGACCTCTCCCCATGGGAGAGGTGAGCTTCACTCCGCCGCCCTCAGCTCCGACTTCACCTCATCGAGCAGCTCTTTCACCTTGCTGCCTTCGAGCCGCGCGATGTCGTCCTGGTATTTGAGGAGCACGCCGAGCGTGTCGGAGACCGTTGCCGGGTCGAGCGCGACCACGTCGAGCTCGGAAAGTGCGGCCGCCCAATCGAGCGTTTCCGCGACACCGGGCGACTTGAACAAGTCCTGCTTGCGCAGCGCCTGCACGAACGCCACCACCTGCTCGGAAAGCTTTTTGCCGACGCCCGGCACTTTCGTGCGCACGATGGCCAACTCGCGCTCGGCGCTCGGATAGCCGATCCAGTGATAAAGACAGCGGCGCTTGAGCGCGTCGTGCACCTCGCGCGTGCGGTTCGAGGTAATGACCACGACCGGCGGATGCGCGGCCTTCACCGTGCCCATTTCCGGAATCGTGATCTGGAAATCGCCCAGCACTTCGAGCAAAAACGCCTCGAACGCCTCGTCGGTGCGGTCGATCTCGTCGATCAGTAAGACCGGCGCGCCGGCGGTGTCGGGCTCGAGCGCCTGCAACAGCGGGCGCTTGATCAGGAATCGCTCGGAGAATACGTCGCGCTCGATCCGCCCGCGGTCGTGCTCGCCTTCGGCCTCGGCGACGCGGATCACGATCATCTGCGCGGCGTAGTTCCACTCATAGACCGCGGCGGCGACGTCGAGACCTTCGTAGCATTGCAAGCGGATCAACCGCCGGCCGAGCGTGGCGGAAAGCACCTTGGCGATCTCGGTCTTGCCGACGCCGGCCTCGCCTTCGAGGAAAATCGGCCGGCCCATCTTGAGCGCAAGGTAAAGCACGGTGCCGAGCGAGCGATCGGCGAGATATTCCGCCTCGGCCAAGAGCGCGACGGTGGCATCGATCGAGGCCGGCAGCGGGCGCGGCGAGGACTTACTCATAAGCGCAATGTAGTCGTCGCCGCCGGGTTTGTCCTCCCCTCCCCCGCTTTCGCCGGTGAGGATAAACGCGATCGTTCTCGCGACGCTTGCGCGCCCGAGTTATGCCGACGCCATTCGCAAAATCCTCCGCGGAGCATCATCGCGTCACGCCTAAGGCGGCGGTGGAACCGGCTGTCGGCTCGATCATGCTCCTCAAACAAAAGGGAAGCGGAACGCCGGCAGGCGCATTAGTCCAAACCTCCGCGCCTTACGGGCGCGGCTCGCGCGAAGCGTCGCGCGCTCGCCTGTCGGCGTTCCACCGCGGCGCTTGCTGCAGCGACCGAACGCCACAGCTCAGCTCCAAGCTACGCGCTTCCTGTTGGGGTGGACGGCCCCCGACGGCATCGATGTGCCAGAATGAGGTCGTCATCGATCTCAAACAGGGGAGCCGTCCATGAGCGAGATTATCCGAATTGGTATCGACACGTC
>JBEKNW010000163.1:0-10505 GCA_049522435.1 Xanthobacteraceae bacterium
GAGACGCACCATCCGCTATCGTTGCGAGACCCATATCAGCCCTCCGCCGATCTGTGAATCTCGCCAAATACCTGATTCTCAACAACAAACGACTGCGACTTTCTGACTCAGTCGTACTAACCTTGCATACGGTGACAATGGTTGCGAAACCGGCGGAGTAGAAGATAACCGCTGCTAACCAAACGCGGCCGTTGCTCGCGTAGCGCCGTCGGCAATTTCGTCGAGAGCCGCGCCGTCAGCCGGAAAATCCGCGGCGATCCATGCCGATTCCGCGGCACGCAGTGCAACGCCAAGCGGCGGCCCTGCGGCAACGCCGCGGCGGGTGAAATCGGCGGCCTTGAGCGGAAAAGCCGGCGCCGTCCAGCGCTGCGGAAGATTCGCAAGTTCGCGCCAGTCATGGTCCGCCGCGCCCGCGTCCGAGCGCGCCCAGGCGAGAAACACGCGATCGGCGAACGATTGCGGTCCGCGACGATAAAGGAGCGCGTGCGCGGCCTGCTCATCGGGCTGCGGCGCAATGCGCCACCAATGTTCCAGCGCCAAGAGCCGCTCGGATTCGGCATTGGAGAGGCGAAGCCGCTGCCCGAGCCGCTCTGCATCCTCCGCGACCCACACAGCGAGCGCGCCGAGGCGGCGGACCGCGTCGGGCTTTACGCCCAGCGCCGCTTCGACTTTGACCATGTTCTCGAAACTGGCGACGAACGCGACACCGCCGAGGACCATGCCGAGGAGGCCGCTCTCGACCATCACCGCCAGCGTCGGCGTCGCGCGCGCGGCGACGAAAAGCTTCAGCACTTCCATCCGCACGCGCTCGCGCGACAGCATCTCGAGGCCGGCCCGCGCCCGGATGCAGGCGTGCAACGCCACCGGGTCCGGCGCGCCCTCGCCGAAATGCGCGTGAAAACGAAAAAATCGCAGGATGCGCAGATAGTCCTCTTCAATTCGCCGCTGCGGGTCGCCGATGAAGTGCACGCGGCGCGCCGCAATGTCGCCAATACCCCCGACATAGTCGTAAACTTTGCCGTCTGCCGAAGCGGAAAGCGCATTGATAGTAAAATCGCGCCGCTCGGCGTCTGCCCGCCAATCGCGCCCGAACACGACTCGCGCCTTGCGCCCGAATGTTTCGACGTCCTCGCGCAGCGTTGTGACCTCGACGGGATGATGATCGATGACGGCGGTGATGGTGCCATGCTCGATGCCGGTCGGAATCGCCTTGCCGCCGGCCGCCTCGACGCGCCGCACGACTTCCTCCGGCACCGCCGTCGTCGCCACGTCGATTTCGTCGACCGGGAGCCGCAACAAGGCATTGCGCACCGCGCCACCGACCACGCGCGCTTCTTCGCCGTCGCGATCGAGCAGCGCGAGCAGGCGCGTGACCGCGCCATCTTTGAGCCAGGCGGCATCGCCGAGATGCAATCCTGGCGTCACTGCGTCGTCCCCGGCACGAACTTGCCGCCCTCGACATGCGCCGGCACATAGGTCGAGCCCGGCGGGGAGCCTGAGAATTGCGCCAGTAGCAGAAAGCTTCCCACCATCAGCGCGAGCGAGGCGATGACGAGGCCCGCAAGGCGCCGCGGCGTCCACGCCTTCGGCTGCAGGATGCCGTTGCGCGTCGCCAAGAGAAACGCGGCATAGAGGACGAACGGGGTGAGGAACAACCCGATCTCGGTGAACAGAGGCCGTATCATGCGCCGTAGACCCGGTCGTAGAGGTTTCTCACGATACCCGCGGTGATGCCCCAAATGTAGCGATTCTCAAACGGTATCGCGTAATAATCGCGCATGATCCCTTTCCAATCGCGGCTCCCGCGCTGGTGATTGGCCGGATTCATCAAAAAGGCGAGCGGCACTTCGAACGTCTCGGTGACCTCGCGCGGATTGAGCACGAGCGTAAAATCCGGTTTGACGCGCGCGACCGTCGGCAGAATGCGGAAACCGGAAAAGGTGAGATAGAGATCGAGATAGCCGAGCGGCTCGACCAGAGCCGGCGCAAGCCCGATCTCCTCCTTGGTCTCGCGCAGCGCCGCGCCGACCGGACTCTCATCGTCAGGATCGATCTTGCCACCGGGGAAGGCGACCTGCCCGGCGTGGCTCGCCAGTTCTTGGGTGCGGATCGTGAACAGCACCGTCGATTCGCGGCGGTCGATGATCGGCACGAGCACCGCCGCGGGTCTGGTCGCGCTCACCCCGGCGCGCTCCCACATCGTCGGATTGAGATCGAGATCGCCGCGCGCGCCTTGAGCCATCGGATCGGTGAGCGCCGGCGGCACTTCGAGCGTGAGCTGTGCCCCCGCGCGGTCAAAGAAGCTCTCCGCCGCCACATGCTGCAACGGTGCACGCTGGTCGCTCACGCAAAGTCCCTCACCTGGTCGGCCGGCGCCATCGGAAAGAACACGCCCTTTGAAGTCACCCCGAACATCGCCCTCCCCTCGACCTCGCGCTGCTCACCGAGTTCGACCAGATCGAAGAACAGAGCGCGCTTCACTTTCGCCCACAGGTCGCGGCGGACGTGAAGATAAGGTTTTAGGCCGCCGGTGCCGGTTTCAGGCTCGAAGCGCAGCGCATGAAGCGGCCCGCATTGCACCCAATCCTCGACATTGGTGCGGAAGTTGAGCACCCGGCCGCCGGCGGATTCCTCGGCACTGAGTTCGACGGCCACGAACGGCGCATCATCCACCTGGATGCCGCATTTCTCGACCGGCGTGACCAGGAAGTATTTGTCGCCCTCGCGCTTGAGCACCGAGGCGAACAGCTTGACCAGCGCCGGGCGGCCGATCGGCGTCTTCATGTAGAACCAGGTGCCGTCCGCGGCGATGCGCATGTCGAGATCGCCGCAGAATGGCGGGTTCCAACGCTCGACCGGCGGCGGGCCCTTGGCGGCGGCGCGACTTAGCGCCCCTGTGATCGCCTCGAGGCCGGGTTGCCCTTCCTTCGCCATGGTTTGCCTTGAACGTGTACGCTCGGACATGAGTCCGCGGGGCACAATCAGGTTCGAGGGTGCCAATCTGCATCCGAGTAGCCCCAAACCCAAGTTGTGTTTCCTGTGGACGGAAATCAGCGCAAGGTCTGCTCCCGGCAGCTGGCGCATATATTGCAATGCCCAATAGCAGTGCAATGTCCGCTGCTGAGATTTCGTGCAGGTGACGGTATCTGACCCGATATCGAATGCGGGGTAAGACAAGGAGTTAGCCATGCCCGCTGTCGGCGGAGATGGGCTCGAAAAGCTCGAAGACATGATCGTGCGGGCGGCCGAATCGAGCGCCGAGCACGTGCGCGCGGCCAAGGCCGCGATCAGCACCGTCATATTCGGCCAGGACAAGGTGATTGAGCAGGCGCTCGTCACCATCCTGTCCGGCGGCCATGCGCTCCTTCTCGGCGTGCCGGGCCTCGCCAAGACGAAGCTCGTCGAGACGCTGGGGACCGTGCTCGGGCTCGATGCCAGACGCATCCAGTTCACGCCCGACCTCATGCCCTCGGACATCGTCGGTAGCGAGGTGCTGGAGGAAAGTTCTACGGGGAAGCGCAGCTTCCGCTTCCTGTCCGGCCCCGTCTTCGCCCAGCTCTTGATGGCCGACGAGATCAACCGCGCCAGCCCGCGCACCCAGTCGGCGCTGCTGCAGGCCATGCAGGAGCAGCACGTCACCGTCGCCGGCACTCGCCACGACCTGCCCAGGCCGTTCCATGTGCTCGCCACGCAAAACCCGCTCGAACAGGAAGGCACCTATCCGCTGCCGGAAGCCCAGCTCGACCGCTTCCTGATGGAGATTGATGTCGGCTATCCCGACCGCGCCGCCGAGCGAAAAATTCTGTTTGAGACCACGGGCGCCGAGGAAACGCGGGCCAAGCCGGCGATGAGCGCCGAGGATCTGATGAGCGCGCAGCGCCTGGTGCGGCGGCTGCCGGTCGGCGAATCCGTCGTCGAGGCCATCCTCGCGCTGGTGCGCTCGGCGCGGCCCGGGCCTGAGGGCGGCGAAGCCGCCAAGCTGATTTCCTGGGGACCGTCGCCACGCGCCAGCCAGGCGCTCATGCTGGCGGTGCGCGCGCGGGCCCTGCTCGACCGGCGCCTCGCGCCCTCGATTGACGACGTGCTCGATCTCGCCGAGCCGGTGCTCAAGCACCGCATGGCGCTCACCTTCACCGCGCGCGCGGAGGGCGAGAGCATCGAGGCGGTGATTGCGCGCCTGAAAGCGCGGATCGGATAGGCGGATGGCGGTCGGGGGAAGGCGCGCGTCCGATCATGATCGCCCGGCGGTGCAGCGCGCGGTCGGCGACGGCCGGACGCTCGCCGCCTCCATGCCGCGATTGATCCTGGAAGCGCGGCGGGTGGCGGCGACCGTGATCCACGGACTGCACGGCCGCCGCCGCGCCGGGCCCGGCGAGAATTTTTGGCAATACCGCCGCTTCGTCTCCGGCGAGCCGGCTTCCCGCGTCGATTGGCGGCGCTCGGCGCGCGACGATCATCTCTATGTGCGCGAGCAGGAATGGGAAGCCGCGCACACCGTTTGGATCTGGCCCGATCGCTCGCCGTCGATGGTGTTCGCCTCCCCGCTCGTGCGCGACACCAAGCTCTTCCGCGCGCTGGTCGTCGCGCTGGCGCTGGCCGAGGTTCTGGTCGAAGGCGGCGAGCGCGTGGGAATTCCCGGCCTCATGCGCCCGAGCGGCAGCCGCAATATCATCGAGCGCATGGCGCAGGCGATTGTGCATGATCGCAGCGAGCGCGCGAGCCTGCCGCCGAGCTTTTCGCCCTCCCCGCTCGCCGAGATCGTGCTCCTTTCGGATCTGTGGAGCGAAATCGGCGACGTGCGGCGCATGATCACGCAGCTCTCCGGCAGCGGCGCGCGCGGTCACGTCGTGCAGATCGTCGATCCCGCCGAGGAGACTTTCCCCTATTGGGGCCGCATCGAGTTCGTGGAGCCGGAGGGCGGCGGCCGCATTATTGCGGGCCGTGCCCAAACCTGGCGAATTGATTATACGGCGCGCGTTCGGCGCCACCGCGCCGAAATCCGCAGCGAGACCGACCGCCTCGCCTGGAGCTTCACCATCCACCGCACCGATCGCCCGGCAAGCGAGCTCTTGCTCGCGCTGCACGCCCGCATCGGCGCCGGCCTGGCGGACGGCGGAACGCGCTCGCATGCGCTGGCCGAGCCGAGGTTGCCGGCATGATTGGCGGACTGCCGCTCGGCTTTGCCGAACCACTCGTCCTCATCGGGCTCCTCACCCTGCCGGCGCTGTGGTGGCTCTTGCGACTGATCCCGCCGCGCCCGCGCCGTATTGACTTCCCGCCGACCCGGCTTCTCCTCGAAATCGCGCCCAAGGAGGAGACCCCCGCGCGCACGCCGTGGTGGCTCACCCTCATACGGCTCATGCTCGCCGCGCTCGTCATCATCGCCGCAGCGGGTCCGCTGTGGAATCCGCCGCTTGCGACCATGAAGACGCGAGCGCCGATCGCGATCCTGATCGACGACGGCTGGACGGCCGCCGCGACCTGGGACGCGCGGCTGCGCACCGCGGACGACATCATCGCGCGCGCGGAGAACGATCATCGCGCGGTGGCGCTCATTCCCCTCTCCGAGGGCACGCGCGACATTTCCTTCGCGACGGCGGGTTCGGCGCGCGTGCGGCTGCACCAGGTCAAGCCGAAGCCGCACACGGTCGAACGCTCCGAGGCGCTGCCCGCGATCGCGCGGTTTCTCGCCGACGCGCACGATGTCGAGCTCGTCTGGCTCTCCGACGCTATCGATCTCGGCCGCGGCGGCGAGTTCATAACAGGCCTCGCGCAGACGCTCGACACTCGTGCGATGACCATCGTCGCCGGCGGCATTCCGGGGTCGCGTGCACTTACCGCGGCCGACAATGCGGCCGGCGCGCTGAGCGTGAAGGTGCTGCGCGCCGCCGCGGGCGCGGCTGAGACGGGCACGGTGCGCGCACTCGACCTCAAGGGCCTGCCGCTCGGCGAGGCTTCGTTTGCTTTCAAGCCGGCAGATGGCGAAACCGAGGCGCAATTCGATCTGCCGGTCGAAATTCGCAACGATATTGCGCGGATCGAGATCGCCGGCGAGCGCTCCGCCGGAGCGGTGCAGTTGCTCGACAAGCGCTGGAGCCGCCGCACCGTCGGCATCGTTTCCGGCGCGACCGCCGACACTTCGCAGCCGCTGTTGTCGTCAAGCTATTACATCGCCCGGGCGCTCGGGCCGTTCGCCGATCTACGGCTCGCCCAAGGCGAGTCGCCGGCCGAGGCAGTGGCGCATTTCCTCGATCAGCGCTTGCCCATGCTGATCCTCGCCGATGTCGGCAACGTCGCCGGCGAGGCGCATGACCGCCTTGCTCGCTGGGTCGAGGATGGCGGCGTGCTGCTGCGTTTCGCCGGTCCGCGGCTCGCGGCCTCCGACGACGATCTCGTTCCGGTGCGGCTGCGCCGTGGCGGTCGCACCCTTGGCGGCAGTTTGAGCTGGGACAAGCCGCAGCCGCTCGCCGCGTTTTCGCGCGAGAGCCCATTCAATGGCATGACCGTGCCCAACGACGTGACCGTCAGCCGGCAGGTGCTGGCCGAGCCCGATTCTGCTCTGACGGAGAATACCTGGGCGACACTTGCCGACGGTACTCCGCTCGTCACCGCCGCGCGGCGCGGCAAGGGTCTGATCGTGCTGTTCCACGTCACCGGCGATACCCGCTGGTCGGATTTGCCGCTCTCCGGCGCCTTCGTGGAAATGCTCAAGCGCATCGTCGCGCTTGCCGCCACCACGAATGTCGCCGAGACCGGCAGTCGGACGACCAGGAATGTGCACGAGGCGGTGGCGCCGAGCCGCGTGCTCGACGGCTTCGGCAGCTTCGTCGCGCCGCCGTCGACCGCCCGGCCGGTGCCGACGGATTTTTCGGGAAGCGCCACCGCCGACCATCCGCCCGGCTTTTATGGCCCGCCGGAGAATCTCTTGGCCGTGAACACGCTTTCCGCCGCCGACCGCCTGGCGCCGCTCGATTTCTCCGCACTCGCTTCTGCCGGCCATGAAATCTACCGCAAGAGCGAGCCGCAGGATTTGCGCGGCCCGATCCTCCTCGCCGCGCTCGGCCTTTTCGTGCTCGACACGCTGATCGTCCTTTACCTCGGCGGCGGCATGGCGCGGCTCATCCCGCGTTTTTCGCGTGCCGCTGCCGCGGTGGTGCTTGTCCTTTCGATGCTCGCGCTCGCGGTCCCGCGCGCAGGCGCCGAGGATTCGCAGAGTACGGATGCGCCGCGCTCGGCACTCGAAACCAAGCTCGCCTATGTCGTCACCGGCGACCGCGACGTCGATTCGATCAGCAAGGCCGGCCTTGGCGGCCTCACGCTCTTCCTGGCTCAGCGCACTGCGCTCGAGGCGGGAGAGCCGATCGGGCTCGACGTCGCGCGCGATGAGCTTGTCTTCTATCCGCTGATCTATTGGCCGATCGTGCCCGGCGCCGCGCGTCCCTCCGAAGAGACGCTCAAGCGCATCGATTCCTACATGAAGCAGGGCGGCACCGTTCTGTTCGATACCCGCGATGCCGTCGTAGCGCCGCCCGGCTCGGGCGGCGAGACGCGCAGCCCGGGCATGCTCGAACTGCGCAAAATCCTGGCCTCGCTCGATATCCCCGAACTCGAGCCGGTGCCGCGCGATCACGTCCTGACCAAGACGTTCTATCTGTTGCGCGACTTCCCCGGCCGCTTCAATTCCGGCCAGCTTTGGGTCGAGGCATTGCCGGCGGTGAACGAGGACGAAGAGGCGTCGCGCCGGCCAGCCCGCGGCGGCGACGGCGTATCGTCGATCATCATCACCTCGAACGACCTGGCCGCCGCCTGGGCGATGCGACCCGACGGCCAGCCCGTGCTGCCGATGGTCGAGGGCGAGCCACGCCAGCGCGAGCTCGCCTTCCGCGCCGGCGTCAACATCGTCATGTACACGCTCACCGGCAACTACAAGGCAGACCAGGTACACGTGCCGGCACTGCTTGAGCGGCTGGGGCAGTAGAAATGGGTCCTGGGATTCGATGAAGAGATCGCCATGAGCAAAGATGATGCACAGTCTCTTCCGCCTGCGGCACCGCCGCAAAAACGCGATCCCTGGGGCTGCATGGCCGGCACGGTCACGATCCTGCCGGGCACTGACCTCACGGCGCCATCCGACGACAAGTGGAATGCGGAAGAAGGCCTACTGCTCAATTCGCGAAGCCCGCATGGTGCTGATGACGCGCGATAAGAACATTCTGGCCTATTCGCGCGCCGGTTACGTCCGAACAATGGTGTGTTGACCATGAACCTCGGCGTTGCATTCGCCCCGCTCGTCGGCGCCCAGGTTCTGTGGGCGGCCATCGCCGCGGCTGTCATCCTGTCGTTGCTGCTCTTGGTATCGCGCAGCCGCGGCGCCGCCGTCCGCGCGCTTGCCTTCGCGCTCATCGTGCTCGCGCTGGCGAATCCTTCGCTCACGCGCGAGGACCGCGACCCGCTCAGCTCGGTCGCCGTCGTCGTGGTCGACAAAAGTCCGAGCCAGAATTTCGGCGACCGCGCGCGGCAGACCGAAGCCGCGCGCGCCGGGGTAGTCGAGCGCTTGAGCCGCATTCCCGGGCTCGACGTGCGCGTAGTCGAGGCCGGGCAGTCGGACGGGGAGACCGATGGCACGCGACTGTTCGCCGCGCTCGGCGCGAGCCTCGCCGACGTGCCCTCTGATCGCATCGCCGGGGCCATCATGATCACCGATGGGCGCGTCCACGATGTACCCGCGGACGCCGGCGCGCTCGGCTTCGCCGCGCCCGTTCACGCGCTCATCACCGGCAGCAAAGATGAGCGCGACCGCCGCGTTGCGCTCATCGCCGCGCCGCGCTTCGGCATCGTCGGCCAGTCGCAGACCATCACCTATCAAGTCGCGGATCAGGGCGCCAACGAGCGGACCGCCGCGGTGACGGTGCGCCGTGACGGCGACGTCGTCGAAACGCGCACCGTCCCGGTCGGCGCGCCGCAGCGCGTCGATATCCCGATTCCTCACGGCGGGCCGAACATCGTCGAGATCGAAGCTTCCCCGCTCGCAAGCGAGCTCACTCTCGTCAACAACCGCGCCGTGGTCACGATCGACGGCGTGCGCGACAAGCTGCGCGTGCTCCTGGTCTCCGGCGAGCCGCATGCCGGGGAGCGGACGTGGCGCAACTTGCTCAAGTCGGACGCCTCCGTTGATCTCGTGCATTTCACCATTTTACGCCCGCCGGAGAAGCAGGACGGCACCCCGATCAACGAATTGTCGCTGATCGCATTTCCGACGCGCGAGCTGTTTCAACAGAAGATCGGCGAGTTCCAGCTCATCATCTTCGACCGTTACGCGCGCCAGGGCGTGCTGCCGATCATCTATTTCGACAACATCACACGCTACGTGCGCGATGGCGGCGCGGTGCTGGTGGCGGCCGGCCCCGATTATGCGAGCCCGACGAGCATTTGGCGCACGCCGCTCGACGCCATCCTGCCCGCAGAGCCGAACGGCAACGTCACCGAACGGGGCTTTCACGCCCGCCTCACCGAGCTTGGCAAGCGTCATCCGGTGACGCGCGACCTCGAAGGCTCCGACAGCGATCCGCCGCACTGGAGCCGATGGTTCCGCCTCGTCGATACCGGGAACGCCACCGGCACGGCCGTGATGCAGGGGCCGGACAACAAGCCGTTGCTCGTCCTCTCGCGCGAGGGCGAGGGACGCGTGGCGCTGCTTCTCTCCGACCACATCTGGCTGTGGGCGCGCGGATTCGAAGGCGGCGGCCCACATCTCGATCTGCTGCGCCGGCTCTCACATTGGTTGATGAAAGAACCGGATCTCGAGGAGGAGGCGCTGCGGCTGATCGTCAGCGGGCATGACCTATTGGTGCGGCGGCAGACCATGGCGGAAGAGGTCTCCGAGGTGACGCTGACCTCGCCCTCGGGATCGACGCGCACGCTCAAGCTGGCGGCGACCGAACCGGGCGTGTGGCAAAGCAGCGTTCCGGCGAACGAGCTGGGCCTGTGGCGCGCGACTGATGGCAAGCTCAATGCTCTGGTCAATATCGGCCCGGCCAATCCGCGCGAGTTCGCGCAGGTGACCTCCACGACCGAGGTGCTCGAACCCATCGCGGCGGCGACCGGCGGCGATTCACGCCGGCTCGATGACGGCAGCGGCGGCGGCGTCAGCGTGCCGCGCATCCTCGCCGTGCGCTCCGGCGACACCTACAAGGGCGACGACTGGATCGGCCTGAAAATGCGCGACGCGAGCGTGGTCCGCGGCATCGGCGTGCTGCCGGTCTTCGCCGGCCTTTTGGGTCTCCTGCTCCTGCTCGGCAGTCTCGCCGGAACCTGGGCGCGCGAGGGCCGGTGAGCCCAAATGGCGCGGCTGCCGAATGCAGAACTGGCCATCCTCAACATCCGTAAGTGTCTGTCCGGAATCATATTGAGTCTCCTGAATCAGTTGTGATTCAAGGGTGGTGGCCTGATTCGAGGAGGGGTCACCGATGTGGACGGCACAGAACCGTAGGCGTTACGACCGCAGC
>JBEKNW010000164.1:0-10284 GCA_049522435.1 Xanthobacteraceae bacterium
TGAAACCCGGGAGCGGCATCCGAGCCGGACATTCGTTCCCGGATTTCGCTGACGCTCAATCCGGGCTACTTGTTCGCAGGGCATGATCGAGCCGAAGGCCGGTCCCACCGCCGCCTTAGGCGTGACGCGATCCTGCTCCGCGGGACGATTTTGTGAATGGCGTTGGCATAACTCGGGCGCAGATGCGCCGCGAGAACGATGGGTGCTGCTTTGCGTCCGACGCCCCCTCCACCGCTGTTGCGGGCCGTCCCCCCGCCGCCGCGCTGCGGCTATCGTATTCACACATCTAATTTGCCGTCAGCCGGCCGCCTTCTGCTTTGCGATCAGCGCGTCGTCGATCTCGCGCGCGCGCGTATCACGCCGACAAGGTGATCGAATGAAGAGAGTTTGAACATTTGGCACATCGCCGCCCCAAACCATGGTGGCGTCCGGTTTCGGGGCATTGCGGAAATAGATGGCCACATGGCGTTGACCGGCTCGGTCGCGAGTGACCCTAAGCGGAAGCGGATTATGCATCGCAGCAGTCGAGACAATGTTGATTTGTGCGGCGGCATCCGCCCTTCGGCCGCGACCAGCCGCGCTATATGCCGGCGTCCTGCAACACCATCTCGGCGCCCTTCTCAGCAATCATCATCGTCGGCGAATTGGTATTGCCCGAGGTGATACGTGGCATGATCGAAGCATCAATGACTCGTACGCCGTCGAGACCGCGCACGCGCAGCCTCGGATCGACGACCGCCATCGGATCGTTATCCGTTCCCATCTTTGCCGTTCCCACCGGATGGAAAATGGTGGTCGACGTATCGCCCGCGGCCTTGGCAAGCTCATCGTCGGACGTCAGATGCGCGCCCGGCTTGTACTCCTGCGGCCGGTATCGGGCGAGTGCCGGCGCCGCAACGATGCGACGAGCCAAACGAAGAGAATCGATGGCAATCCGTCGGTCCTCGGTCGTCGAAAGGTAATTGGGTCGGATGATCGGCGCGGCGCACGGGTCGCGCGACCTTAAATGAACGGAGCCGCGGCTTGTCGGCCGCAGATTGCATACGCTGACCGTGATTGCATCGAAAGGATGAAACGACTCGCCGAATTTCTCGAGCGAAAGCGGCATGATATGGAATTGCACATTCGGCGTTGCATATTCCGGGGATGTGCGCGTGAGGGCTCCGAGCGGAGGTGCCATCGTCAAAGGCCCGGTCCGAAACAGCGCATATTCGACGCCCATCCGGGCGCGTTTAAAGAGCGACTTGTACTCGGTGTTCATTGTCTTGACGCCGGAGACCTTGAAGATCGGACGGATTTGAAGATGGTCGTGCAGATTTTCTCCGATCCCCGGCAGTGCGTGTCGAACTTCAATGCCGAGCGGCTGTAGAATTTCGGCACGGCCAATCCCTGAACGTTCGAGGATGGCGGACGATGCCACGGAGCCGGCCGCCAGCATGACGCCAAATCGAGCACCAATCGCCTGTTCGTTTAAGCCCTGGCGAACAATCACGCCGGTCACCCGCTTGCCGTCGAGGGTCAGACGATCGATAAGCACATTTGTCCGCAGCGATAGATTTGCGCGCGTGAGCGCGGGTTTCAAAAAGCCGCGGGCGGCTGACCAGCGCCGACCGTATTTCTGGTTTAGATTGAAATAGCCGCAGCCCTCGTTGTTTCCGGTATTGAAGTCGCGCGTGCGCGGAATTCCCGATTGTTCTGCGGCGTCGATGAAACGGTCAAGAATTTTCCACGAGAGCCTTGGCTTGTCGACGCGCCACTGGCCACCTGCGCCGTGGAATTCATTTGCGCCCAGGAAATAGTCCTCCTGGCGCATGAAGTAGGGCAAAACATCCTCCCACCCCCAACCTGGAAGGCCGATTTGACGCCAGCCGTCATAGTCGCTCGCTTGTCCCCGCATATAAAGCATCGCATTGATGGCGGATGAACCGCCGATAACCTTGCCGCGCGGATAATCCAGACTGCGCCCGTTGAGCCCCGGTTCCGGTTCAGTCTTGAATAACCAGTCTGACTTCGGATTTCCGATTGCAAACAAATAGCCGACCGGAATATGGAACCAAATCCAGTTGTCCATGCCGCCCGCCTCCAGGACACAGACGCTATAACGCCCATCCTGCGAGAGCCGATCGGCAAGAACACAGCCGGCGGATCCAGCGCCGCAAATGACAAAATCGAAAGTTTCGTTCGACATGGCGATGTGATCAAGCGCGAGATGTCAGACCCAACAATGGCTTATATCGCTAAGGCGCAGTTTGTACGATGGCCGCGTGGCAAGGCGACCTGCTTGCGCGCGCTGACCATCGCGGCACGGTTCGCCTTCGCGCATCGTTGGGCGCCATCGCGACAGGGCACCGTTACGGCAGCGGGATTGCTCACGCTCGCTGCTTGCGCGCTCGGTATGACCCGATAGGCCGCGCACACCGATATCGCAAACGGCGCTGTCGGCTGACGCTGTTGCTTAGCTGCCGAATCCCGAGATCACTTCGCCAAACAGCTGCCAGGTGGCGCCGTCAAACCTTTCCAATTGCATCTGCTTGATCGGGGCGAAATCGTCGGCGCTGGTCGAGACGGTGATGCCCGGCAGCAGCATCGGCAGCTTCAGGTCGTGAATGCTGGCCGCCTCTTTCATCACGCTGTCGCGGGTGAGATTGTCGCCGCTCGCCTTGAGCACGGCGACCATGGTCTGCGCCGCGGAGTAACCGTAGACGGTGAAGAAATCGGCGAGATTGGCCGATGCATTATATTTCTTCATCCAGGCCAGCCATTCCTTGTATTCGGGCGTGTCCTGCCACTGCGGATCGGTGGGCTCTTTGAGGTAGCCCGCCGAGATGACGCCGACGGCCTTTTCGGGCCCGGCGGGCTGCATCACCGCCTTGACCGCAATCGATACATTGGTCAGGAAGTGCGTCGGTTTCCAGCCGATGTCGAAGATCTTGCGAATCGCCTGGGCGGCGAATTTGGGAACGGCGGCCGTCAGCAGAACATCGGCACCGCTTCCCTGCAGCGCCACGACTTGCGAATCGACGGTCGGATCGGTGGTCTCATAGGTCTGAGTGGCTACGATCATCTTGTCCGCCTTATCGCCCAGCCCTTCGCGCAGGCCGATGAGGTAGTCCTTGCCGAAATCATCGTTCTGATAGAGCACTGCGATTTTTGCATCAGGCAGGTTCTTGAGGATGTAGCGGGCATAGATGCGCGCCTCGACGCGATAGCTGGGCGGCCAGCCCGTCGTCCAGGGATGGTTCTTGGGATCGTTCCACTGATTGGCGCCGCTGGCGACAAGCAATTGCGGCACCTTGTTGTCGTTGAGGTATCCGTGGATCGCCGTGTTGGGCGGCGTGCCGAGCGTGTTGAACAGCAGCAGCACTTGGTCTTCCTCGACCAGCTTGCGCACCATTTCGACAGTCTTCGGCGGGCTGTAGCCGTCGTCGCGGCTGATGAAGTTGATCTTGCGGCCGTTGATCCCGCCCTGGTCATTGATCATCGCGAAGTAGGCGGCCTCTGCCTTGCCGATGGCGCCGAGGGCCGAAGCCGGGCCGCTATAGGGCATCGTGTTGCCGATCTTGATCTCGGTGTCGCTGACGCCAGGTCCGTATTGACCTGCGGCAAAAACCGGTCCGCTTGCGAGAACGAGGCTGGCCGCTGCCAGGCCCGTCAGGATAGTCTGTCTCATTGTCATGACATCTTCCCTTTGTACTCTTCGTTATTTCCTGCGAACACCCATCGCATCTCCTGCTTGAAACTATTTCCTGCCCGTCGTCGAACCTCATCTGAATTCATCGATGCATCCTGCGTAGCGATCATTCCCAAATGAGGTTGCTGCCGGGTGCGCGTTTAATCCTGGCTGCGCGCTCATCACAAACAATATTCGAAGCTGCGGAAGTAGCAATTCATTGGGTCTCGAAATCTCTATGAATTTTCTCGTCAACCTTAAGCAATATGCTTACGGCACGGCGCGCTGCTGAGCACGCATCGTTAAAATCGGTGACGTGGTTGCGTCATGGTCCTCGGTTACCGGGGACGATCAACCCGCTGCTCGACGTTCGACGATGCTGATTGCTGGCTTCGTCGGTCTCGGCTTTCTTGCTTATCGCGGGACGAAGAAAGAACGCTGCTGCTCTCGCGGCCTGAACAAAGAATCTGCATGGGATTTAGGAGAGACCATCGCGAGGCGGTCTTTCTATTTGTGATCGGAGATCAAGAGAAGCACGGGGCGATAGGGGTGAGCGGCTCGCCGATCATGTTGCAGTGCATGAGTCCGTTCCTGGCCCAAGGCGTCGGAATGGGCTTCTTGAAACTACGTCGGGTTTCGGGGCACACCCGGCCATTTACCGCTGGTTGATCGGCTTGCAGGGCCTCGACCCGAAGCCCTCAACTCACGGGCTTCGCCGACGCTTCGGCCTTTTAGGTGAAAAATGGATTTGCAGTCTCTCAACTCGCCGCCTTCTGCTTTGCGATCAGGGCGTCGTCGATCTCGCGCGCGCGCGCGTATGCCGGGCGAGCTTTGATCCGTTGCCAGTAGCGCTCGAAGGCGGGGCGTTTTTCGATCGTCCCGAACATCAGGCCAAATCCGATCTGCGTGCCGACATAGACATCGGCAGCGGTGAAACCGTCGCCGACCAGATAATCGGCGCGCGACACCGCCTCTTCAAGCACCTTCATGACCCGCTCGAAGCTGCCGTAACCGACAGTCCCTTCGCGTTCCGGCGGCACCACGAAGCCGAAGGCCTTATTGCTCACCGCCGCCTCGACCGGCCCGGCGGCGAAGAACAGCCACCGGTAATAGGGGCCGCGCAGCCGATCGCCCGCGGGCGGCGCCAGGCCGGCCTGCGGAAATGCATCGGCGAGAAAGGCACAAATGGCGGCCGTCTCGGTCACCACAATGCCGCCATGCCGCAGCGCCGGCACCTTGCCCATCGGGTTGATGGCGAGATAGGCAGGCGCCTTCATGGTGGTGCCGTAGTCGAGCACTTCGGTGCGATAGGGATGGCCGATTTCCTCGAGCATCCAGCGCACGATGCGACCGCGCGACCGCGGATGCGTGTAGAAAACGAGATCATCGGCCATGGGCTGTTTCCTTCCCCTGCTCGAACCTCGGCACCCAATATGGTCCGCGGCTAGGCGGCCGGCAATGGCGACGGCTCGCTCGCCGGCGCTCTCTCTCTCTGGTCAATCGGCGGTCAGCGTGCGGTATATTTCCGCACCGTCACGCGCGCGCCGCAGAGCGGCAATGATCGCCGGGTCCCGCAGCTTGCGCGCGATGCACGCCAGCGCGCCAAGCCGGTCGCCGTCCGGCGCGTCCGGAAGCAGCAGCAGGACAACGGTGTCGACCGGCTTTCCATCGACGGCATCGAAGTCGATGGGTTTCCTGAGACGAACCAGCATCCCGGATGGCTTGTTGACTTGGTGCAATCGTGCATGCGGTATCGCCACGCCGCCTCCCATCCCCGTCGATCCAAGTTCCTCGCGCTTGACGAGTTCGGAGAGGATGTAATCCGGCGGCAGGTCAAGGACCGACCCGGCTTTGCGCGCCAGCTCCGCCAAGAGCTGTTGCTTGTCGGAGGCAACGATATCTGTCGTCACGTCGGTCGAAGAGAGGAAGTCGGAAATTTTCATAGCGAGCGACACCACATCGAATGCATTGGATTGAGCGTTGAAGCTGCAATCACGGAAGCTCAATCGGGAGCGCGCAGCCGATAGCCGATGCCTGTTTCGGTGAGGATGTACTGAGGCTGTTCGGGATCGGCTTCGATCTTTTGCCGGAGCTGACGGACATAAACCCGAAGATACTGGGCGTCGGTCAAATCGTCCCACAGCTCGCCGAGCAAGAATTTATGCGTGAGCACCTTGCCCGCATGCTGAACCAGGACCCGCAGGAGGTCGTATTCCTTAGGCGAAAGCTTTACCTCCCGGTCGCCGACCTTGACGACGCGGCGGACGAGATCGACGGAGAGTTCGCCGAGGCGGAAGACCGGCCGTTCGCCGTGGATCTGCAATTGGTGACGCAGCGCCGCTCGCATCCTGGCGAGGAGTTCGTCCATCCCGAACGGCTTGGTCACATAATCGTCCGCGCCGAGATCGAGCGCTTGGACTTTGCCGGCCTCGTCGCCGCGGCTGGACAAGACAACGATGGGGACGCTCTCGTTGCGCGCGCGGATCGTCCTGAGCAGCTCGTGTCCATGCGTATCGGGCAGGCCGAGGTCGAGAATGATCAAATCCGGCGCCTCGCTGAGGAGTTCGAGCGCAGCCTTGCCATTGGGCGCCTCAAGGGTCTGATAGCCCTGGGCGGTCAGGCCCATGCGCAGGAGCTTGCGAATGGGCGGCTCGTCATCGACCACCAGCACGCGGAGCGGAGCGGCACTCACGCGGCGGCGTCCAGGCGTTGCCGTTGCTGCGGGATCGGCAGACTGATCGTGAACGCAGCTCCGGTGCGGTCGATGCGGTTTGTTGCGACGATAGTGCCATGCATGGCTTCCACGAAACCGCGCGAAATCGCGAGCCCAAGCCCGGTGCCGGCGCGAACCTGGTCCGTTTTCTGCGCCCGGTAGAACTTGTCGAATATGTGCTCGAGATCGGTGGAGGAAATGCCGCTTCCTTCATCGAGAACGCGCAGGCAGACGGAGTCCCCGCTGCGCCAGTCCTGGATGCGGATTGTCGTCTCCGGCGGAGCGTATTTCGCGGCATTGTCGAGGAGATTGAACAAGACCTGTTCGAACAGCACCGCATCGAGTTCGAGCATCGGCAAATCCGACGCCAGCTCGAGCTCGACGTTGTGCCGCGACAGGATGCGGCTCGCGCGGCGCAATGCGCTGCCGATGATTTCGCCGATATCGTGCAGCGCGACATTCGGCGCGATGGCGCCGGATTCGAGCTTGGTCATGTCGAGCAGGTTGGCGATGAAGCGGTTGAGCCGCTCGGATTCGTCGATGATCGTCGCCAGCAGGTCCGCCTTCTCGGCATCGCTGAGCTTTTCGCCGAGATCGCGCAGCGTTCCCGCCGACCCGAGCACGGATGCAAGCGGCGTCTTCAAGTCATGCGAGATCGAGGTGAGAAGGGCCGAGCGCAACCGTTCGGTTTCGGCGGTGCGTTCGACGCGGTCCATCTCCTCGACCAGTCGCACGCGCTCGATCGCAAGCGCTCCCTGGTCCCGCAGCGCATCCAGCAGCCGCCGCTGATCGGGCGTGAGCAGCGGGCCCGGCTTGTCGCTGTCGATGCCCATGACGCCGATGGCGCCGCGCCCGGTATGCATCGGCAGGAACAAGCGCTTGGCGCCGGGCAGCGTATCGGAGCCGCGGCCGGCGGCGCGGTCGTTTTCCCAGGCCCATTTCGCCGCGGCGAGATCGGCGTCGTCGAGGATGTCCTCCGGCGGGTAGCCCGCCTTCACCGCGATCGAGCCGCCCTCGGGCAGCAGCAGCACGACGTGCACTTTCAACATCAGCGCGGTCTGATAAGCGGTCGCCCACAGCACATCGTCGAGCGTACCGGCGCCCGCGAGCTTGCGGCTGAACGTATAGAGCGACTCGGTGGTGCGGGCGCGATCCAGCGCCGCCATCGCCTGGGTGCGGCCGCGCGCGGCGACAGTGGAAACGATGATGGCCACGAGCGTGAAGAAGGCGAAGGCTGCAACGTTGGTCGTGGCGGTGATCATGGACTCCTGTATCGACGGCAGGAAGAAGTAGCTGTAAGCGAGCGAGGACGCTACGCTCGCCAACAGCGATGGCCACAGGCCAAGGCGTACCGCAACTCCGACGACAGCCGTCAGAAATACCAGATTGACATTCTCGACGCCGAACCAAGGCTCGATCGCTTCCGAGCAAGCAAGGGCCAATGCCACCGCCACCAGCGCAAAAACATACGGGCGCGGATTGAACGTCTCGTCGCGCTCGGCGGTTCGGATCGACTTTTTCGGAATCGGCTGGCCGGCAATCGTATCGCCGGCGATGACGTGAACGCTGATGTTGCCGGAACGGCGGACGAGATCGTGGACCACGGAGCCGTGCAAGATCTCGAACCAGCGCGCACGCTCCGACTTGCCAATCACGATTTGCGTCACATTATTTGCTTGCGCGTAGCGGATCACGTCGTCGGCGATGTGCCGATCACCGCCTGGAAGCGTGATGGCTTCGCCGCCGAGCGCCTCGGCGAGCCGCAGCGTGTCGGCGATGCGGTCGCGCTCTACTTCCGAGAGCTGCAAGCTGCGCCGCCCCTCGACATAGAGCGCCATCCACGGTCCATGCAGGCGGTCAGCGAGCCGCTTGGCATAGCGGACGAGGCCGGCGCAACGCGGATCGTCGCTGATGCACACCAGGATGCGCTCGCCGGCCGCCCAGGGGCCCTGGATCGCGTGCGCCTGCATTTCCGTGAGCAATTCCTCGTCGACCCGTTCGGCGGTGCGGCGCAAAGCGAGTTCGCGCAGCGCGGTCAGGTTGGCCGGAGAGAAGAAATGCTCGAGCGCGCGCTCGGCCTGCTTGGGGACGTAGACCTTCCCTTCCTTGAGTCGCTGGATCAGATCGTCGGGCGTCAGGTCGACCAGTTCGACGGCATTGGCGCGGTCGAACACAGCATCCGGCACCGTCTCGCGCACGCGCACATGCGTGATCTGCGCGACCACGTCATTGAGGCTCTCGATGTGCTGGATATTGACCGTCGTGTAGACGTCAATGCCGTGACTCATCAGCTCTTCGACGTCGAGATAGCGCTTCGGGTGACGGCTGCCTTCGACGTTGGTGTGAGCGAGCTCATCGACGAGAACGATCTGCGGTCGGCGGGCGATGATGGCATCGAGGTCCATTTCCTCGAGCCACTGTTCCTTGTATTCGATGCGCTGGCGCGGAACGACTTCCAAGCCTTCCAACAGCGCTTCGGTCTCTTTGCGTCCGTGGGTCTCGACGATGCCGACGACGACGTCGTAGCCGTCTTTCTTGCGGGCACGGGCCTGCTGCAGCATTTCGTAGGTCTTGCCTACGCCGGGCGCGGCGCCCACGAAGATTCTGAGCTTGCCGATGCGGCTCTCTTCGCGGCGCGCCGCTTCGAGCAGGGCTTCCGGCGAGGGTCGACGTTCCGAATCGCGCCGCTGATCCGCCATCACTTATCAGATGTCCCGATGTTTCCGGAGCTGCTGCCCTATCCGGCGGACAACCGGTCGAGCGCGAGATTGAGCAGCAGGACGTTTACGCGTGGCTCGCCCAAAAGACCGAGGGAGCGACCCTCGACGTGATCGCTGACGAGCTGACGCACCTGATCTTCCGCCAAGTTGCGCGCTTTGGCAACACGGGGGACCTGGAAGTAGGCAGCCTCGGGCGAGATTTCCGGATCGAGCCCGCTGCCCGACGTCGTAACCAGATCGGCCGGGACGGGGGCCGACGGGTTCTCCTGCTTGAGCTTGTCGAGGTCACCCTGCACCCGGTCGATCAGCGCCTTGTTGGAGGGTCCAAGGTTCGATCCACCGGAATTGGCAGCATTGTAGGGTGCGGCCACGGTCTTGCTCGGATCGGCGGGATCGGGTGCAGTTGTTGCCGACGGCCGGCCGTGAAAGTACTTGTCGCTGGTGAATTGCTGACCGATGAACTCGGACCCGACAACCTTGCCATCGCGTTCAATCAGGCTTCCTTGCGCCCGGTAAGGAAAAATGACTTGGGCAATCCCGGTTATCGCCAGCGGATAAACCAACCCGGTGATGAGCGTCAGGGCGACGAGAACGACGATCGCCGGACGGATTTCGCGCAACATGTGAGTCTTCTCCTTAGGCCAGATGCAAGGCGATGACGACGAGGTCGATGGCCTTGATGGCGATGAATGGGATGATCACGCCGCCGACGCCGTAGATCCAGAGGTTGCGGCGGAGCAGCGGTCCGGCGCCGATCGGACGATAGCGCACGCCTTTCAGCGACAAAGGAATGAGCGCAATGATGATCAGCGCGTTGAAGATGATCGCCGAGAGGATGGCGCTCTGCGGCGTCGCCAGCCGCATGATGTTCAGCGTCTGCAGTTGCGGGTAAAAGGCAACGAACATCGCCGGGATGATGGCGAAATATTTCGCCACGTCGTTGGCGATCGAGAATGTGGTCAGCGCGCCACGGGTCATCAAGAGCTGTTTGCCGATCTCGACGATCTCGATCAGCTTGGTCGGGTTGGAATCGAGGTCGACCATGTTGCCGGCTTCGCGCGCGGCCTGGGTGCCGGTGTTCATGGCGACGCCGACATCGGCCTGCGCCAGCGCCGGCGCATCGTTGGTTCCGTCGCCGCACATGGCGACGAGCTTGCCCTTGGCTTGCTCGTCGCGGATGA